>JAHQYN010000003.1 GCA_024421085.1 Acidimicrobiia bacterium
GCTCTTGTTCGCTGCGCTCCACTTCCCGCTCTTGTTCGCTGCGCTCCACTTCCCGCTCTTGTTCGCTGCGCTCCACTTCCCGCTCTTGTTCGCTGCGCTCCACTTCCCGCTCTTGTTCGCTGCGCTCACGGGGCCGCTCGGGCCACGGGCGGGCCGCTCGGGCCACGGCCTCGTTCTGTCACATCCGTGTGCGGGACCGATCCGCTCGGCCTCTGAGTCATGGACTTTGAGTTCACGCCCGAACAGAGGGCCTTCGCAGCAGAGGTGACCGAGTTCCTCGATGCCAACGATGATCCTGAGGTGTTCGACGTGAGCCGCGAGAACATGGCCCAGATCGTCGACACCCCCAAGCGCCGCGCCTTCATGAAGAAGCTCGGGCGCAAGGGCTGGCTCGGGATCACCTGGCCCAAGGAGTACGGAGGCGCCGACGGCGAGGGCGTCTACGAGTACATCCTCAACGAACAGCTGGCAGGTCGAGGGGGGCCACAGATCGGCAAGGGCGTCGGGATCATCGGCAAGACCCTGATCGCGCACGGCTCAGACCGTCTCAAGCAGGAGTTTCTGCCCCAAATCCTCGAGAACGACGTTGAGTTCGCGGTCGGCTATTCCGAACCCGACGCAGGCTCCGACGCAGCGGCGATGAGGCTCAGAGCCGAGCGGGTGACCAGCGACGCCGGCGCGCACGGTTGGCTGCTCAACGGTCAGAAGACCTGGACGACCTCCGCGCATTTCGCCGAGTGGTACTGGGTCGGCGCCCGCACCGACCCCGACAACAAGCACATGGGGATCACCTTGATGCTCGTGCCGCTCGACCAGGAGGGTATCAGCATCACCGCGATCCACACTATGGGCGACGAACGGACCAACGAAGTGTTCTTCGACGACGTCTTCGTGAGCGACGACTACGTCGTCGGCCAGGTCAACCACGGATTCCGCTACATCAGTCAGGCCCTCGACCTCGAACGCTTCACCATGTTCACGATGTCGCCGATCCAACAGCGCCTCGACGTGTTGACCGACTATGTCAAGACCGCCGAACGCGACGGAGAGCCGCTGCGCGACGACCCGCGGGTCCGTGCGCGCCTGGCCCAGCTCCATACCGACGCCGAAGTGGCACGGGTGATGGGGCTGAAGTTCGTTGCCGAGGCAGTCAAGGTTGAGCAGGGCGTGCGCGCCGGGAAAGAGGGTTTCCAGCCCCCGACCGTGGAGGCATCGGAGTACAAGCTCTTCGCTACCGAGCTCTCCAAGCGGTTGGCCGACGCCGCAATGGACATTGCCGGACCCGGCGCACAGCTGCGCGTCAAGACTGACGACGCGCCCATGAAGGGGCGCTCCGAGTCGACCTACCGCTACACCGTGATCGACACGATCGGCGGCGGTTCCTCGGAGATACAGAAGAACATCATCGCCCGCCGCGGCCTCGGGCTCCCCAAGAACTTCTGAGATGCCCCCAGACCCTGGTATGCCCCGAGACGCTGGTGTGAGCCGTGACCTTGGCATCCCCCGAGACGCTGGCATCCCCCGATACCCGGCCAGGGCCGCGCGGTGACTGCCGTCGGGGCGCTCGACGGCGTGCGTGTCCTCGACTTTGCGTCGGTCGGGCCCGCAGCGCGCGCCTCGCGCATCCTCTCGGACTACGGCGCCGAAGTCATCAAACTGGGACCGGTCCCGAGCAGACAAGCAGCCCAGATCGTGCCTCCGCACTATGCCTACTCGGGGCATCGTCTGATGAAACGGGCTCTGTTGGATCTGAAGTCCGACGATGGACGCGCGGCCTTTGTAGCTCTGGTCAAGGGTGCCGACGTCGTGCTCGAGAGTTTCCGGCCCGGCACAGTGGATCGCCTCGGTATCGGCTACGACGACGTGAGGGCGGTCAATGAGGGGATCATCTACTGCTCGACCAGCGGTTTCGGCCAGAACGGCCCACGCCGCGACTGGGCCGGTCACGACATCAACTATCTGGGGTTGTCCGGCTACTTGGACTGCAGCGGGCGCCGTGCGGACGGATCACCACCGCTGCCCGGTGCCACCGTGGCCGACATCGCCGCCGGGGGAATGCACGCCGTGATGGCGATCATGGCCGCTCTATTGCGACGCCCCAAGACCCGGGTGGGCGAATACCTCGACGTCTCGATCGCCGACGGTGCCTTCGGCCTGATGTCGCTGTATGCCGACGAGTTCCTCGCCACCGGCACCGAACCCGGCCCGGGTCATTACATCCTGACCGGACGCTACGCCTGCTACGATGTCTATGCCTGCGGCGACGGCCGCTTTCTCTCGATCGGTGCGATCGAACCCCAGTTCTGGCACAACCTCTGCGTGCAGCTCGGTCTGCAGCGCTACATCGACCACCAGACCGACGACGACCGCCAGGACGAGATCCGGGCTGCGATCTCCGCGGTGCTGGCCACCAAGACCCGAGAGCAATGGGCGGAGCAACTGGGACCTACCGACTGTTGTGTGGCTTCGGTCAACACCGTGGCCGAGGCGGTCGACGATGAGCAGTACGCGGCCCGCGGCCTGGTCGTCGATGCCGACCATGCCGGCGAGGGAAGGTTTCGACAGACCGGTGCGGTATGGGCCGGGACCACCAGACCAGACGGCGCCTACCGGCTGCGCGACGCCGCTGTTACCGACACGGCAGAGCTGCTCGCAGGCGCCGGATACGACGACACATCCATCTCCGAACTCATCGCCCGAGGAGCAGTCGCGTGACTGAACCCGCCCCCGCCGCAGATCTGCCTGAAGACGTCCGCGCGCTCATCGGCAAGGCCCAGTACCACGAGACGGCGACCTTTCCGGTCGAGATGGGCTACTCCTACAACACCTTGGCGGCCACGGAGAACGGCAACCCCCTGTACTGGGACTTCGAAGTTGCCGAGCAGTTGACGGGCGGCATGACCCTGCCCGTGTCGACCCTCTCGCTGTGGATGCGGCCACACCGCTGGGCACCCGGTGCGACCGGCGAGCAGGTCGCCCTCAAGACCCACTTCGACCTGAAGGAACGACTTGGCCTGCCTGAGGCGATCATGAGCGACAACACTCTGATCGGCTATGAACCCGTGCGGCCCGGCGATGTGATCAGCCACCATCAGGTGCTTCGCTCCATCAGCGACGTCAAGACTACGAAACTCGGCACCGGCCGTTTCTGGGTGATCGACGTGGAGTACCACAATCAGAACGGAGACCTGGTCGGAGTCGAGTCGTACACCGGTTTTGGTTACAGACGTTCCACTGAGGTGAACTCATGAACCCACAAACCAGCGCAGCCACAGGCAGCCCTGCCACATCCAGCGCAGCCATGGACAACACAGGCACAGACAAGATCGTGCTCGATCAAGTGTCGGCTGGGACCGTGCTGCCGCCTCTCGGCTACGATGTCAGCGCGACCACGGTCGTGCTGGGTGCGTTGGCGAGCCGCGATTGGCGGCCCATGCATCACGACCACAAGTTCGCCACCGAACGTAACGGCACAGCCGACATCTTCTTGAACACCCCCAACCTGGCCGCCTGGTTCGAGCGTTACATCACCGACTGGACCGGCCCCAAAGGTCGCATCGGTCGGCTGACCTTCCGCATACGCGATTCGGTGTTTCCCGGCGACCATATGGTCTTCGCCGGAACGGTGAGCGGCACCGAGATCGACGAATCTGGCTGCGGATGGGCCAGCGTCGACATATCGGTGACTGCGGGCGATCGGCTCTGCTGCACCTGCACGGCACGTGTCGCACTTCCCACCGACGGAACCGACAACCCGTGGACACGAAGAAGCGAAGATTGGAAACCCTGATGCTGGACCTTGACTTCACAGAAGAGCAGGAGATGCTGCGCGAGATGGTGCGCGGCGTCTGTGCGCAGCTGTCACCGATCGACACGGTGCGCGAACTCGAGGACGACCCCGACGGAGTTGCCCGCGAACTGTGGGAGCAGTTCGGCGAGCTGGGAATCTGCGGCCTGATGCTGCCCGAGGAGTACGGCGGGTCGGGCATGGGTCTGCTGGAAGGTGTGGTGCTCTATGAGGAACTGGGGCGTTCGCTGGCACCGGTTCCCCATTTTGTCAGTTGCGTCTTGTCAGCCGGGGCGATAGTCGAGTCGGGATGCGGCGAGCAGCACGCTTCGCTGTTGGCCAGCATCGCTTCTGGCGAAACGATCGTGACGCCCGCCTGGCTCGAACCCGAGAGCGGGTACTCACCGAGGGGTGTGCAACTCAGCGCCGCAGCCGAGGGCCGCGACCTCGTGCTCAACGGTTCCAAGATGCATGTCTACTTCGCCGGTGCCGCCGACCAACTGCTGGTGCTGGCCCGCACCTGTGCCCTGAAGGTTAACATGAGCCTTGTCTGCTCCGGGGGGCCCCCCCACCAACGTCGGGTGCCGCCCCCCCCCGCCCCCGCCGAAACCGGGATCGACCTGTTCCTGGTTCCGACCGACACGGCCGGGGTGACGCTCGATCAGCGCATGTCGATCTCGTCGGACACCCAGTACCGGGTCGATTTCAACGATGTCCGGATCCCCGCCGAAAGCCGCCTCGGCACCCCCGGAAGCGGGTGGGCCACCTGGGAGGCGGTGATGCACAGGGCGGTCATCCTGGCGTCCGCCCAGGCAATGGGCGGCGCAGACTTCGCGCTCGAGATCACCGCGCAGTACGCCATGGACCGAGAGCAGTTCGGCAAGGCCCTAGCCCAGTTCCAATCGATCTCCCACTACCTTGCCGATGCCAAGACCGAACTCGACGGAGGCAAGGTCCTCGTCTACGAAGCTGCCTGGGCGCAGTCCGTCGGAAATGACGTCTCCCGGCTCGCGCCCATGGCCAAGCTCTTCAGCGGCAGGGTCTACCGCGACATCACCGCGATGGCACAGCAGGTCTTCGGCGGTGTCGGGTTCACCCTCGAGTACGACATCCAGCTCTACTTCCGCCGAGCCAAGCAACTGCAACTGAGCTGGTGGGACAGACAGACCTGCGAGGACCGCGTCGCCGACTCAATTCTGGGCTAGCAGCGCGAACCGACACCTACGCTAGCGCTACTTCGCAACGTCCCCCGGTAAGGTGGGGCGGCCATATCACCAAGTGGAGGAGTAATGCAACTACAAGATGTGCGAGTGCAGAGACAATCTCGAAGCAATCCGAGACCGTAGAGATCAAGGGACCCTCCTGGATTCTGATTACCCCTTGCTCGGCCTCATAGAGCTGGCGGGACTAGACCTTGAACAAACGCCGCAGCCTGGGGACACCCAGTCGCTCATGGCGCGACTGGAAGGGGCAGGTAATAGCCTGACTCGACAGGTCATGGCGCATTGGTCACAGAACCGCCACCTGCGAATGAAATTCGATGTCCGTGCTGCCCAACGAGATCAATCTTGCCATTCAAGGATCGGCGGTCGGCGCATCCCTACAACACTGACTAATACTTGTATCCGATCATTCGATAGTTGGCTACGATGAAACCTGAAGTCGAAGACGCACTACGTCGAGCAGCTGAATTCCGCAGAAAAGTGCTCCGGCAGCTTTCGTCAGATGACAGGCGCCAGTTGCTTGAAGATCTTTTTGTGGACTTTTTCGTTGAGCAATGGCGTACGCTGTTGAAATGGGCAGCGTTGACCGGCCAGTCTTCGCAGGTGGATACCGGTTACATTGCGCAACATGTGGCGTCTATCCTGCTTGCCGAACCGGGCCAGGGGTTCAAGGGTAAGGGCCTAGATCTCATGGACGGATCCGAGGTAAAGAGTGCGGCAATCATCTCAGGTGTGGATCGACCACGTTGGAATCACAACATGGGCACTCTAGCTCAAGATGCCAAATGCTCGACCAAGTCGTCTCACGAGTGCGGCGGATTTGCTCCCTAACGTTGATACGTTGCGGGAACTACTTCCGACCCATGACGTTGATGCACTGGTTGAGACGTTGCGAGCCGAAATAAGTTACGAATAGTTGGGAATCATTGCGGCGGTGCTGAATACGGGAGTTCGTGTCACGAGTTGTACGCCACGCTGAGTCTAGACTTAGCTTCTGCTACCACTTCAAGGGAATCCCGTACTACACGCCCTGTTTTGTCTACCCAATCCTCCTGGTATGGCGGTGCGATCAAATCCAGTACCCCATTCGCATCAATTCGGCGCCTTGAACTTGAGGTGCCGCGACCTAGTGGTGCGATCTGTGCTCGAACCAACGGATGTTGGAGCAAGGCCAAGGTTGCGTACGGGTCGATTGTCGACTCGTAGATACCAAACTCAGCTGAACAATGCACTCGGTCGAGATCTTTAGGGATGACCGTTGCCCGGAACTTCGCTGGATTTAGGAGCGACACAATTATCTGTCCGCCGCGAGCAATGAGTCCCGGAGTCGTCGGCCGGTACCGACTCGCCTTGACCCAGTCAACGTTTCCCAACTCATCAACATGGAGCACCGATATGAACGGGATCAACTCTTGCGTGCTTGTGCGGTGCCTCTTTTTTGAGAATAGCACCTTGGCAAATGGCTCTCCTCCCGCTTCCTTGAGTTGCTGTTCGGCTATCAGGGCCTCGGGGTCGAGGGTGGCAGCATCGATTCTCTTGAGTGTGGCACCATCAACTGAGACGACCTTCCCCTTGTTTTCCGACCCACCTTCGAGAAACTGACCTATGTTATCGGCAATATTCGGGAGATCGTTCCCTTTTGGATCAACTGCTATGGCTCCCTTTTTCATGATGTATCCCACGTGATCGGCACGAGCAAGGAAGACTTGGTTCGACTGTCGCGCCCCCTTACGGAGGAACAGGACGCTGGTCTTGGCCGTGGTGCCCGCGGGAGCAAACGTCGCCGACGGCAGGCTGATTACTCCCTCGACACTTGCCTCCACGAACAGGCCGTCTGCCTCGAGTAGCACTTCCCTCATGTGAGGGCCATCCGCAACTCCATCGGGGAGGATGATGCCAGCGACGCCGTTTGGAGCGAGGAGGTCGACACAACGGGCGACAAATGCGAGGGACGGGTCGATACGTTGCTTGGAATGCAGACCACGAAAGAAATTAGTTGTTCTAGTAATGCCAGATGGTGAGTCGTACTTTCCTTCTCCGAATGGTGGATTCGTGAGAATCAAGCGCATCTTCCCGCGTAGGCTGTCAATTGGAGCCTCCGTAATGGAATCTTCGACTGCGAACACTTCAGGGGAGCTCATTCCGTAAGCGAGCAGGTTGACTCTGGCCATCGCGACTGACGCAGCTGATTGGTCTGCGCCCACGATCGCTTGCCGAAGTTGCGCTCGGTGAATATCTGGATTACGGGAGACAGCTTCCTCAATGAGACCAATCAAGAAACGTCCGCTACCGCAACACGGATCGCCCATGACTGGCCAAGGCATCTCAGCATCCAGCGGGTCGATCAGGTCGAAACCAACCTGGACCATTGCTTTCACAACAGAGTCCGGCGTGAGGTACGTCCCGAGACCTCCAGCGTGCTCGTATCGACCACGAAGGAAGACGTCAAAAGCGGTTCCCAATATGTCGTGGGGGGGTTCAGCACCAATTCCTGTGTGAGGTAGTATGGCTAGGGCTTCGGCCAAAACGTCACAACGACTGATGCGCAAGGGCTCGTCTCTTGGCCAAATGGACTGGGTTCCGCCCCCGGGTACCTGACCGCTCAGTTCAGGCAACGCGTTGACTACCGCGAAGGCGTCTTTCAACGGTTGGGGGTCCGCCATGACCCTGACCGCATCTGGGTCGAGAAGGTCGGCTAGACACTTGCCACCCACGCTCGTATGAGGGTCGCGATGCGCTGCGATGTTGAGGAGAAGAAGCTTCGACAACTCCTCTACGGCCGCATTTGAGGGGCGGATGCCTCCCCGTGTGTAGAGCAAATGGTGCAGGTTGTTGAGCCGGTCGGCTAGTTGAATTTGGTCAGGGACGGTTTCCGTGGCTTCCATAATCCTGCTCCTAGCGTGTTCTCTCCGAGGCTCGTACGGAACGAGCGATCTGTTTCTCGCATCATGACAGGCGGGTGTGACAGCATGGTGGATCGTGGTCCTGCAGGATGAAATACCTAGTCAGAGCGAAAAAACAGTGGACCGACACGATCCGGTGGTGACCATACACCAAACGTGCCGCGCGAGTGGCACAGCGATTCGTAACTGGGGTGGTGCGGTTCGAAGCACTGTCAGGCGATGAAGCAGAGGTGCGGTACCACAGTGCCGGTGAGGTTCCAGAGGGCGCGAAGACCCGAGTCGAAGTCAACAAGCACGAGTCGAAGTCTACAAGCGCGAGCGTGACAGCGGCGCACGGCACGCTTCGTTCAAGACATCGTTGCCGCGTCCTCGACTATGACGGTGGCGGAGGTTGAGCGGCCGAACACTTCTGGGGCGTAGATCTCCTCGGCTCGGGCGGGGGGCGCCACGAAGGTTCCTGGAGTGGTCGCCCGGGCGACGTAGCTGTATTCGTGGGTACCGGCCCACAGGTGTGCCGAGAAAGCCTCGGCCCGGTCGTCGCGCAGGTTCTGATGGTCATACCAGGTCCGACGCCACCAATAGTCGGCTGCGTCGGCACGGGGCGGCTCGATTTCGCCGGTCACGGTCAAGGCCGGGTTCAACGCCTCGAACCCTGCGGGCAGCGGGTCAACCAGGACCATGTTGGTGCGGCGGCTGTCGTTGACCATCGTCAGAGTGACTCGCACCTCGGCGCCGGCCACGACATGGACGGCGCCGTCGGAGTCGACCCATACGTCGTCGGGATCGTCGACGGCCTCATAGCTGCGCTGCACCACGAAGCCGCGGTCGAGCGGGCCCAGATCGAGGTCTGCGGGTGCGTAGCGAAGCCCGAGGCGGTAGTAGAGGCGGCCGTCGCCGTCATTCTGGACGGTCAGGTCGGCGTCACCCGCCTCGATCAGGTTCCCCATCGGGACCAGTGTCGAGGCGAAGTCGGTGCTCCGACCGGAGAATTCGTGCTCTGCCACGTACTGGTCGCCGAGCCAGACACGGGCCACGAAGTCAGGCGCCACCGCTTCGAAGGTCTCGAAATACCTGTCGAGGGCTGCCAGGATGAAGGAGTTCTCCTGAACGTTGTTCCAACGGCCCTTCACCTGGTTCGCCAGCAGCCCGGCCACGACCTTGGGTATCAGGTCTGAATCGGGGGCCATGGTGATCAGGGCGTCGAGCACGATGCCGTCGGTCCGGCGGTCCGAAGCCAGGATCAGGTAAGCGTCCTCGCCATAATCGGTGGTGAATGTTGCCGCTTGCGCGGTCTCGGTGACTCGATTGTTGAACACCCGCTCGATCTCGGCTTCAGTCTCTTCATCGCCGACAACCGGCCAGATCCACGCCAACGCGTCCAACTCGAGGTCCGCCCCCGTGCGGTCCCAGAGTGCGCGGGCCTTGTGCGTGTCTTGGTCACCGTCGAGAGCGCGGACATGCAGTGCGTAGGCCGACAGCATGTCTTTCGACTTCCTGCTGTAGTCGGACGGGATCCGGCTCTCAATGTCGCGCAGGTAGCCGCGCCCCTTGCTCATCAGTTCTGCACCGACGGTGAACCCCGCGTTCTGAGCGGTGATTAGCGCATGCATTGCCTGGATCGATGGGTACGGGTAAGAGATCCCCTTGCGCGCCCACCAACCGAAACCGCCGTCACCATGTTGCAGCGCAGCCAACTCGGCTATGTCGCTGCGGATGGTGGCGTCGAGCTCAGCGGCGCTCGGCAGACCCTCGGCGTCGAAGGCTTCGAGCACGTCCCGCAACGCGGAGATTGCGAGGATGCGGCTGGCGTAGGCGTCCGCGGAGGAGTAGCGGTACTCAGCGAGGTACAGGACCGCGTCGGTCAGGGTCTGCAGCGCCGTCGAGGAGGTGTTGACCTCCAATCCTCCGAACTGGCTGAACACATCTTGGGGCGCGGCGAGCGAATAGCCCACGACACCGGAGTCGAGAATCCCGTAGGTTGCGAACGCCTCGCTGGTGGCGGGCGTGTAAACGGGCAACGAGACCTCCTGCGCGTCGGCGTTGTCAGCCGAGACGGCCGCGACCCGGAAGTGGGCGGTGCCAACAGAACTCGTCGTTGCGCCGAAGCGAACCTCGACGCGGTCGTTGGCCGGCACGGTGATCCGTTTCCCGGCGGTCCCCCCGAGGTCCGGGTCGCCTTCAATGTCGGAGTTGGAAGCAAGATTCAGATTGGACGCCTGCACGACCACGTCGACCTCAGTCGCCGAATCGGTCTGGTTCTGCACCACGATCGGCAGTTCGAACCGGTCGCCGAAGTTCAGGAACCTGGGCGCGGACGGCCGAACCTGCAACGGCAGGCGGGCGGTGATCGAAGACTCCGTCGAACCGAAGCGCTCCGCGCCGTCGACCGCTACAGCCATCACCCGGTAGCGGGTCAGGTTGTCGGGCATCTCGAACTCGACGGTGGCCAAGCCCTCGGCGTCGGTCGCAACTTCAGGGTCGAACAGGGCCAGAGCATCAAGGTTGGAGCGCACCTCGATCTGAAGGCCTTGCGCGCTGAGATTGGTGCGCCGGGCAGAATCCGCAACGCCAGAGTCGTCGGCCATCGACTCCGCGGCCATATCGTCGCCTTCGTCGAATGAATCCGCGGTCCAAGCCGTGGCGGTGGTGGTGACGGGGATCTCACCGTCGCCACCGAGCGCAGCAAGCAACTCCTGCGGATTCTCCAACAGAATGCTGCCCCGTGCTCGTTGCGCGCTCAGGTAGACGCCCAGCGACCGGTAGAAGACCTCGAGCGGGTCCAAGAGCTCGTAACCCGAAAGGGCCAGCACCGCCTCGTCAACCACGACCAGCAGCACGTCGGCGTTGTCGACCGGCTCGCCGTCGGCATCGTTCACCTGCACGGTAACGCTGGTGGCAGCCCCCGGTTTCACGCTGGGCGCCTCCGGGGTGACCGTGACGTCGAGCGCGCGCCGCGCGGGAGGCACACGGAGCCGGATCTCCCCGGCGGCATAGGCCGGTCGAGAAGCGATGCCGTCCACAACAGTGCCGTCGTCGGCGGTCCGTTCTGTCGTCGCGACGATCTCGACCCGTACCGTCAGTGCCGGGACATGATCGTCGGTGATCGGCACCTCGAGCACAGCCGCGTGGTCGGTGATCTCGAAGGTGCTCAGTTCGATGATCTCGTTGTGGGCGATCACCAGCAGGCCGGTTCCGGTACTGAAGGGCGAATCGACCAGGATCTCAGCGGTGTCGCCTGCCGCGTAGGTCTCAGCGTCCGGGACGAGGTCGGCGTTCTCCAAGGTGACGTTGCGGCTCGGCACGCCGCTGCGGCTTCCCGTGACCCAGCGGGTCAATTCGCTGCGGTTGGTTCGCCCGGCGTCGTCGACGACCCTGGCGTCGATGCGGTAGCGACCGCCGACCGCAGCCTCGAACTCGCATGTGACCGGCGCATCCGCCGAGACCACGTCACAGGTTTCGGCGTCGACGGCCACCTCGGTCCATTCACCGTCGACGTACTCCTCAACGAGCCGAGACGCGGTCATCTCGAGGGACCGGTCGGCGACCGGGTCGCCGTCGAGATCGGTGACGACCGCTTCGATTTCAAGACCGTCGCCCTCCCGCACGAACGTTCGGGTCGACCGAACACCGACATAGAGGTCCGCGGCATGCACCAGCACATCGGTCAACGATGCCCACCGCTGCAGGTTCACATCGACGACTTCGGCCTCTGCGGTGACCGTGGTCGGGAGGTGGTCGCCGTCGCCCTCGAAGTCCATGCGCAGATAATGGCTGCCCGCGGCGTCGGTCAAGCCGGAGAAGGTCTCACGAACAGGTTCTGTCCAGGCATCGCCGAAGCCGTAGTCGAAGCCGTAGTCGATTGCCCAGTAGGTGTCAACGCCGCCGCCGAAGGCATCGTGGTGCCACCACGGGGTCCACACACCGAACGTGAACTCGCTCCAGTTGGGCGGCGAGTAGGTCGCTGAGCGCGTGGTCACCGACCACGACACCTCGGCGTTCGGCAGAGGCCCGCCCGAGAAGTAGTTGGCGTCGACCGCCACGGTCGCGGGTTCGCCGACAAAGTACGGGCCGGCCGATTCGAGCCGAGTGGCCACTTCAAACTCGGGCCGACGGAACTCCTGGATCTGGAACGAGTGGTAGTGCCAGCTGTTGTCGAGGTTCTGCGGACCCTGGAACTCGATAAACCCTTCGCCCAGGTTCGCCCCCTCGGGCAACTCGACGGTGAGGTCGAACCCGCCGTGCTCGTCGAGGCGGACGCTGCCGTCGCCGAGCTCGTTGCCGAAAGGGTCGCTGGCCCGATAGCTGACCAGTTGTCGAGGGGGAAGCAATTTCAGCCCCCCATCGCCGCTCAGCTCGAGGTTGCGGACCCAACCCTTCAGACGGAGCGTCTCGCCGGGGCGATACGTGCCGCGGTCATCGGCGGTGTACCAGATCAACTGGTCGGTTAGGGACCAGGCCTGACCGTTCGCCCGGTTTATCGCCTGGTCGTCGCCGAGCGTTGCGACGATCCAGTTGAACTCGCTGCCGATCGAGGACCGTGCCAGTCCCTCGTCATCGGTGGTGAGGGTCGTGGTCTTGCCCTGCAGGTTGATTTCGACGTTTGCCAGGGGCTCGCCGGAGCTTAGGCCGGTCGTCCACACCACCACGTCTTGATGGTCGGTGATCATGTCGACGCCGATGTCGGTGTCCTGCACCCAGACGACAACCGGGCGGTTGGACCAGTATTCGTCGTCTTGGTGGGTCAGGTTCGCGAAGCGCCCGACCCCCTCGATGATCGCGATCGCATGGCCTCGGTCGCCGTCGAGGGCCTCGTCGAGATCGATGCGCACCTCTGTGACTGTGTCGGAAACAGCGCCGGTATCGACCACCTCGTCGGAGACGAGCGTCCAGGGCGCATCGGGCAGTGCTCCGCTGCGGGATCGTTCCATGCGTTCGAAGAAATCGACGAACGACTCGAAGTCGCTCGGGCTCACGTCGTAGAGCCGGACCCGCAGTCGGTCATGGTTCAGCACCGTCACCGGGACCGTCTGGCGTTCAACAAGCGGGTCGAGCGTCACGAGCCGCAGGCCTGGGGCGCTGATGAACGGACTGGTGTCGTCGGTATGGAACTCGACGGTCACAGCCTCACCCAGCACCTGACCGAACTCGTCGGCGAGCGTCGCCGGGATCACCACTTCATAGACGGCGTCTCCCTGCGTCGGGCCGACGATGTTGACCGAGTTGTATTCCACCCAGGCTCGGGCGCCCGCAAGCTCGGGGGTTATCTCCAGGTCGTCGAGATCGAGTGTTGCGGGGTCGAGAACATTGTTGAAGTAGATGCCGAGCCGACTCCCGGGCTGGCACGGATACCGCCGCGAACAGCTCGTCTCGTCGACGGCCAGGGCTGAATAGGTGCGGGCCTGCACTACCTCCGCGGCGGCGGACGTCTTAGTTCCCTCGGCCGAAGGCACATGCGGCCCGACCTCGATGGTGATGTCGGTATCGGGTTCAAGCGCGGACACCGGCCTGAATGCGACCCAGGTGCCGTCGACGGTCACAGCGACGCGTCGCTTGATCTCCTCGTCGTCCTCGATCTCAGCTTCGGTGGCGAGCCTCAGGTCGTGTTCGGCGCCACCGGCGCTCAAGGTGATGGTCTCCAGCACCGAGTCAGCGTCGACTCGCTGATCGAAGGTGGCCAGAAAGACAGGCTGAAGCTTGAGCGAATCGTGCTGCGGGGTGAACGACAACATGTCGGGCGCTGGCGTCGCGAACTCGAAGCGGACGGTCTCGGCCAGTTCGCCGCCGGATTGCGAGGTCGTTGCGGCCGGAACCTCGACCACATAGGAGGTGGCCATCGGCAGGCGGTCGAAGACCTGCGGATCGTGCTCGAAACGGAGCGTGCGGGTGCCGATCCACTGCCACCGCCCCGGCGGCTGCGGAGTCATCGTCACCGGAACGTCGGTCGTGTCGATCTGGGCCAGCGTGGTCAGCGGCACCATCGGCTGATTGAAGGTGATGCTCATGAACGGAGCCAGCCCCACTTCACCGTCGGGCTGCACCCGCAGCACTTCCAGGGGCCCCGCCTCGACTGCGGGGGCGTCGACGTCGGAATCGGTGGGGAACGGATTGCCGACCGTGTCGCCGACGCGGGGCCTGCGAAGCGACTCCGCCGGCAAGTTGAAGGCATCTGCGTTGCGATCAGCGCCGGCGTCCCACTCCGGCAGTCGGTCAGTCACCGCGGTGATCTCCGCCTCCGTGAGCGTGCGGCCGACCACCCGGTCGACCAAGGCAAAGGTTTCAGCAGCGGTGGCCGAACCCTCGCTCAAGCTGACGGTCAGCGCACTCGGTCGGTCAGCGGCGTCTGAGCCCACGGCGGCCAGCCCGGAATTGTTGGCGACGATCGGCTCCGTCGTGCTGTCTTGATCGAGATCGGCCGCCTCCGTCGGTTCACGGTTTCTTGAGAGTGCCGCGGCGCACAGCGCCGCGGTCAACAGCAACAGCACGATCCCGAGGAACAGCCAGCGCCGACGTTTCGTCATCATGGAAATGCCTCTCTAGGTGACTCCACCATAGGACGACCGTGTGACACCGTCCGGTTCCCGAGGAGCACCGATTCCCTGGATCCTTCGAGTTCCGGCGCGTCCGCGGTGGCCCAGCGGCCGGACGCGGCACGCGGCGCTCGGCGAGTCTGCTTCGGGCGCTGCGGAGACGCTGCCGGTCCGGTGCCGCAGGGTTCGGCGCACCGGTCTTGGCTGCCCTTCCAACCACCTACATCCGCACCAATGTCGGGGGCCGGTGCCGCAGGGTTCGGCGCACCGGTCTTGGCTGAGGAGACATGCGGCTTGCGGCGTGTGCCTACAATGGCGGCGTGACGGCAACCGACGCCTCTGAACAGCACGGTCCCAACGACTGGCTGATCGACGAGATGCGGGCGCGTTGGAACGCAGACCCGGCTTCGGTGGACCACGAGTGGCGGGTGATTTTCGACGGCGAGAACGGAACCCGTACCGCTGCGACGACCTCAGCCTCCACCCTGATAGAAACCACCGCCCGCAGCATCACCGCCGACCCGCACCCGCCCCGTCAACCACCTGCGGCGGCTCCGGCCCCGCCTGGAACCGGCACAGTCCCGCCGCGTCAACCACCTGCGGCGGCTCCGGCCCCCCCCGGAACCGGCACAGGCCCGCGCCCCCCCCCCCCCCTTCCCCCGACTGCCGCGGCTCCGGTTGCGCCCGGAACCGGCACAGTCCCGCCGCGTCAACCGACTGCGGCGGCTCCGGTTGCGCCCGGAACCGGCACAGCTCCGATCAGGGGCAGCGGGGCGCGCATCGTGGCCAACATGGAAGCGTCGCTCGGCGTGCCCACGGCCACCAGTTTCCGGGAGGTCCCGGCGAAGCTCCTCGAAGTCAACCGCAAGATCATCAACGGCTACCTCGGACGCAAGATGTCCGACAAGGTCTCCTTCACGCACCTCATCGGCTACGCGGTCGTGCGGGCGATCGCCGATGAGATGCCGGTCATGAACAACTCGTTCAGTGAGGGCCCCGACGGGGGCCCCACACTGGTGCGCAACCCGCATGTGGCTCTCGGCGTCGCAGTCGACATCGCCAAGTCAGACGGCTCCCGCACGCTCATGGTCCCCTGCATCAAGCAGGCCGACACCCTCAACTTCCGGGAGTTCGCCAACCGCTACGAAGACACGATCCGCCGTGTCCGCAACAACGAGTTAAGCCCCGACGACCTCACCGGCACGACCGTCACCCTCACCAACCCGGGCACCATCGGCACGCTGCAGTCCGTGCCCAGGCTGATGCCGGGCCAGGGCCTCATCGTCGGGGTCGGCACGATCGCCTACCCCACCGGCTTCGAAGCCGCGGATCCCGCCACTCTGGCCGATCTCGGGCTCTCGAAGGTCGTCACGATCACCTCCACCTACGACCATCGGATCATCCAGGGCGCCGAGTCCGGGATGTTCCTGCGCAAGGTCCATGACCTGCTGCTCGGCAGCGACGACTTCTACGTCAAGGTCTTCCAGTCGCTGGAAGTTCCCTACGAGGCGGTCCAATGGCGCCGCGATGTCAATCCGGTCGACCGCGAGGGGTCACTGCTCGAGAAGCAGGCCAAGGTCAACCAACTGATCAACATGTACCGGGTCCGCGGCCACCTCATCGCCGACCTCGACCCGCTGCAGGTCAAAGAGCCCAAGATGCACGCCGAGCTCGACCCGGCGACCTACGGGCTCACCATCTGGGACCTCGACCGCGAGTTCCTCACCGGCACCGACACGGGCATCTATGCGATGGTCGGCGACACCCCGAAGATGGCTCTGGGCGACCTGCTCGGCGTGTTGCGCGATGCCTACTGCCGAACGGTCGGCGTCGAGTACATGCACATCCAGGACCCGGTGGAGAAGCGCTGGATGCAGGAGCAGCTCGAGGGGGCAGACTCCCACATCGAGCCCGACGAGCAGCGTCACATCCTCAGCCGGCTCAACGCCGCCGAAGCACTTGAGACGTTCCTCGGCACGAAATACCTGGGTCAGAAGCGGTTCGGCATCGAGGGGGCCGAGAGCACGATCCCGCTCGTCGATGGGGTGCTCGGCGCTGCGGCAGACAGCCGCATGGCCGGCGCGGTGATGGGCATGGCGCACCGGGGCCGCCTGAACGTGCTGGTCAACATCGTCGGCAAGACCTACAAGGAGCTCTTCATTGAGTTCGAGGGGGGCGACATCGAGCAGATGACCCAGGGGTCCGGCGATGTCAAGTACCACCTCGGCCAGAAGGGGGTCTTCGTGAGCCGCAACGGCAACGAGCTCCCCCTGGAGCTGGCCGCCAACCCGAGCCACCTCGAAGCCGTCGATCCGGTCGTGGTGGGGATGGCTCGGGCGCAGATGGACCTGATCGACCCCGAGAGCGGATACGGCAGGTTCCCGGTCCTGCCGCTGCTGATCCACGGCGACGCAGCCTTCGCGGGGCAGGGGGTGGTCGCCGAGACCCTCAACCTCTCGCAGATTCAGGGATACCGGGTGGGCGGCACGATCCATGTGATCATCAACAACCAACTCGGCTTCACAACCACGCCGGACGTGGCCCGCTCCTCGGAGTACTCCACAGACGTGGCCAAGATGATCCAGGCACCGATCTTCCATGTCAACGGCGACGACCCCGAAGCCTGCGTGCGCGTGGCCCGCCTGGCGTTCGCCTACCGTCAGCGGTTCAACAAAGATGTCGTGATCGACATGATCTGCTACCGGCGCCACGGACACAACGAGGGCGACGACCCCAGCTACACACTCCCGGAGATGTATCGCCGGGTCGATGCCCGGCCCTCGGTGCGGGCCCACTTCACCGAGGCGCTCACCAAGCGCGGTGACCTGACCCCGACGCAGGCCGAGGAGGCCCTAGCGGACTTCCGAGCACGCCTGCAGTCGGCGCTCGACGAGACACGCGGGATGGCCACCGACCCCGACGCGCGCGCCGCGCACCCACCGCAGCCCGTCGGCGTCCTGCCCCATGTGCGAACCTCCATAGACCACGTCAGCGTGCAGCGGATCTACCGGGCGCTGTCGATCATGCCCGACGGGTTCACGCTCCACCCCAAGCTCGCCGTGCAGTTCGAGAAGCGCGACGAGATGTTCTCAGCCGGCGAGGTCGACTGGGCGTTGGCCGAAGCGATGGCCCTCGGCTCGCTGCTGCTGGAGGGCAACAGCATCCGGCTCGCGGGCCAGGACACCCGCCGCGGCACCTTCAGCCACCGTCACTCGACACTGGTCGACTACCAGACCAGCGCCGAGTACGTGCCGTTGGCGACCCTCGCCTCCGGAGACACGCGACTGTGGATCTACGACTCGCTGCTCTCGGAGTATGCGGCTCTGGGCTTCGAGTACGGATACTCGATCGCCAACCGCGAGGCGCTGGTGATGTGGGAGGCGCAGTTCGGCGATTTCGCCAACGGCGCCCAGATCATCATCGACCAGTTCATTGTGGCCGCCAAGGACAAGTGGAACGAGGAGACCGGTCTGGTCATGTTGTTGCCCCACGGCCTCGAGGGACAGGGGCCCGAGCACTCCTCGGCCCGTGTCGAGCGTTACCTGCTGCTCGCCGCAGAGGACAACATGCAGATCTGCAACGCCACCACGGCCGCCCAGTTCTTCCATCTGCTGCGCCGTCAGACGCTGCTGAACGTGCGGGTGCCGCTGATCGTGTTCACGCCCAAGTCGCTGCTGCGGGCACGGGCCTCGCGCTCGCCGGTGGGGCACCTGTTGTCGGGAACGTTCGAGGAGGTTCTCAAGGATCCCGGCGAACCCGACCCCGCGTCGGTGAGACGGGTGGTCCTGGCCAGCGGCAAGGTCGCGGTCGACGCCCTGGCGCAGCGCGACCGCACGGGGGCACCGGTGGCGATCGTGAGGGTCGAACAGCTCTATCCCTGGCCCTATGATGCCATCGCCGCGCAACTGGCCCGCTACTGGGCGGCCACAGAGCTTGTCTGGCTTCAAGAAGAACCCGAGAACATGGGCCCGTGGAACGCCATCAAGGGGCGCCTGTACGAAGCGCACGAACAGACGCACTCGATTCGCCGGGTCAGCCGTGTCGAGTCCGGCAGCCCAGCGTGTGGCAGCGCCAAGGTCCACGCCCAGGAGCACGCCGAACTGCTGGGCAAGGCCCTCAACCTTTGAGCGCCGCGTCCGCGCGGGCAGCTTCGAGAACCGCTGCTGCGTCGTCAGTATCGAGTGCAGTGATGCGGGCTCGGGAGAAACTCGAACCGTCGGCCGCAGCGAGAATGAACCAGGTGGTGCCGGGTGCCAGCGCGATTGCGCCTCCGTCGGCACCCCTGAGGTCCCAGGCGGGCGACTCGACGGACCTGCTCCAAGTGCCCTCCACGACGCGCCCCCGCGTGAAGACCTGGACTGGACCGGTGTTGAAGGACTTGGCCTCGGGCGAAGCCGGGTCGGCCGGCGAGACGCCGTAAACGATCTGCACGACGACCACATTGGCGGGCGCGACTTCCACCTCGGCGCCGTCTCGCAAGACGGTGTGGAGAGTTCCGTCCTGCACCCGCACCCAGCCGGCGGTCGCCGGGTCCCACAGATGGCTGACCCGCCGCCCGAAACTGGCTTCGTAGGCGACCTCCACACCCCCGACCGCAGAACCGGCACCCTCGGGAAGCTCACCGTGGACCACGATCGGCGCGGGCACACCGGCGCCGAGAGACTCGATCATCTCCATGTCTACCCAGAGGTTGTAAGGCGCGCTGCGCGAGTTCAGACGGGAGTACGGGTCCAGCAGGCGCAGCGCGCCCGCGTCCACGAACACACCCCGGTTCACCGCCTCACGCAGTTCACCCAGTGTCACGGTGTTGGCACCGGAGAACGCCAGCGCCGGCGCTCCGAGCCCGGCCAACAGGTCGACGTCGGTGGTTCTGGCCGAACGGACCGGCCCTACCTCAGGAGGCGTCTGCGACTGGAACACCGCCAAGAAGCGAGTCTTGAGCCCTTCGATCAGTTCCTCAAAGACGATGTCGGCCTCAGCGAGCCCCACCTGTGGCCGGGACTGATCATTGTTGTTGCCGACCTTGACCGCGACCGCAGGCCCACGAGCAGCCGCGGCATCGGCCGCGGGCAGCCCGGTGAAGGGGGCGAGGGGGCCCTCCACCAGGGTCGTCGTGCTGGTCCGAAGCTCGGGGGCCGCGGCGGTGCCGGCGCTCACCGAAGCCGACGGGAAGACCGGCTCCGGCTCCGGCTCCGCTGCGGGTCCATTGGCCTCGATCCGGCTCCCGCCGTCAAGACACGCCGCGACCAGCAGCACCGACAGCGCGACCGCGGCCAGCAGCAGCGTCCGCATCAAAGCTCCCTCAGGGCGTCGATACGATCCTGCAGCCGGGGCTGCACCCCCGGGTCGGCATCGAGCGGCCCGATCATCCACAGATGCCGGGTGGTGCGGGTGCAAGCCACGCCGCTTCCCTCAGCGGCCTGCTCGAACGCCCCGACGAGCGCCGGAGGATACCGGGTCATCCGCACCCCTTGGACGTCGGTGAGCACCACTCGCTGAGCATCAAGCTGCGCTCGACGCACCGTCTCTGCCAACGGGCCGAGCAGGGGCCCCACCGAGGCCAGGGTCGTGGCGGCATGCACGCCGGAGCTGAACTGGGCCAGTTGCCGTGCCACCACCACTTCGAGCTGCAGTCGGTCCAGCTTCTGCAACGCCCCCGTCGTGACCACCAGATGAGTCTCACCGGGCCGTGCAACGACCGCGGAGTCGGGGGCGCAAGAATCGACCACATGCAGTTGAGGCTCGGCGATCCCGTGGCTTGCGCACAAGCTCGCGACCAGGCTCTCTAGGCGCGGCTGCGTCCCCGGCCGAAGCGGAGTCGCGGAGATGGCCCGCAGAACCGCGGCGGGCGCGCGCCTGTCGAGCGCGACCGCAGATGCGCCGGCGACCGCTGCGCCGACGACCGCGGCGACGACGATCCTCGGGCCGAACGGCGACAGCAGCGCCACCAGCGACGCGGCGAGCAGCCCGACCGCGAATGCCGGGATGAGTAAAACCGATCGGGGTGCCGCTGTGGGCATAGAGGTGCTCTCCGCAAGATCTGTGGTCCGCGGTGGTTCGGCCGCGAGTCGATTCGTCGTCGGTCCAGAATATCGGCGCTCAGGCAGTCTCAGCGCCCGGTCAACGCAGCAGTGCCCGGTAACGCTGCAGATACAGCTCCGCGAGGCGGTCCATGGAGAACTCGTCGGCCCTGTCGTTTCCCGACACGACGAGCTCGGCTGCTTTGCGGCGGTCCGCCAGCAAGCCGCCGACCGCCTCTGCCAACGCCCGGTGGTCTCCAGCCGGGAACAACAAGGCATCGCGGCCCTGCCTCGACGCGTTGGCGTAACCGCCGATATCGGACGCGACTACCGGAGTGCCCGCAGCCATCGCCTCCAGAAGGACGATCCCGAACGACTCACCGAACAGCGAGGGCGCGCAGAAGACGTCGGCGCCGCGCAGTCGAGCCGTCTTGTCGGCCTCGTCGATCGGGCCCAGCCATTCGAGCCTCGGGTCGCCGCCGTAGGCCGACTTGAGCCGCTGCGTCTCCGGCCCGCTGCCAGCGATCCAGACCCGGATGTCGGCCGGAAGCAGCTTCACCGCCTCGAGCAGGACCTGCAGTCCCTTGCGCTCTTCGTGGCGGCCGACGAACAGCACAGTCGGCGAACCCGATGCGTGGGCCGGGCTCTGGCGGTAACGGCTCACCTCCACCCCGTTGAAGAGCATGCCGTACTCTCCGCCGAGGTGGCGCATCGCCAGTTCGCGGGCATCTTCAGAGACCGCTACACGATCATCGAGGCGGGCGGCGAGGTAACGGACTGCCTTGGGCATCAATTCATACGACAACGACCGGCCCGCAGCATGGAAGGTCCCGATCAGCGGTGCTGGCCGGGTCAGCAGCGCCGTCGTAGTGGGCCCCGGCGCGAGCGGTTCGTGCAGGTGGATCACGTCGAACGCCTCGTCGCGCATGGCGCGGATGACGCGGAGCTGCGCTGACGGGTCCGGCGCCACCGGGGCAACCGACCCGTTGGTCGACGCTGGCAGGCTCAGGCCGAGGGGGGTCACGCCTGCGTCGGGGGGCGGGCCGTCGCAGGGCGCGAGCACCCGCACCGCGTGGCTGCGCCTCCGCAACGCTCTCGCCAGCGCCAACACCTGCGACTGGACCCCGCCGGGCATCGTCAGGCTGTAGGGACATATCAAGCCGATGCGCATCAGAGGCCGCGCAGGTGCTCGGGCAGCGGCAGGTTCAGCGCCTCATAGTCGCTCGGCCAGTTCGGCGACAGCATGTGCCACTGCTCCGGCGCCTGCGAGATCAGATACTCGAAGTCTCGTGCCAGGTCTTGGGTAAGCCGGGCGACATCTTGGCGGAGCTTGCCGCGCCGTGTGGTGTCGAGCGGCGCGGTCGACACGGCATGGCGAGTGTTGCCGCGCCAGTACACCGCCGAGGGGATCAATGGCGACCCGGTGCGCAGGGCCAGGGTCGCCGGGCCCGCCGGAAGCGTGGTCCGCTCGCCGAAGAACTCCACTGCAACGCCGTTGCCCTGTATGTCTCGGTCTGCCAGCAGGCACAGCACCCGGCCCTGCTTCAGCGCCTGAATGCTGGATCTTGCGGCGTCGGGCCCCAGAGGCACGATGCTCATGCCCAGGCCCTCGCGAAAGCCCCTGAACCACTCGAACACTTCGGGAGGCTCCAGCGGTTCGACTACTGCGGTGACCTGGAATTTCGGCACCAGAGCGAGCCACCACGCCGCCCATTCCCAAGTACCGAGGTGGGGCAGGGCCAGGATCGGCCCTTGGCCGCGCTCCACCGCCGCGGCGATCTCACCGAACCCCTCGTAGCCGAACCGCTGATCGATCTCGGTGACCGGGACACTCGGCAGACGGAAGCTCTCGGCGTAGTAGCGGGCATACCACTCGAACGTCTTAGCCACCCGGCGGCGCCGCTCGGTTGCTGACATGCTGCGTCCCAGCACCCGTTCGAGGTTGCGGGCCGCGACCAGGCGCTTCTGCCCGGCGCCGACCGCGGAGGAGGCGGCGACGGCACGCGCGGCCGCGTTCTGGACAACGACGGGTACGCGGCGGGCCAGCAGAGACCCCGCCCGGTAGGCGGAGACCGATGCCACGCTCAGCCTTCGCGCAGCGTCCGACGTTCCCGCATCCGCTGGGCCCAGGCCGACTCGCTGCGTCCCCCCGGGCGCTGACGGAGCCGGCGACGAGGGCGGGGGGCCGGAAGCGGCCTGTCTGTCGACGCTTGGCGCCATACTTTGACGAATCGCTGCACAGCGGTCACCGTGGTGAGTGCGAGCATGATCCACAGGACCGGTATCAGTATCTCGGGGAACAGCAGCGCCAGCGCGAGCATGATGATGCGCTCGGCGCGCTCCATGATCCCGCCCTTGGCGTCATAGCCGAGCGACTCGGCCTTGGCCCGCTGGTACGAAACGAAACTAGCCGCCGCCATGACGGCCACCGGCAGCATCATGATCCGGCCCGGCTCGGTGCCGGCGAGATGCCAAGCGACGCCGCCGAACAGCAGGGCATCGGCCAACCGGTCCGAGACCGAGTCGAAATAGGCGCCCCTGCCGGATCCCGAGTCGGCGGCGCGGGCCACGGCCCCGTCGAGCGTGTCGGAGATCCCGGCGATCAGCAAGAAGAGCAGGCCGATCCGCAGGTAGCCAGCACCGATCGTCGCTGCCGCGGCGGTCGCGGTGACGATCCCGACGACGGTTATGAGGTCTGGGGTCACGCCGGTGCGCCGCAAGCTGTGGCCAATCGGGGTGAGGCTGCGGTCAACGGCCGTGCGCCAGTTTCCGTCGAACATGAAACGCTCCTCCCGAGACTCGTCCCACGATAGCCCGAATCGCACACTGTTGGCGAGTTCGAGTGACCCAGGCGATTCGCCGCATCAGAACCGGAGCCAGACCTGCTAGCGTTCTCGCGTCAACAGGATCCTTGCGAAATCCAACACCCTGCCCGAGCGACCGGTGCCCATGTCTGACGAATCCACAAGCGACCACTTGCACCTTCCCGACCTTTCGATCAGCAATTTCCGCGGAATCGAACACCTCGAGATTCCCCGACTGGGACGCGTCAACCTGATCGCTGGACGCAACGGAGTCGGCAAAACCACGGTACTTGACGCAGTGCGCGTCTACGCGGCGAGGGGCCGTTCAAGACTTCTGGAAGAGTTGCTGCGCCAACGCGAAGAGTTCGTGAACGCCTTTGACGAAGACTACGGCCCAGATTTCATCGCTGATTTCTGGGATACACCATTCGGCCCAGAAGGATTTCTGGAGCATGGTTCTCAGGACCGCGCAACGAAACAACGTACAGGTGCTAGCAACCACACATAGCTGGGATTGCGTAGCGGGCTTCGCTCAGGCATCCGCCGAACTTAACGACGTTGAGGGGGTCCTCGTTCGCCTCGAAGAACAACAAGTCGGTGTCAGGGCCATCGAATACACCGAAGCCGACCTCATGCTAGCCGCAGAGCGACGCATTGAAGTGCGGTAATCACTTGCGCCAACACCCCGACGACGCGACAACCGCGGTGTTGCCCACGGAACCGGCGGCGCAACCACCGATGGAGGCCGCCCACCTAGCGTCTCGGTAGTTGGCGTTTGCCATGTGCTGTCTCCGATTCTCAAGGGAAGGTGATCGACACGAGGTAGCGTAAACGGCCGTGACTGGCGACAGACCGAAGCTGATTGAGGTGGCGTTGCCGTTGGTTGCGATCAACGAGGCGGCGGCGAGGGAGAAGTCGATTCGGCATGGGCATCCTTCGACGTTGCATCTTTGGTGGGCTCGTCGGCCGTTGGCTGCTACTCGGGCGGTGATCTGGGCCTCGTTGGTGGATGACCCGTCGGGCGATGAGTCGTTGACGCTGGCGGAGCAGGAAACGGAGCGGCAGCGGTTGTTCGGGATCCTTGAACGGTTGGTGGTGTGGGAGAACTCCAACGATCCTGAGGTGCTGGCGGAGGCGAAGGCTGAGATCGACCGGTGTTTTCCAGACGGGCCGCCGCCGATCCTTGATCCATTTGCTGGGGGTGGGGCGATTCCGTTGGAGGCGCAGCGGCTTGGACTCACCGCGCTTGCCGGGGATTTGAACCCGGTGGCGGTGTTGATCAACAAGGCGATGATCGAGATTCCGCCGCGGTTCGCGGGGATGGTGCCGGTCCATCCGAGCATCGAGAAGACTCTGACCACTTGGGAGCGGGCGCAGGGACTGGCGGCCGATGTGGAAGCCTACGGCCAGTGGATGCGCGACGAAGCGAAACGCCGGATCGGGCATCTGTATCCCGACGCGACAGGCCCCGACGGGGAACAGCTCACGCCTATCGCCTGGATCTGGGCGCGGACTGTCGAGTCGCCGGATCCGTCTTGGTCGGGCCACGTACCTTTGGTGGCATCGTGGACGCTCGCCAACAAACCCGGCAAGCCCAAGGTGTGGATCGAGCCCATCATCGACCGGGATGCCCAGACGATCAGCTACGAGATCCGCGAAGGCGGCGAACCCACAGTCGAACGGACGGTTGGTAGGGGCGGTGGAACATGCATTGCTACGGGCTCGGCTATGTCGTTGGCATATGTGAGGGCCGAGGGCTTGGCTGGCCGTATGAGCCAGCAGTTGGTCGCGGTTGTTGCTGAGGGCCAACCGGGAAGAGTGTATTTGGCTCCTACAGACGAAGATGTTGAGGGTGCGTGTGACGCTCCTGAGGTTTCGTTTGGTGCTATGCCGACGAAACACCGCA
Source organism: Acidimicrobiia bacterium (assembly GCA_024421085.1). Classification (GTDB taxonomy): domain Bacteria; phylum Actinomycetota; class Acidimicrobiia; order Acidimicrobiales; family Aldehydirespiratoraceae; genus VXYK01. Next base: position 25,171 of record JAHQYN010000003.1, read on the forward strand.
ACTTTCAGACTCCGGCGTATGGCATGGGGAGGTTGGAGGAGTTGTTCTCGGGGCGGCAGTTGGTGGCGTTGACGACGTTTTCGGATCTGCTGGGTGAGGTTCAAGAACGGATTCTGGCGGATGCCGTCGCGGCTGGTTTGTCTGATGATGGGATGCGGTTGCGCGACGGCGGGCGAGGAGCGCCGGCGTACGCGGACGCCATCGTGACCTACCTCGCGTTCGCAATCGACAAGTGCGCCGATTTGGGCAATTCGCTAGTTCGGTGGGAACCAGTTGCCCAATGCCCAAGACAGCTGTTCGGTCGGCAGGCTATTCCAATGGTCTGGGACTACGCGGAGGCAAATCCGTTTAGCTCAAGTTCTGGTTCATTTGGTGTGTGTCTTGGTGGGACGGTCAAGGGTCTGCTCAGTCTCGGACTAGTACTCGGTACTGAGGCGGAAGTAACTCAACGGGATGCGCGAGCAAGAGTCCAGGAATGTTCGGGTGCTGTGATCTCGACTGATCCGCCGTATTACGACAACATTTCCTATGCGGACCTGTCGGATTTCTTCTATGTGTGGTTGCGGCGGAATGCTGGTGATGTGTGGCCGGTCGAGTGTTCGACGTTGCTGACCCCGAAGGCTGAGGAGTTGATCGCGAACCGTTACCGCGCTGGCTCGAGGGAGGAAGCGGAGGAGCATTTCGAGTCGGGTATGGCCGAGTTCATGGCGCAGGTCGCAGAGAGCCACCCGCACGATGTGCCAGCAACGATCTACTACGCCTATAAGGCGACCGAGACCAAAGATGGCCAGGTCCGCACCACTGGTTGGGACACGTTCTTGCAAGCTGTTCTGGATGCGGGTCTGCAAGTCAACGCTACTTGGCCCCTAAGGACCGAGAACAAGAGCCGATTAACCGCACAAGCTGCCAACGCGTTGGCGTCGTCGATCGTGTTGGCGTGTCGTCCCCGGGCGGTGTCGGCCTCGCTGGCGACTCGTGGTGAGTTCATGGGGGCGCTTCGTAGTGAACTGCCGGAGGCGGTGCGGTTGTTGCAGTCGGGTAATATCGCCCCGGTGGACATGGCTCAGTCCACTATCGGGCCGGGGATCAAGGTGTTCTCTCGGTATGCCAAGGTGGTGGAGGCTGACGGGTCGTCGATGTCGGTGTCGGTGGCGTTGCGGATCATCAACGATGTGCTTGGTGAGATACTTGACGGTGAAGAAGCGGAACTCGACCGCGACACACGGTTCGCGTTGAGTTGGTTCGCACAACACGGCTACAACCCCGGCCCGTCAGGAGATGCGGACAGCGTCGCTCGGGCGAAGAACACGTCGCTGGGGGGTATCAGAGATTCCGGTATCGGTGAGGCGCGCCAAGGCGAGTTCCGTCTTTTCGAGCGCGGCGAACTGGCCGACGACTGGTCGCCGGTGGACGATCCCCGCCTTACCGTCTGGGAGGCGTTGCAATATCTCGTTGCTGCTCTGGAGAGGTCAGAGTCAGAAGCCGCGGAACTGTTCCGTCGACTCGGCGGATATGCCGACAGGGCCCGCCAGCTCGCTTATGTGTTGTACCAGAAGGCCAACGACAAGGGCTGGGCCACCGAAGCCGGCGCCTACAACGCCCTCATCGCCGCCTGGCCAAACCTGATCGCAACGGCAGCGACAGCTTCCGCACGTATCAATCAGCAGACCTTGCTATAGACTCCCGTGGGGTTATGTTTCCGGGCCCTCCTCGAAACCCTCACTCCGACCTAAAACGCGAAGCTCCAGGATAGCTTCATCCAATTCTCAGAGATCGCGTCTATCTTGCTATCGCTCCGCCCGTCGCGGTTGCGTGAAGATCCCATGCGAAGTGAATCTGTTTGCGGTCATTGTCTGCCAGCGAACCCGGACCTATGTGAAGGGCATGTGCTGTCGCGAAGAACGTACGGTGAGCGGCGTGGAGGGGCGCGTGAAAGTGGCGGAAGACGAAGTCGAGAAACCGCATGACGTGAAGCGGTGCAACGCAAGCGATCCGACAATCGACGCTGTTGATCGTAAAGTGGCTCGCAGGGTGCCCTTGGGCTGAGGTTTCGCTGTCGAAGTCAAAGCGAATCGGTGAGCGTAAGACTGCGTCGGAATCTCGGTAGAGGTCGACGATGTCGGCCAGTGGCTGCCCTTCCCTGAGCATAGCGTGGTCAAGGATGTACGGGCACGGGAAGTAGGAGAGACGATGCCGCGTGACCTCGCCGTCTTCCACCGTGTAAGAGAGCTGGATGAGGCTGCCGTCATAGAGCAGGGCCGAATAGTCACCGTTCGTGAGCCAGGTCACGTACTGGTCGATCGTCGGGTGCTCAAAGCTCTCAATGAGAGCGCCGTCGCGATGGAGAGGGTGCCACGACACCACATCCAGTCCCATCGAGACCTCAGTCGCGAACAGCGCCAGTTCCGCGTCACGCAGATAGTCAAGCGCGTTGCGAATCTGGTCTCGGATAACCCTAACGGTCGCCATTTGCGATGTCGGACTTGAGGCTGTGGACTAGTTTGGTACGTAGTGCTGGCGGCAGATCGAGGAGATCCAGTTCTCCCCGCTCATAAGCCTCAAGGAACACGGAGAGGCCCTCGGTCGCTTTACGCAGTGATTCCTCGACACCCTGTGGTCGATCACGATGAAGGTGTCGCAGCTCCGCCAACTTGCTACTCGTCGGAATAGTGAACTCAAGCTTATAGCCCTTGGAGCAGACGGTCTTAACCTCTTGCACTATCGGATCCATCTGCGCTCCCCACCCGGTGATACGGACCCAGGCGCGGCTTCGCGTGATGGCCGTGAAGAGGCTGTTTCTCCTTGTGACTACGTTGAACTGCTCAGCCGCGTGCTGGCTATCGACCGCGTAAACCATCGGTGCCTCGTTGCCCTTGGCGCGGTATATGTGAGCTATTGCGACGGAGTCAGGCTGGAACACCACGTCAGCGCTTGTGTTGACTCCTACAAGGTGTGACTGGACACCTCGACGGCTGAGATGCCGCATCAGGCGCGGAGCGCGGGACTTCGCCGTGTAGGAGTCAGGAAGAACGATGAGGATGTCGTCGGGCTCAAGTTCGTCTTGCGACAAGTTACGCTCAATCTCGCTCGCGATCCGTGCGTCGTGCTCGTCCCGGGTCGAGAACGACCAGACCGCGATCGAGTCCGGCGCTTCAAGCAGCTCTGAGAAATACGATGGGTAGCTCGTGTCCGAACGCTCCAATGTCGCTGGCGAACCCCAAGACAGGTGCCCATGCACGACGTTGTAGCCGACCTCACGCCAGAGGGTTGGCTCGTCGGGGTGTTGAAGCAGTCCTTCATCGCGATAGACACCGACTCCAAGCGCATGCGCAGTCGCCAGCGCCCACGGAGTGTTTCGGTAGCAGACCGGGAGGACGATGTCGCGCCGAGGTTCTCCATCGGCTGAAGCGAGGCTGATCAAGTTCTCGCCGTTTGGACCAGTCCCAAACAACTCGTCGGTGGTGGGCATGGCTGTCTCTGAGAGCTTCTGCAGTTCGTCGTAACCCCAGACAATCCGCTTCGGGTCTTTGGTAAACAGGTACACGAGCTGGAAGAACTCCGCTGGCAGATCCTGCGCTTCGTCGATCAGCACTGCGTCGAATATCGGTCGAACGTCATGTGAGCGGGCGACTTCGAGAAGTTCGCGGCATGCACCTGCGAATGCCCCGTCCATCCCGTACTTGCCCCTCGCGTACGACCAGTTCCTCGCAGGCTCACCAAGCGCCGACGCGATCAAACTGTACGCACCGGCCCGGGCGCTCGACCCCCATGAGTGAATAATTCGGAGCCGGCTCTCATCGGGCGTATCGTTCGTGTGCTCGAACGTGAATCGAGTCACCAAGTCGTTGATCTGTTGGTACAGGGCGCGGGAGTGGAAGGTCAGAGCGATGTGCCAGTCGGGATGTTGCGAGTGCCAGTAGGCGGCTTTCAGAGCTAGGACGACCGTCTTGCCTGATCCGGCGAGTCCGCGAATTCGCTGTGGCCCTTCTGGGCTCTCGATCGCAGCAGCTTTTTGCCATCGATCGAGGTTCGCGATGCCGCTCTCAATCTTCTTGAGGATGGCACCCCGCGAATTGTCCTTTGTTACCGCACTTCGCTTCTTGGCCGGCTTGATGGTCGTGACTCGCTGCAACGCGGCCTGTAGGTTTGTCTCAATCTCCGCAGAGATCGCGGGCAGATCCTTCACCCAGTCCCGAACCTTCTCTATCGAACCGTAGAACCCCTCTGAATCACTTGGTGCATTGGAGGGTGGAGTGTTGGCGAAAACTGTGGCCGTTTCGGGGCGTATCGCCACGCGCCGTCCTTCCCGAAGGCCTTCGTGGCGACTGAGGTGGCTCTCGAGGATCGCGAACAGGCGATCCTGATCAGCGATGATCTTATTCCACTCCTCGTCGCACGTTGGCACCGAATCGGCTAGAAGGAACGCGACTAGTCCGTGCGCTCTGCACACCAAGAGAGCGTCTACCTCAACACGCTCGTCTGCGGTCGCCAGCACCGGATAGCCAAGATAGACGGTCCCCTCCCCAACGACCGGTTGGAGTTGCTCAACCAACGCTTGGGCAATCGTTCGATTCCGGCTCTCGCCGTACACAACCTCAAGTGACATGTCTTGGATCCTTTGCCGCCGATACTCCCGGTCACACTATGGCGGCGGGTCAGAACTCGCTAGTCCCAAATCGTTCATCAGTGGGTGGGGCCGAGGGGTGCGCGTCCTCGAAAAGCCGCTCTGGTGTGGGAAGACGCGTGAAGTTGGCCCTGATCCAGCTAGAGGCGGTCGAATGCCTGCTCTAGGTCGCCGAGGAGGTCGTCGAGGGCTTCGAGGCCCACGCTGAGGCGGAGCAGGTCATCAGCGACTTCCAGAGGCGAACCCGCCGCGGATGCGTGGGTCATCGCGCCTGGATGCTCGATCAGCGACTCGACCGCCCCCAGCGACTCGGCCAGCACGAACACTCGAGTGCTCGCCGCCAACCGCATCGCTGCATCCGCACCGCCGACAACCCGAAACGACACCATCCCGCCGAAGTCGCGCATCTGGCGAACCGCGGTCTCATGGCCCGGGTGATCGGTAAGGCCCGGATAGAACACTTCAACCACCTCGGCCGTGCCGGTCAAGAACTCGGCCACGGCGCGGGCACTGTCGCAATGACGATCCATCCGCACCGCCAGCGTCTTGAGGCCTCGCAGAGTCAGGTAGTTGTCGAACGGGCTGCCGACCGCGCCCACCGCCTTCTGCAGAAACTCGAGCTGTTCAGCAAACTCGTTGTCGTTCAGCGCCAAGAACCCGCCGACCACGTCTGAGTGGCCGCCGCAGTACTTGGTGGTCGAGTGGACCACCACATCGGCGCCCAGCGTCAAGGGCTGCTGCAGGTACGGAGTGGCGAAGGTGTTGTCAACGACCAGCCTCGCCCCGACGCTGTGCGTGACTTCGGCGACCGCGGCGATATCGATCACCGTCAACGAGGGGTTGGTGGGCGTCTCCACCCAAACGACCTTCGTCGCCGACGGAAGTGCCTCACGCAAGCCCGCCAGGTCGGTCAGGTCGACCGCAGACCAGGTGATGCCCATCGGGACCAGCACATGCGCGATCAGACGGAAAGTCCCGCCGTAGGCATCGTCGCCCAACACGATGTGGTCGCCCGGCGCCAGCGTGCGCAGCAAGGTGTCTTCAGCCGCCATGCCGGAAGCGAAAGCCAGTCCGTGGTCGGCAGCCTCAAGCGATGCGAGGCACTCCTGCAGCGCGGTGCGCGTCGGGTTGGAGACCCGGGCATACAAGTAACCCCGGTTCACCCCGACCTCCTCCTGCACGAAGGTCGTCGCCAGCGAGATCGGTGTGACCACCGCCCCGCTGCTGACATCGTGGGGCTGTCCGGCCCTGATTGCACGGGTCTCAAAACCCCAGGCCTGCGCGTCGGCAAAAATATCGTCAGCCACCAAAGTCACCTTTCGACAGGAACGACAGCACATCGCTCGAAGAGACCACCGCTCGGGGCCGCCCGCCATCGAGCACCAGCAACGCTGAACACGACTCCAGCATCTCGACTGCCAAGGCGATCGGTTGCCCGGAACCGACAGTGCGCAGCTTCGGGCCCATGATGTCGTAGACCGTCTTGTCGAGTACCGAATCGTTGCCGAAGGCGAGATCCATGATGCGCAGTTCGCTGACCGACCCCATCACCTCGGCGTTGGCCAGCGGCATCTCGCCCTTGGCCACCGGTAGCTGCGAGACCCCGTGCTCGCCCATCATCTGCACCGCTTCGCTGACAGTGGCGTCAGGTTGCACATAGAGCAGGTCCGGAACGTCTTGGCGGCGCGAGTCGAGCACCTCGGCGACCACCGGTCCCGATCCCCGCAAGAACCCGAATCCGGCCATCCACTCATCGTTGAAGACGGTGCTCAGATAGAGCCGCCCGTTGTCGGGGAGCAGCACCACCACCAGATCGTCGGGGCCGCACCCGCGGGCCACTTGCACCGCAGCATTGACCGCGGTGCCGCAGGACCCTCCGATCAGCAGCCCTTCGGACTCGGTCACCTCGCGGGCGGTCAGAAAGGAGTCCCGGTCGCTCACTGCGATGGTGCGGTCAATGATCGAGGCGTCGTAGGTGTCGGGGAAGAAGTCCTCGCCGATCCCCTCGACGAGATAGGGGCGACCGCTGCCCCCGGAGAATACCGACCCCTCCGGGTCGGCCGCGATGATCTGCACGTCGGGGTTTCTGTCCTTCAGGTAGCGGCCGACGCCGCTGAGCGTCCCGCCGGTCCCTGCGCCGGCGACGAAATGGGTGATCCGGCCGTCGGTCTGGCGCCACAGCTCGGGACCTGTCGTCTCCAGGTGGGCTTGAGGGTTGGCAGGATTGTGGTACTGGTCGGGCCGGAACGCTCCGGGGATCTCCTTCACGAGCCGGGCGGCCGTGGAGTAGTAGGAGGCGGGGTCATCAGGAGCGACCGCGACCGGGCAGGTCACAACCTCCGCGCCGTAGGCGCGGAGCAGGTCGACCTTTTCAGCGCCCACCTTGCTGGTCACTACGAAGATGCAGCGGTAGCCGCGCTGGGCTGCCACGATCGCTAGCCCGACGCCGGTGTTGCCCGAAGTCGGCTCGACGATGGTGCCGCCGGGCTGGAGCAGGCCCTCCCGTTCAGCGGTGTCGATCATGGCGATCGCCGGGCGGTCCTTCGAACTGCCGCCGGGGTTCACGGCCTCGATCTTGGCCACGACCGGACACGGCAGGCCGTCGCTGATGCGTCGGAGCTTGACGAGGGGGGTGTTGCCGACCATGTCGAGCACCGAGTCGTGAATCTCCATCGCAGTTCCTTGAATTTGTGACGGCAGCCGTATTGTGGCATCTCTTGGCGCCGGCGGACTCAGCCAGCGTATGCGCCTTGAGTCCGATCACGATAGTTTCTGACCGCTTGCCAACATGGAGAGGTGAAATGTCTGACAAGGGAGCGTCTGGCAAGGGAGCGTCTCACAACGGATCGTCTCACAAAGCGGGGTTGCTCTCGGGCGTGCGCGTGATCGAGTCGAGTTTGCTGGGGCCCGGGCATGCGGCAACGTTCCTCGCCGATCTCGGCGCCGATGTGATCAAGGTCGAGTCGCCCGCCGGTGACTACATCCGTGCGATGACCTGGCCCATCGTCAACGGCGTGTCGCTGCTACACCTGCACACCCACCGCGGCAAACGGAGTGTGACGCTCAACTTGAAGACCGATGAGGGCAAACAGCTCTACCTTGACCTGGTAGCCACCGCGGACGTGGTGTTGGAGGCCATGCGGCCCGGCACCCTGGCCCGCCTGGGGCTCGGCTACGAAGACCTCAAGACGGTCAACCCCAGGATCGTCTTCGCCACGCTCTCCGGCTACGGATCGACCGGCCCGTACCGGGATATGCCGAGCCACGGCATCGCCTACGACACCTGGTCGGGCATAGTCCAGCCGGTCACCGACGACGAGGGCTTCACTCGGATCCCCCCGACGATGCCCAACGTGGGGATCAACGTCGGCCCGATGGTGGCGGCGATGGCGATACTGGCTGGCATCGTCTCGGCTCGTGAGACCGGTGAGGGATGCTCGTTGGAGATGGCCCAGTCAGACGCCGCGGCCTACATGGACTGGTACCGGATCGAGTCGGAGAGGGCATATCTGCGGCCCGAGGACGAAGTCACCGGCAACCCCTCAGACGACTACGTGCGCCGCCCCGCCGGTCTGGCCGGGATGTGGGAGGGTGTCCGCTACCAGATGTACGAGTCGACCGACGGCCATGTCCTGTTCATGGCTTCTGAACAGGCATTCTGGAAGAACTTCTGTGAAGGGGTCGAGCGCATGGACCTGTTCGAGCGCTGGCCGGGCTCCACCTATGCCGATCATGCGCGCGGCAACACCGAGCTGCAGCGTGAACTCCAGGGAATCTTCAAGACCCGCAGCAGCCGGGAGTGGCTCGATTTCGCCAACGAGCACAATACGACAATCGCCCCGGTCAACACGCCTTCCAACATCGGCGACGACCCGCAGTTCCAGGCCCGCATGGGTTTCTACCCGACCGAGGAACTCGGCTGCGAGCAGTTGCCGCTGCCGGTGTTCGTCGACGGCGAGGCGCTCCGCTGCCCGACGATGGCACCCACCGTCGGAGAGCACAACGAAGACGTGCTGGCCACAGTGCTCGACAAGTCCCCCGCCGAGATCGCCGCCCTTCGAGACGCAGGTGCCTTCGGCTGACCGCGGCATTCCTGACCGATCGTTGTCGCAGGGTTGGCAGTGGGGGCGTCGGCCTGCGAACGTTGGGGCATGTCGATAGCACAACAAATCGCTGATCCCGGTGTCTGGCATTTCACCGACGGCCAAAGCGCCCAACAAGCCCAAGAGACCGCTGCGCGCATCGAGTCGCTCGGCTACTCCGCTCAATGGTTCGGCGAGGCGATGGGCAAGAACGCCTTCGTCAACGCCGCAACCCTGATCTCCGGCACCCGACGGCTGATCATCGCAACCGGGATCGCTGGCATCCACCTTCGTCATCCAGCGGCCATGCAGCAGGCGGGACTGGACCTCGCGGAGCTCTCGGGCGGTCGCTTCCTGCTCGGGATCGGAGTCTCGCACGCTCCCATGGTTGAAGGGCTTCGCAACCTGCCCTACGAAAAGCCGCTGTCCACGATGCGTACCTATCTCGAAGCCATGCAGGGGGCGCTCATCATGCCCGCCCCCAAGGTCGAGCCGCCGCCCGTCGTGCTCGCCGCGCTCGGCCCGAAGATGCTCGCACTGTCCGCTGAGAAGGCCGCTGGCGCCCACCCCTACTGGACCACACCGGAGCACACAGCCCAAGCCCGCCAGATCATGGGGCCCGACGCTCTATTGTGCGTGGAACAGAAGTGCGTGCTGACCACCGACCGGGAGCTTGCGCACACCAGAGCAAACGAGCAGCTGCAGCTGTACGCCGCTCTCCCCAACTATCGCAACAGCTGGCTCCGCCTGGGTTTCAGCGAGGACGAGATCGACTCGCGCGCCGCTCGTTTCGTGGACGCGGTCGTGGCCTGGGGCACTGAAGACGACATTGCGGCGCGCATCTCGGCGCACTACGACGCCGGGGCCTCCCATGTCTGCATCCAGGCAGTGCCTGCTGACGGGAGCCGCGAGCACCCGGATTGGAATCTGCTCGACACCCTCGCCCCCAATGCACGATGACCAGCCGGGCACGATGACCAGATGGGCACGATGATCAGATGGGGCACGATGATCAGCAGGGCACGATGAGCAGATGGGCACGATGACCAGATGAGTTCAGCGCCCTCCGGAATCGATCCTGACCCTGTGAGCGAATGGATTCTGATGCGTCGGGCGGATCTCGCCGTTCCGCTCGACTTCGAGTTGATCACCGGCGGCGCCTCCAACCTCACCTTCGCGGTCACTGACCAGTCGGGCCAAAGGCTGGTGCTGCGGCGCCCTCCGACAGGCCACGTCCTGCCCCGTGCCCACGACATGGCACGCGAGCATCGAGTCATCTCCGCGCTGCGCGACACCGAAGTGCCGGTCCCCGAAACCGTCGGCCTATGCACCGACGACTCCGTAAACGGCGCCGACTTCTACGTCATGGAGTTCGTCGAAGGCTCGATCGTCTTCAACGAGGCCGACGGCAACGCGGTGGACCCCGCATTGCGGCCGGCGATGGCGAACTCCCTCACCGACACGCTCGCAGCGCTGCACAAGATCGATCCCGCCTCGGTCGGACTCGGCGACCTCGGACGCACCGAAGACTATTGCGCCAGGCAGTTGCGCCGTTGGAAACGCCAGGTCGATGACGGTTCAGACCGAGTGGTGCCGCTGTTCGACGACCTGCATCAGAGGTTGACCCGGACCGTGCCCCCGCAACAGGGCGCCGGGATCGTCCATGGCGACTACCGCTTGGACAACACCATGGTGGGCCCTGACGGAACGGTCGCCGCGGTGCTCGACTGGGAGCTATGCACACTCGGCGACGTGCTCGCCGATGTGGCCAGCATGGCGATGTGGTGGGGCGACGACCCTCGCGCCACAGGCCGCCTGCGCGATGTGCCCACCAAGGCAGACGGCTTCGGATCACGCTCAGAGATGCTCGAGCGGTACGGACAAAACTCCGACCGCGACATCTCGGATCTCCCCTGGTACGTCGCCTTCCAACACTGGCGGATGTCAGCGATTAGCGAAGGGGTCCGAGTGCGCTACGCAGCCGGGGCCATGGGCGACCAGGACGGCACCGCCGACAGCGATACCAGAGCCAGCATCGACTCAATGCTGCAGATCGCCGACGAGATCCTCACCAGCGGCCAGCTGTATCGACCAACAGACCCTGCCACCCTCACGCCTTAGCCTTGACCCACCGGTGCGGTGAGGTGTTGGGGTGTGGGGTGTCGATCAGAAAGGCTTGGCAAGATCTATCGGTGGTTGCGACAGAGCATAGTGTAGATGTGTTGTGTAGGTTTCCAGTTGTGGAGTTTGCGGGGCATGTGGTTGAGGGCGTCTTGGATGAGCGCGAGGTGTATGGGGTTTATGTTGAGGTTGGTGCCTTTGGGTAGCCAGCGTCGTAGGAGCCCGTTGGTTTGTTCGTTGCTGGGTCGCCGCCACGTTGCCGGAGACCTCCTTGGCGTGGCGAAGTACCGACAGGCGATGCCGGATCTCGCGTTGCTGCTCGCGGTCGTCCATTAGATGTTCCTCTCACGAAATGCCCGGACTGTCAACAACCTCCGTCAGCTGTCGGGTCACCATCAAGCAGGAAGACACGGATAGAGAAGGATTCCACGGCTTGCATCCCTATCGCAGCATCTCGGCGCGGACCAGGTTCTCGAGGACATCGTCCGGTTCGATGCTATCGATCCAACGGACGAGTCCTTCCGCGTCGATAAGGGCGACGACCTGTTGGCTTTGGGCGTACTTGAGTGTTTGGTCACGGGCATCGCTGGTGAAAGTGGATGCCGAGAAGAGGATGCCCACGCGAGCGACCCCCGTGCGGTCCTGAACCTTCGAGTGGAGATCCCGCACCTCCTTTGCGGTGACGCTGGCTGACCAGTTCTTCGCCTCGATGAGGACGAACGGTACGTGTAGCTGCCAGCATCTCGACGACCAGTTGTCGACCTGCAGGACTAGGTCGACTTCATCTGTGCTGCCGCGGAGGTTTCGCTCTACCACACGAAAGTCGGCAACCTGTTGCAACAGAAACGCCAGCAGCCCTTCGAAACGTCGACCTTTCTCGAAGTTCGTGCCCTCCGATCGGAGATCCCAGGCCTTCTTGGCGATAGCCGTACGGGTTTCATAGTCGACTGCGACCGCGCAGTCAGACAGAGCAGTCAAGATGTGAGCGCGCCCCGAGGGAGATCCACCCGGTTTAACCACGATGACCTCGGCATCGATCGCTCCGAGGAACCGGACTGTGTCGCTCTCGTACAGAGCGTCGAGCCGAAGTGTGACGACGACTGAGCAGCCCACCTGTTGCGCCATTGCAAGCCGGGCTTGCATGTGGGGTCGCAGCTCGTCGGCAATGTGGACGTACAGAACGAGGTCGGGATCGCCGGCACCGACCAATGACGGCCGCCAGGCCATACCCTTCTCGGAGCGGATCGCCTCCCCCGACTCGGACCAGTCGGAAGTCGCCAACAGTGCCTTGACTATGGGCTCGCTTGTCGGGCCGACCATAGACTCCGGGATCTCGATGCCCTCCGGTTCGAGATCCTCGTCCGCGTAGGGCAGTTCGTCCTCGTTGCCAAACTCACTCACCGCCGGCGTTCTCCGCGATCACTCGCTTGAGTTGCTGGGCGAACCGCTCCGCGATGCCCATGACCATAGCTCGCTCCTCATTGCCCGTAGCCCGCGCGAACAGCCGGTCAAAGCCCTTGATCATGTTCTCAGTTGATCGGTCGAGCTTGTCAGCTTCCACCATTATCTGAACGGTGTCTTCATACGCCGTCGCGATCGTGAGATCCGGGTCCTGCAAGAGTCGGCGGAGCGTGTCGTCGAGCACCGAGTCGTCACTATCAGACGCCTCTGCATCCTTGCCGGCGTAGTTGATGATCGGCCGAACATCCCGGAGCGAGACTGTGTCGGTGATCGTCCCACCGAGCCGCTTCGCTACAAATGCGCTACGTACCGCATCCTCCCCGAACTCCTCGTGGAGCTTCGGACGCTTGTTTGCCAACGGTTGGATGACGTTCCGGTGCAGCTCCCAGAACCAGTTGAGCGGAATCGTGCCTTCCTGGATGTAGTGCTGGTACTCGTCCGGCAATTGGACGGCGTACCTGAGACGCTTCACACGCTCCTGAGACAGGCCAGTCCGGTCGGCGAGAGCTCGATCAGACGGAGTGGCCGCGCCGTCGGCCTTCATCGCATCTTCCAGTTCCCTGAGTGCGATCGCCGTTGGCATATCGCGCCATGGTTCGCGCATCTGGTGGATGTTGAACATCGAGACAAGATTCTCGATGTCGCCCTTCCGGTCGGTAATGAGAGCCGGCACCGACTCGAGCCCTAACCGAAGTGCACACCGAAACCTGCGCTCACCATCGATGAGCGTGTACTTCCCATCGTCTTCGGGATACACGACGATTGGAACGAGGATGCCCTCCTGGTGAATCGACTCGGCAAGGCGATCAAGCTCTTCCTCGGGGAAGACGAGACGTGGGTTTCGTGGGTTTGCCTGAACGGCGGTGACAGACAGGTCTTGGACCTGCGCAGCGTTGGGTGGGCCTGAGTCAGTTTGTGAGGACATGGATGAACTCTGTGTTGTCGTTGGTGCTCGCGCCCTTGGATGCGCCGAGTGTGGAGTGCTTGGTGGCGAACGAGCGAGTGATGATCGTGCGAAAGTGCTTCGTAGCGAGGTCGCGAATATCAGTTCCGCGGCGAGAGAGAAGACTTCGCTCGGGATAGCTGAGGACGAGCGGGAACCCAAGCTCCGACACGCCCCGGAGCAAGTCTTCAAAGGCGCTCTCGACTGAGCCGCTCTCTGAAAACTTCGACGAGAATCTCCCAGCGCGGTAGCGACCCCGACCGATCGAGTCCGGGAAGTCGTAGAGAAAAAGGGTCTCGTGGACGTGGTAATAGCGCGAGTACTGATCCTTCGTGTACGGCGGATCCGCGTACACCGCTCGGACCTGATCCGACTTGAGCTGCGGCAGCAGATCTAGAGCGTCGCCGTTCTGAAACTCATTCTGGACCCTCCACGCCGGCGAGCCGGATGGTGCGAACTCCGCCAAGGTATCCACAAACACCGACCACACGTCTCGCCGCCACACCCTCACAATCCTCTTCTGGGCGGCCTCGGAGTTCGGGCGCAAGAATTGGGCAGAGTGACCAGGGCTATTGAGACAACGATCCACCGTGCCGAGGAAGGCAGCGAGTGCCTGATCATGGCTGCGCTCGTCATCGAGCGAGGCGATGGCATAGCGGATTGCGTCGAGCTGTACGGCCTGCCAGGTGGAGAAGTAACCGCCAGAGAAATAGAGCACCGTCAGGCAGTACCTCCCGGGCCCGCGGCGACGCGCGGCCAGCCGAGCCTGTCGCCTGCACTCGTCGGACGTGCCGACATGCGGCACGTCCTCCATGTAGGCGAGAAGATCTGATGGCCTCCTAAGGAGTACATCTCGCTCGTGCTGTAGACGACCGTCGAACTCAACGGCGAGAGCCTTGCATCGCGCCTCATAGTGTGGTGCCAGTTGGTCCAGGAGACGGAACGGCGCAACCCGCTCCTCGTGGACGAACCGCGATCGAAGTAGCGGGCCGAGGAAGGCGCTCGCGTCATTCATGACGACTGAAGCGACGCCATCCAACTCAGAGGTAGCTGCCCCGGTGCCGCAGAAGAGGTCCACAACACGTGCGCTCGCATGCCTCGGTGGGAGATCGGAGATGATTTGTGCAACGGGGTCAGCCAGGAACCGCTTGGTCCCCATGTAGCGAATCATCTGCAGCTCGCCCCACGACTCAGTTCGAGGCCACGTACTAGTTCGCCCGGGTCAATCGACAAATGGCGCGCTAGCACGAGAAGCGTATGAAGCGTCACGTTCTTTTCGCCACGCTCTATGTGACCCATGTAGCTCCTGTCGATGTGGCACTCCAAAGCGAACGCCTCCTGCTAGTAGCCCTGACCGGAGCGTAGGGCCCTGATACGACGGCCTAGCTTAGCTGCAGCATTCGCCGCGTCGAACGCGGCCGTCGTCTCGGCGACGGTGGCGATGCGCTCGGGCAGCGCGTTGACTGCTACCTGGGCAGCGTCGTCACCGTACGGACACCCGCCGAGCCCGTCTGCGACAGCAATCATCCACGATCCGTCAGCCTGGATCCACCGGTGTGGTGCGGTGTTGGGGTGTGGGGTGTCCACTAGAAAGGCCTCCTCACATGGGAGAATGCTGTCGTTGGAGACAGGCATTTCGAACATGTGAGGAGGCACTTCCTGTGAGCCGCATATCTGGTGGGATTGATGGGGTGGAGGTTCATTTCGATGACGGGTCTTTGGTGGGGGATGCGGGTTTGTCGTTGGCGGGCACGGTGATGGATCGTTTGGGGCTTGAGGCGATGGTTGATGAGGTGGTGCGTCCGCCGAGTTCGGGGCGGGGGTCGGGCGCGAAGGCGTTGTCTGTGGTGGCGTCGATGCTTGTGGGCGGTTCGTTCATCGACGACGCTGACAGGCTGCGGTCGGGGTCAACAGCTCAGGTGCTGCCCGTTGAGGTGTCGGCGCCGTCGACTTTGGGAACGTGGCTGCGGTCGTTCACGTTTGGGCATCTGCGCCAGTTCGACCGTGCTCAGGAACTGGCGTTGGGGCGGGCGTGGTCTGTGGGCGCGGCACCTGGCTCGCCTTCCAAGCGGGCTGGCGGCTCGGTGACGCGGCCGGGAGCGGCCCAACCGCGAGCGCCCCAAGATAGGTGAGAGGCTGTGTATCGGCGACGCGGCGATCCCTGCTCTTGTTCGCCGGGCCCACCGCCCGCTCCGAGACACACGGTAGCCTCAGGCGCATGGGACATATCATCGACATCAAGTACTGCGTACCTTGAGACTATTCGAGCTACGCCGTGAGCGCAGCCAAAGACCTGCTCACCAACTACCAGCACGTCATAGAACGCTTGACGCTGACCACGGGATCTCAAGGTGTGTTCGATGTCACCGTCGACGGCGAACTGATCTACTCCAAAGACCGGACCGGACGCCACGACGAACCCGGTGAGGTCCTCGCACTCTTCGAGAAGACCGTCGGCGACGTGAAACGCTACGGTCAGGGGTGACACAGGTCCCCTGCCCCTCGACCCCGGCAGATCAAGAGGCGAGAATCGGCACCGTCTGACGGCCTTCAACAGGACCACCCTTCAACAGGACCACCCTTCAACAGGACCACAATGTGCGGGGGATCGGCCGCGTGAGAGGGTTCGGCTCAGGCGCGGATCCACTTGGGGTCGCTGGAGTTGCTGTGGTTGGCGAGCGCGTCGAGCAGCGCTGCGGGGCAATCCTCGGCCAGCAGGGTCTGGCGGTTGGACGGCTTGAGGATGGTGCGGTCGACCATCCTGTCGAACTGCTCGAGCAGAGGCGTCCAGAAGCCGTTGACATTGAGCACGCCGACAGGCTTGGCCATGATGCCGAGCTGGTTCCAGGTGAGTGTCTCGGCAAGTTCGTCGAGGGTGCCGAAACCGCCCGGAAGGGCGATGAAAGCGTCCGACAGCTCGTACATGAGCGCCTTGCGGGTGTGCATCGAATCGACCTTCTCGAGCGCAGTGAGACTCTCGTGGCCGACCTCGTCGTCGAAGAGGTCGGTGGGGATGATGCCGGTGACACGCCCGCCGCGTGACATCACCGTGTCGGCGATCAGGCCCATCAGCCCGACAGCACCGCCGCCGTAGACGAGCTCGATGTCGCGCTCAACGAGAAGCTTGCCCAACTCGATTGTTGCCTCGGTGATCTCTGGGTCAGTGCCTGGAGATGAAGCGCAGAACACGCACACACGTTGAAACTTGCGCATCGAGAAACCCTACTGCGCGGTGACTGTCGTCAGTCGCTGGGTTCGGATCGCCAGCAGGGCAGCGACTGGCCCGAGCGCGTACTGTTGGAGGCGTGCAGCACGCGATATTTGTGGCGCCGTTCGGGCCCTTCGCAGACCCCCATCGCCTCATGGACCTCGGTCGGGCCGTGGAGGAGTCAGGGTGGGACGGACTCTACCTGTGGGACCATGTGCTGCGTCCCGAGAGCAACGAGATCATCGACACCTGGATCGCGCTGGCAGCCCTGGCAACGGCCACGCGGCGGCTCCGTCTCGGTCCGATGGTCACACCGCTGCCGCGCCGCCGCCTGATCAAGCTGGTGCGGGAGGTGCTGACGGTCGATCTGCTGAGTGAGGGCCGCTTGACGCTCGGTGTCGGATCCGGCACCGACACAGGCGGCGAACTGGCCCGTTTCGACGAGGTTATCGATCCGCGGATCCGCGGCCGGCATCTCGATGAGGGCCTCGGTATCGTTGACAGGCTGCTCAAGGGAGAGTTCGTGGTCCATTTCGGCGAGCATTTCACCGTGGACGGCGTGTCGGCGGAGCCCCCTACGGTGCAGCGGCCCCGCCCGCCGATCTGGTGCGCGGCCCGGGGCACCGCAATGAGACCGGTGCGCCGGGCGGCGCGCTACGAGGGGATGTTCCCGATCGAGGTGGACCGCGACAGCTTTCGTCGGGCTCTCGACGAGGTAGTCGCGGTGCGCGGCAGCCTCGACGGGTTCGACGTCTGTCTGCGGACCGAGTTCGACGGTACACCGCCGTCGTTCGCAGACCAGGGAGCAACCTGGCTCCTGCGCTCCTTCCCGGCTGTGACAGACCCGGCGACCGTGTTCGACGCGGTGATCAGCGGCCCGCCGCGCTGAGCGGTCAGACCCCTCGCATCCGCGTCTTCGGCGAGTCCGCAGCTGCGATGAACGGGTCGGGTTCGGGCGCGGCTGCTTCGGGCAGATAGATTGCGGCTGTGGTTGACCAGTCAATGAGCGCCAAGCTCGACGATCTTCGTGATCGCAAGGATCAAGCGCTGCGTGCAGGCTCTGAGCGCTCCGTCTCGCGCCAGCACAACAAAGGCAAGATGCTGGCCCGGGAGCGAATCGACTACCTGCTCGATGAGGGCTCTTTCAACGAACTCGACATGCTGGCCCGTCACCGGGCGCACGAAGCCGGACTGGCGGAGCGCCCCTACACCGACGGGGTCATCACCGGTTGGGGAACCGTCGACGGGCGCAAGGTGTTCGTGTTCTCACAGGACTTCACGGTCATGGGTGGCGCGCTCGGTGAAGTCTTCGCGGAGAAACTCCACAAGGTGATGGACCTAGCGCTGGCCACCGGAGCGCCGATGATCGGGCTCAACGACGGTGCCGGTGCCCGTATCCAGGAGGGTGTCGTTTCGCTCGACGGCTACGGCGGCATCTTCTTCCGCAACGTCCAGGCCTCGGGGGTCATCCCGCAGATCTCGGTGATCCTCGGCCCCTGCGCCGGGGGCGCGGTCTACAGCCCGGCCATGACCGACTTCATTTTGATGGTGCGCGAGAAGTCGCACATGTTCATCACCGGTCCCGACGTCGTGAAGACGGTCACCGGTGAGGAGGTGTCGCTCGAGGAGCTCGGCGGAGCGGGCAGTCACGCCAGCAAGTCGGGCGTCGCCACGTTCGTCGCCGACTCCGAGGAGCAGGTGCTCGACGAGGTCAAGGACCTGTTGAGTTTCCTGCCGTCCAACAATCTCGATCAGACCCCCCGGGTCGAGTCCAGCGACGATCCTGACCGCCTCTGCCCCGAACTCGACGAGATCCTGCCGGACAGCCCCAACGTGCCCTACGACATGAAGCTGGTGATCGCCTCCGTTGTCGACGACGGCGACTTCATGGAGTACCACGCCAGTTGGGGTCGCAGCATCACCTGCGGTTTCGCCCGTGTGGACGGACGGGCCGTCGGCGTCGTCGGCAACCAGCCGATGATGCTGGCCGGCGTGCTCGACATCGACTCGTCGGAGAAGGCCGCCCGCTTCGTTCGCACCTGCGACGCCTTCAACATCCCGCTGCTGACCTTCGTTGACGTCCCCGGCTTCCTGCCCGGTGTCGACCAGGAGTACGGGGGCATCATCCGGCACGGGGCGAAACTCCTGTACGCCTACTGCGAGGCGACCGTGCCGCGCATCCAGGTCATTACCCGCAAGGCGTACGGCGGTGCCTATGTGGTGATGGACTCGAAATCGGTGGGTTCAGACCTGTCGTTCGCCTGGCCGACCGCAGAGCTCGCGGTGATGGGCCCGCAGGGCGCGGTGGAGATTCTCTACCGACGTGAACTGGCAGACGCGGCCGACGCGGACTCGCGCCGCACCGAGCTGATCGACGATTACACCGACCGTTTGGCGAATCCCTATGTCGCCGCCGAGCGCGGCTATGTGGACGACGTGATCGAGCCGTCGCAGACCCGCCAGAAGGTCGTGGCAGGGTTCCAGTTGCTCGAGTCGAAACGCGAGGAGTTGCCGGAGCGCAAGCACGGCAACGTGCCCCTGTAGGGGCGCTCAAGGCCGACCGCCGCGAGTAGTGTGGACTCATGGTCGCCGCCGACACCGATACTTGGGACTACCCCGGCGCACGCTGGTGGAGGTTTGATTTTCACACACACACGCCGGCTTCGTGCGACTATCGGAACAACGAGGTGAGACACGACGAGTGGCTGCTGGGATTCATGCGAGCCGGCATTGATTGCGTCGCCGTCACAGATCACAACTCCTGCGCTTGGGTGGACGGGCTCAAATCGGCACTGGTCCGGATCGAAGAGGAACGGCACCCTGACTTCCGGCGACTTCATCTTTTTCCTGGTGTCGAAATCACCGCGAACGACGGTACACATGTGCTCGCTCTCTTCGATCCGAGCAGGGCATCAAGCGACGTGGACCGACTATTGGGCGCAGTGGGCTACCAAGGAGTTTCAGGCAAGAGCGATCGGGCCGCCGACAGCTCGGTGGCCCAGATCGGGAAAGTAGTCGGTGAACACGGGGGCATTGCAATCCCCGCCCACGTTGACCAAGCCCGGGGCCTGTGGCGGATGCCGGGAAATACGCTGAAGCCGGTGCTAACCGCTAATTCCGTGTTCGCTGTCGAAGTCGTGGACCCGACCGAAGCGAAACCAGACCTCGTCCACCAGCACGCGTCGCACTGGGCAGAAGTGCTCGGCTCGGATACGCATGGTCTCGCCGGAGGAGCCGTTAACGTGCCGGGGTCCCGCTACACATGGATAAAGATGGAACGGCCGTCCATTGAGGGTCTACGCTTGGCGCTGCTTGACGGTATAGGGTTCTCTGTTCGGCGGAGCGACGACCCGGATCAACCCGACCAATCCTTGCCCAAGCATCATGTGAAAGCGATCTCTATTTCCAAAGCGCGGTTGATGGGGAACGGAGAACCTGTCAAGCTTGAATTCAGCCCGTGGCTCAACGTGCTCGTCGGCGGTCGCGGGACTGGCAAGTCGACTGTTCTGAACTGTACGCGACTCGCCGCGAGACGCGAGGCCGACCTGGACCGACTCGATGAAAACAGCATTTCCAGGAGCACGTTTGATCGATTCAACAATGTACCGCGCACCCGCGACGACGATGGAGGCCTCAGGGAAGACACCCGCATCGAGTTGGTGGTTTCACGAGACAGTGTGACCCATCGGATTAGTTGGGATCAAGCGCCGAAGCCTGATGCTAATGTTGTCGAGACTCAGGATGATGAGCACGAATGGACCGCTTCAACCTCGCAAATAGTCAATGCCGATCGATTTCCCATTCGGGTGTTCAACCAAGGCCAAATTGCCGAATTAGCAAGCGACAACCAGGCTGCGCTGCTGGACCTGATCGATGAAGGTGCGAGCAGCGAAGACTGCCAACGTAAGCTGGAAACGGCGCGTCGCACATTCTTAGCTACACGTGCACGAATTCGCGAGATTCAGGTTGAACTAGAGCGGACCGAGGAGGTGAAGGTCGCTCTTGAGGACACTGTTCGGGCGCTCTCGCGGATCGAGGAAGCGGGATACGCAACCGCGTTTCAGGCCTTTCGTGAAACTGAACGTCAGGAACGCGAGATTGAACGGCATTTCGCTGTCGCAGAGCAATCGGTCACCCAAATCGACCGGGTCGCCGATCAGATTCAATCTGAAGACATTCTGGAGGCCGTCTTTGATGAAAATCCCAGCAATGGCAGTGAGCGCTCTGCACTAGACATTGTGGAATCGCTGCGCTGTGTTGTTGACGATGCCAAGACGGCACTGCGCGAAGCAAGCGCCGCTGCGCACGGAGTCATCAAGCAACAGCGGGAGACGTTGCAGACGAGTCCGTGGCGTTCCAAAACAAGACAGGCGCAGGCTGCGTACGATCTAGCAGTAGAGACACTCGCACAAGCTGGCCTCGGCGACGCCAGATCGCATGCTGAATTGGTTCAGGAGCACCAGGAGTTGAATTCCGAACGGGACCGCCTCGCCGAACTGCGTCTAGAACTCGGCGAGACGCAAGAGCGAGCGAACGAACAATTGGGAGAGCTGCTCCAGGCTCGTCGCGCGCTTAGTGATGTCCGATCGAAGTTCCTTAGCGAAACCCTCGCGCATAGTGATTACGTGCAAATCCGGCTTGTGCCGTATGGTGACAATCCACGAACGATCGCGCGCTCGCTGAGAGACGCCCTCGGTATCGCCGACGATCATCGATTCCTTGATGATATCGGCAACACGGATGAATCAAGTTCCGACTCGGGTCTTGTACACGGTTTGATCGACAGTCTTCCCCGAGATCCCGAAGAGCGACGCATCGAGTTTGAGAAGCGGTTGGAGTCGACGCGTCAAGAGATTGTCGAGTCCGTCGAGAGCGATGAAGGATTCGGCGGGCACTTTATCAACTATCTCCAACGTCAACACGATCGCAGCGAGGATTTCGTAGATCGGATGCTGACGTGGTTTCCACCAGACAGCCTGAATGTGAAGCACAGCCTCGCTGCCGATGGAAAAGAGTTCAGGCCGATCGGGCAGGGTTCAGCAGGTCAGCGATCCGCCGCAATGTTGGCATTCTTGCTTGCGCACGGTGATGAACCGCTGGTGCTCGACCAACCTGAGGACGACTTGGACAACCAACTCATCTTCGACCTCGTTGTCAGGCAGATGAGCGAAAACAAGTTGCGCCGCCAGATCATCGTCGTTACTCATAATCCAAACATCGTGGTGAACGGCGATGCCGAGATGCTGCACGTTTTTGACTTCAAGAACGGCCAGTGCATCGTCGCGGAATCAGGTTCACTGCAGAATGTCGAGATGCGTGAGCAGGTATGCAAGGTTGTGGAAGGTGGCCGGTTCGCCCTTGAACAGCGGTATCGGCGGCTGGAAGCAGGTCGCTTCAATGCTTGACAATCGCGGTGAATTGCTTGAGGCGATTCGACTGGGCGAGACCAGCTTTCTTGAACTCAAAGAAGTACGCTTCTCAGGACTCAAGGTTGCAGGCCCGTCTCGCGATGATCTGGCGGATGAAATCGCGGCATTCGCGAACAGCCGGGGCGGAGTACTCGTTCTCGGAGTAGAGGACAGCTCCCGTGACATCATCGGTGTCCCCGATGACAGGCTTGATGCTGTTGTCAACTTCGCGAAGGAAATTTGCAACGACTCCATCACTCCGCCGGTCGAGCAGTTCGTGTTGGATCGAGTGTCGCTGCCTTCCGCTACCGGGCGCATGGCAAGCGTCGTGAAACTTGAGGTGCCACGGAGCCTCTTTGTGCACCGTAGCCCGGGGGGATACTGGCATCGTGCCGGTGACTCGAAACGAATCATGACGCCAGATTTGTTGGCTCGGCTCTTTCAACAACGCAGTCAGACGCGGCTGATCCGGTTTGATGAGCAAGCCGTGACCAACGCGCGCATCGGTGATCTCTCAGAGGAGTTGTGGGCGCGATTCCGCACCCCGCGTTCGGACCATGAACCGGAAACGTTCTTGGCCAAACTCGGTATGGCCGTGCGAGCCCACGATGGCGCTGTCAGGCCGTCAGTTGCGGGAGTTCTGATAGGCAGCGACGCACCCGAACAATGGTTACCGAACGCATATGTGCAAGCAGTGGCGTATCGGGGCACGTCGGTCCTCCCCGAAAGCGTCGCCATGAACTATCAACTCGACGCGTCTGACTTCACTGGACCGTTGGATCGGCAGGTCATCGAGGCCAGTCGATTCGTCTCCAAGAACATGCGTCAGGGCGCATCCAAGGTAGTCGGACGTGTCGACGAACCCCAATTCGACATGGCTGCCGTATTCGAGGCGTTGGTGAACGCTGTCGCTCACCGAGACTACGCGATCCACGGAGCGAAGATACGGCTGCGCCTCTTCGATGACAGACTGGAACTGTTCTCGCCCGGTGCGTTGGCGAACTCGTTGACAGTCGACTCGTTGCGGTACCGCCAGACGGCGCGCAACGAAACGGTATGCAGTCTGCTGACGCGATGTACCGCGCCTGACGAGCCGTGGTTGACCATCGGTCGTGCACACCTGATGGAAAAACGCGGCGAGGGAGTGCCGATAATACTCGACAGCAGCACGGCGCTCTCGGGGCGCGAACCCGAATACCGCGTGCTCGACGATGCGGAGCTGATGCTGACCATACACTCCGCGAACAAGAACCCATCGGTGGCTGACGGTGGTTGAGCACTCAATGAACGTCAAACGCGACGATCTTCGTGAACGCAGGGACCAAGCATTGAGCGCGGGCTCGCAGATCGGACCGTTGCGATGATCGAGGTCTCACCGGCACCGACTGAGGAGGAGGCGGCAGCCATTCTGGCGGCCTACGAACTGTTGTGGCCCCGACCTGGCGCTGCCAACCCCCCGCAGCCCGTGTCTCGATGGCGTTTCGCGGGTCGCCGCTGGTCTACCCGCCCCGGTCACGGCGGTTGGACATAACCGTTCACCACTGTTCAGCCGACCGGGCCGACTCAGCCGGAGGCCAGCAGTTCCAGAATCGCCGGTCCGCAGGTCAGAGGCCGGTTGCATCCAACTCTGGTTCTTGCGGACTCAGTCCGCTGACCGGATCTGGGAGCGCAGGTCGGCGAGCCAACGGGCGGATTCTTTGGTGCCGACACGGTTGTTCTCCTGCTCCTCCTCGGTCCCGTAGGCAGACGGGTAGGAACCTAGGAACTTCACGACGTGTCGCTGCTGGTGGAGACTGCGCAGAGCGTCGCCGACCACTTCGTTGGCAATGTGGCCTTCGCAGTCGATCAGGAAGCAGTAGTCGCCGAGCGCGCTTCGGGTCGGCCGACTCTCCAGCTTGGTGAGGTTGATGCGGCGTGCCGCGAACTCTTGCAGAATGCTGATCAGCGAGCCTGGTTGATCAGCCCGTTGGAAGACCACGATCGAAGTCTTGTCGTGACCGGTCGGTTCGCTGATGCCCTCGCTGGCGACGAGCACGAAGCGGGTCTGGTTGTCGGGGTGGTCTTCAATGTCCGCCGCCAACGTCTCGAGTCCGTAGACCTCGGCGGCGCGTTGCGGAGCGATCGCGGCCGTGTCCCGCCGTTGCGATTCTGCCAGTTCACGGGCGGCGTCCGCCGTGGAGTTCGTTGCCTCAATGGTCGCCCACGACATTTTGTTGCGCAGGAACTGACGGCACTGCGCGTAGGCCATCGGGAAGGAACGGACAGTCTTGACGCCATCTAGGCGCACCCCGGGCTGCACCAGCAGATTGAGGTTGATGTTGATCACCACTTCGCGCTGAATCAGCAGGTCGGCATCGAAGGCGAGTGTGTCGATCGTGGCGTTGACCGATCCTTCGATCATGTTCTCGATCGCCGCGAAGCCGTAGTCGATCCCCCCAGTCTCCGTTGCAGTCAGCACATCAACGATCGAACCGAACCGACGGTGGTTCATCTCCACGAGGTCGGGCTGGGTGTGGAGCGCCTGTTCGGTGAAGGTGCCGCGCGGTCCGAGGTAGCACACGACCGGCTTGTCCAACGGCGATTCGTTCACGCCCAAAGGATAGGACGACAGGAGCGTCAGACCTATCGACCCCTGCGGCTACCGTTGTCGGCATGGACGATCTGGGACCTGCCGATCCGGTCCCGAAGAATCGACCCTGGGTTGGCGGTGCGGGCCGTCTTGGCGATTTTGTCCACCGCCAACGCATGAATCTGTCGTTGGTTCCTCTGGGATTCCTGATTCAGCTGCCGCTATGGGTGATGTTGCGAGAACCGGCCAACACCATGGAAGAGGGCACGCTGCTCATCGGTGGTGAGCTCGTGACGCGGGGTTGGACTCCCCACGGAGACTTCGAGCACCTCTACGGTCCCGCCGATCTGTGGACCCTGGCCGCAGCATTCTCGGTATTCGGCGTGTCGATCACTGTCGAGCGAATCGTCGGGCTGCTGTACCGGCTCGTCTTGGTCGGGTCGATCTATGCGATTGCCAGGCGCTGGGGAACGGGTGTCGCGACAGCCGCGGCCGGGTTGGCCTGGTTGTTGATCGCCCCTTTCGGTTTGATCGCCTATTCCTGGGTTGCGGCGCTGGCCTTCGGTGTCGCCAGCCTGGCAGTGGCACTCGATGCCAGCGAGAGTTCACGGCGATGGCTGGCAGCGGGGCTGCTGGCGGGCGTTGCCCTGCTCTTCCGTGCCGACTTCATACTTGCGCTGGGGTTGGGGGTCGGGCCGCTGGTCTGGTCAGCGGGCCGCGAACAGAGGCTGCGGTTCATAGCGGGTCTGGGTGGGGGTGCGGTCGGGTACATCGTTCATCTCGCTACGGCAGGACCGGTGGCGGTGATCGAGGGAATGTTCATCGATCCGGTGATCAGGCTCCGTTCAGGGCGGCGGCTCCCGATTCCGCCGAACTCGGAGACCGCCGACGAGTTCTTCGCCAGGCTCGACGACTTCATCCGTGGACCCGACAGTCTGCCCGGTCTGGGTCCCCCAGCGCAGATCACCGCGCTGTTCTGGGTGACGCTGCTGGCCGCGGCTCTGACGGTCTGGCTGGCGCGACGCGACCGTTGGCTGCTCGCCTTCTCCTTGTTGGCGGCGGGAACCGTTCCCCAACTGCTGCAGCGGCCGACTCCCAATCACATCAAGTTCGTGGGAGTGCTGATCTTCCCCGCTCTGGCGATCGCGCTGGCCCGTCGACTCAGATGGCGAACGGTGAGTGGACTGGCGGCGGTCTGGGTCTTTGCGTGTCTGGTCACGATCGCGCCGCACTACATGGGTCGCGTCACGTTCGAGAATTATCTTGAATCGGAGCTTGGAATCGAGGCGACGTTCGCCGGCCGAAGCGTCACCGTGGACGTGGACGATGCTGCCGACCTGCTGAGCATCTTGACGGCCCTCGACAACTCCGCGGAGCCGGGCGACAGCGTGTTCGTGGGCCCCGAGACGCTGGCTCGCACCAACTACTCCGAGACGTTCCTGTACCACCTGCTTGTTGACTACGAGCCCGCCTCGTACCACATCCAGATGAACCCCGGGCTGGCGAACAGGGAGGGAGGCCGTCTCGCCGCCGACATCGAACGGGCTGACTGGCTGATCTTGACGGACTTGTTCGAGGGCTGGTCCGAACCCAACAGCTCGACCACCGACGGGGACCTGCGCGCCGACGCGGTGGTCGAATCGTCGTTCTGTGAGGTTGCGTCGTTCGGCCCGCGCACCCTCTACAGGAACTGCTGACCGCAGCTGTCGACAGGAGCAGGCAGGAGCGGTCGGCCCCATAGCGCAGCACGGGGTTGGCGGGTAGTATCGAGTCATGGTCGATACGGCCACCCATGACCAGCTTGTAGCCGAAATGACCGGCGGGCTGGCGCCCAGCGAAGCTGACCTTCCACCGTTTGCAGGGTCGGATCCTACCGAGCCTTCTGGTGAACCCTCGTCCGCTAGACTTGGTGTCCCAGTGACCTTCTCAACCTCCCCGCGGTTTTACTTTCGTCAGCTGCTGTCGGGTCGCGACTTTGCCACCAACGATCCCATCGCCGCGCAGATGGTCAACTTCGTGTATGCGATCGGAGACCGTCAGAGCGGTGAGGCGGTGCTGGTCGATCCGGCCTACGACGTTGAGGGTCTGCTCGGCGTGCTTGCCGCCGACGACATGCGCTGCGCCGGTGTGCTGGCCACGCACTACCACCCCGACCACGTCGGCGGAGCAATGATGGGCATGCAACTAGAGGGTGTCGCCGAACTGTTGGAGCAGGTGGACGTGCCCATCCACATCCAGGCGCCGGAAGCTGAGTTCGTACGCACGGTCACGGGTTTGACCGACGCCGCTCTGGTGCAGCATCAGAGCGGCGACGTCGTGTCGGTCGGAGCCGTCGACATCGAACTGATCTGCACACCTGGCCATACCCCGGGCAGCCAGTGTTTCCTGGTCGACGGCCGGTTGGTGGCAGGCGACACGCTCTTCCTCGACGGCTGTGGACGCATGGACCTCCCCGGGTCAGACCCCGCGCAGATGTATGAGAGCCTGACCCAGAAGCTGGCCAAGGTACCCGACGATGCCGTGCTGTATCCCGGTCACCGCTATTCGTTGGAGTCGTCGGCGACCATGGGTGTCACTCGCGAGCGCAACGTGGTGTTCCGCCCCAAGACCCGCCAACAGTGGCTCGCAGCCTTCGGAGGTTAAGTTCCGAATTCAGACACCGGTCTAGGATTGCTGTCTGATGCCCGCTGATTCATCTGAGCCCGCCAGCACAGGTTCGACTGGCACAGGGATGGGTATCAGTCGGCTCGTGGGGCTCGACGGGCTCCGCGCCATCGCTGCTTTCGCCGTCTTCTTCCACCATGTCGGGTTCCACTCGGGCCGTACCTACGACGGGGCGATCGGCCGCTACATCGGCCGTCTCGACATCGGTGTGCCGATCTTCTTCGTGCTTTCCGGGTTCTTGTTGTTCAGGCCGATCGCGGCGGCGGTCATAGACGAACGCCCCCTACGTCCAACCGCGGAATACCTGTGGCGCAGGTTCATGCGGATCTATCCGGCATTCTGGGTCGCCCTGGCGTTGATCGTCCTGTTCACCAGCGAGGACCTGGGTCTCGCCGACGGGATCACCACCTCGCTGCTGTCCCACATCTACTGGACCGACCATGTGGTCGGGCCGATTCCGCAGGCTTGGAGTTTGGCCACCGAAGTCAGCTTCTATCTGGCTCTGCCCCTGTTCGCCCGGTTCCTTATCCCCTGTTTGGCCGACCGCGGGCACCCGCAGCGCCGCAATGCGCTCTTCGTCTTTGTTGCCGGGTGTTATCTGCTGTCGGTCTTCTTTCGGATCTGCATGCTCAATCTGGACAGCCCGTGGAGCGTCGACGCACTGCTCTGGCTTCCCGCAATGTTCGACTATTTCGCGATAGGCATGGCGCTCGCCGTTGCCCGAGTCGGGTTCGAGCACGGTTCGGTTCAACGGGTCCGACTTGAGCGGTTGGCGGCGCTGGCCGGTTGGTGGTGGATTGGTGCGGCGCTGCTCTTCTATGTCGTGTCCCAGCGGATGGGCTTGGCCCTTGGGCTCGACGCGGCCTCATGGCCCCGGGAGATTGGGCGCCAGTTCGTGTATGGGGCGATCGGATTCGCGTTGTTGTTCCCCCTGGTGTTCGGCACCGACCGCCGGTCGTACGTGCGCCGATTCGTGGCCAGCCAGCCGATGGACTGGCTGGGAAAGATCTCGTATTCGTTTTACCTCTGGCACATGGTCTTCATCGTCCACCCGTGGGGTCCGATGACCGACATTTTCGGCGAGGTGAAGCTGTTCGAGACCAACTATTGGCGCCTCTGTGCAGTGGCTCTCGTACCCGTGTTTGTGGTCTCGGTGGCCAGCTATTATCTGGTCGAACGCCTGGGTCTGCGCATGCAGGGGTTGGTTCGGCGTGAATCGCACGGTCAAACGAGGTTCGAGTCGGCCGTTGAGCGGCTTGCGGCAACTTGGCGGGCGGCGACGTTCCGGTTGCAGTTGGCGGTGATAGCGGCGGCTGGGCTGGCGTTGCGAGTCGTCTACGTGATAGCGGTGAAGCGCGACCACACGCTGGAGACGGTCGACGTTTTCCCCGGCGACCAGTTCTACTACTCCCTGGCTGCCGACGCGCTTGCCGACGGCAAGGGATTCGTCACTCCGTGGCACGGGTTGTCGGGTGTGGCTGATGGTGTTCAAGCCAGCCACGCGGCGGACCATCCACCGTTGACGGCAATTGTTACCGCTCCCGCTTCGTGGCTGCCCGGTGGACAGGGTGAACACATTTTCGAACAGCGTTTCATCATGTGTCTCGTCGGTGCGGGCGTGATCGTGATGATCGGGTTGCTCGCGCGCCAGCTGGCAGGACGTGCAGTGGGACTCACCGCGGCTGGTATCGCCGCTGTCTATCCGGCATTGTGGATCAATGACGGGCTGGTCATGGCCGAATCGCTGACAGTGTTCTGCATCGCCGGGGGGGTCTGGGCCGCTCTGCGTTACCGACAGGCTCCGTCGGGTCGGCTGGCAATAGAACTCGGTGCCTGGATCGGTTTTGCTGCGCTCGCCCGGTCCGAGTCGTTGTTGCTGTTGCCGCTGCTGGTTGCGCCCCTGATGGTGCTGGGTCATCCGCGCTGGCGCGAACGTGCCAAGGCGGTCGTGGTCAGCGGCGCCGTAACCGCTCTGGTGATCGCCCCCTGGGTGGTCCCCAACCTCCTGCGGTTCAACGAACCGGTGTTGATGTCGACCAACGACGGCGTGACCCTGATCGGCGCCAACTCACCGCAGACATATTCGGGCGGCGCGATCGGTTTCTGGTCGTTGGAGTATGCCGACACGCTGGCCGGTGACCTTCCTGAACTGGAGGGAGCCGATGTCAGCGAAGCGTCGCGGGTCTGGCGGTCGGAGGCCTTCAGCTACATCGGGGACAATCTGGATGATCTGCCTCGGGTCGTGGCCGCACGGCTCGGTCGTCTGTGGTCGGTTTTTCGACCCTTGCAGATGTCTGATTTCAACACCGGGGAGGGGCGCGAGGTCTGGGCCTCGAACCTTGCTTTCGCCGGGTTCTGGGTAGCCGTGCCCCTAGCGCTGATCGGCTGGTGGCGACTCGGTCGCGACCGACTCATGCGGTGGCCCTTCGCGGTTCTCGCAGTCCATGTGTCGCTGATCGGGGCACTGTTCTACGGGATACCCCGCTTCCGGGCGCCCGCCGAGATAGCGGTGGTGGTGTGCGCGGCGACTGCGATGCACTGGTTGAGCAGCCTTGGGACATGTCAACCTCGGCCCACATCGTCGTCGTCGCCGGTCCGGGTTGCGCCATGATCGGTTCACAAAATCATATCGTCGAGTGATGGCGGATATTATTCGTCGCTTGATGATGAATGAATTGATAGTATCACCCGTGTGATCTACGATCTGCCCCGCATGATGTCCAGAGACGAGGACGTCGCGGGCGAGATCGAGCAGTTGAGAGAACGACTCCGGCCCTATGTCCGCATGCGACGGCGCTGGTATGGCACCCTTCGCCGCGCTCAGTTCGCGCGCGCTGTCCAGGGCTCGAACTCGATCGAGGGGTACCACGCCAGCGTCGAAGATGCAGCGGCCGTCATCGACAACGACGAGCCGTTCGCCGACATGTCCGAAGACACCATCAGCGCGGTCTCCGGTTACCGAGACGCCATGACCTTCGCGCTGCAACTTTCAGCGGGCACATCACCGAGGGAACGGTTCCGCGAATCAGTGCCCCGAGCGTTCCTCGACGACGGATCGAGCCCACCGTTGTCG
Source organism: Acidimicrobiia bacterium (assembly GCA_024421085.1). Lineage (GTDB taxonomy): Bacteria > Actinomycetota > Acidimicrobiia > Acidimicrobiales > Aldehydirespiratoraceae > VXYK01. The sequence goes on from JAHQYN010000003.1 coordinate 55,324, forward strand.
CTGATCGACCTTCCCACCCTCCGGTCTCTCCACTTCATGATGATCAAGCACGACCTTGCACACAACCCGGGTCAGCTGCGCCCCGGGGCGATCTGGGTTCAAGACCCCGACGGCGATTCGGTGTACGACGCCCCCGATCGGGAGGAGATCGAGGCCTTGCTCGAGGAGCTGTTCGAGCAGTGCGCCAGTCTCTTCGCCGACGAGACGGTTCCTCCGATGGTCACAGCCGCGATGGCACATCTCAACTTGGTGCTGATCCACCCGTTCAGCGATGGCAACGGTCGCATGGCGCGCTGCGTGCAGTCGCTGCTGCTCGCAGCAGCGGCGGTTCGGGACGATGACCCGGTCGCGCCCGAGTTTCTCAGCATTGAGGAGTACCTCGGACGCAACACACTGGAGTACTACGCAACGCTCGACACCGTCGCGGGCGGTCGATGGTCACCGCAGCGAAGCGCGCGACCCTGGATCGAGTTCTGCCTGACCGCGCACTTGCGCCAGGCTCGAACCGTGCTGCGTCGAGTCTCCGAGTTCGACGCTCTGTGGGATGTTTGCAGCCAGCTTGCACAGCGTCGCGGGGTGCCTGAGCGAGCTGTCGGCACGCTGTGTGACGCAGCCCGCGGGTGGACCGTGCGCCGGTCGCTGTACCTCATCCGCACCGAGACAACCCGAGGTGAGCCGATCAGCGAGGGTATGGCCTCCCGCGATCTCCAGACAATGGTGAGAGCCGGCCTGCTCAGCCCCAGGGGCGATAAGCGAGGGCGGCGATACCTCGCCTCAGAAGAACTTGCGGACATCTGGCACCAGATCCGCAGAATGCGGCGCATCGAGGATGACACCGACCCCTACCGGTCAGCGCAGTCGCCGCTCTTCTGACGCGGTGCCGAGATCGCGGTGGTGTGCGGCGACTGCTATCCACTGGTTGAGTAGCCTTGGGACATGTCAACCTCGGCCCACATCGTCGTCGCCACCGTCATCTTCTTGACGGTCCTGTTCATCTTCCGCTTGGTTCGCCGCCAGGTACTCAAGAGCAAGTATGCGCTGCTCTGGTCGTTTGTCGGCGTGGCGCTGCTTCCGCTGGCAGCGGTACCCGACATTCTCGTCCCGATCTCGGATTTCATCGGGATCGAATATGAGCCCGCCACGGTGCTCTTCGCTGCCACAGCGTTCCTGTTCGCCACGACGGTGCATCTGTCCTACGAGATGTCCCGCGTCGAGGCCCGGACCCAGGACCTGGCCGAGGAACTGGCTCTGTTGCGCGTCGAAGTCGAAGCGGTCAGCCCCCGCTCCACGCCCTGAGAGCCGCTTATTCGCTGTTGCGGGACATTCGCTTGGCAGCAGGCGTGGCGGTGACGATGAGACCATCGGCGGAGAAGGGACGGTTCAGCTTGCCGAGCGCCCGTTCGAGACCGACAACCATACGAACCGCGGCGGCCTCTAGCCGGGACCGGTCGCCGCGCTCGCGTACCGCAGGCACATATGTCACCGTCTGGTCGTGCTCCCAGCCTGACCTGCGCAACAGTTCAGTCAGGGTGCGCCAACTGAACATCACCACATGGTCTGGATGGTTGATCTCGACCCCTCGGAAGATCGAAGCAGCCACGTTGATCAGGCCGTAGGCGTTGGGTGTGGTGATGATCAGCGTGCCGTCCGGTTTGCAGAGGTGATGCAGAGCGTCGAGGAACGGACCCGGGGCGGAGATGTGTTCGATCACCTCGCCGGCCAACACGACGTCGGCGGGCTCCAAGGCGAGGGCGGCTACTGCTCCGGCGTCTGTGCAGTCCACCAGGTGGGCCTCGAAGCCCTCCTCGGCAGCAGCGGCAACACCGGCACGGTCGCTGTCGACACCCACGAGTTCAGTGGCGACGTCATGGAGGCGACCATGAAGCCAGCTCCCGGCGCGGCCCTGTTCGCGGCGGAACCCGGCGTCTGCGAACCCGACATGGATGACCCGCTTGTTGGCGCACTGATTGGTGAGCCATTCGATGCGATCAACGATCTCTGCATGGGGCAGTTCGTGTGCCAACTCGTCCTGACTGTATTCGGGAGTCTCGGAGTTCATCGGCCCGACTCTGTTTCGAGTTCGCTGCCCGAATCTGGCGAGAACACCGGTGGTGCAGTCATGGAGGCGGCCACCTCGGCCAGGGTGCGTCGGCTGCCCGCCACAAGTTGCTCGACCCGGGCCTTCATCTTGCTCCGGCCCCACCACAACACTCTGCTGCCGAGGTGCCCGACCTCGGGGACGACCCAGCGCCCTTCGTCGGGGTCGAAGTCGTAGGGATGGGCATACAGCCAGGCGTGATCGGGGGCTCTCTTCTTCGCCCAGCCGACGACCGGTCCGGGCGCCACGCGCAGGTATGTCCCGCCCAGAAGCGGGAGCGTGAGCGGCCCGAACCCGAAGACCGGCGATGGGATCTCAATGAGCCCCGAAGGCCAGCGAAACGGGACTCGGGGAGCTTGGGGCCACCCGAACAGCGGGTTGCGGGCCGGCAGCACGCTGGAGGAGTACTCGAATCCGAGCTCGCTGAGTATCTCAGGCGCCCAGGCCGACTCGGGCACAAGCGAGAAGATCGGTGCCCGAAACCCCTTGATCTCGGCCTGCACAAGCTGGGCGAGCCGATCGCAAGCCTCAGCGGTGACCCGGCGGAAAACCTCCGGTCCGACCTCAGGCAACGGTGTGTGATCGGCACCGTGCAAGCCGATCTCGTGGCCCCGGGCCGCAACCCGAGCCACCAGATCCGGGTCGTCCCGCGCCAGTTCACCGACAACAAAAACGGTTCCAGTAACGCCCCATTCATCGAGGTCACACAACAACTCGTCGGTGACCGCGCCGAAACGCGGCTCAACGGACTCGTGCGGCCGATGATCCTCAAGATCCAGCGTAAAGACGATGTTGCTCACGACAGGTGCCCTCAACCTACTTCGGCCGAGTCCTCCGCGGGCGTTTCCGAAGGCATCCGAGGCGAATCGGATCGAACAAGCTGCTCGACCAGCCAGGAGACGGCGACGGCGCTGAGGGCGATCATGGCGATGTCTATGGGGACTCGGTAGCGGGTCAGTCCGAAAGTGATCGCTGAAGCCAGCAGTATCGTCGGCCACATCGACAGCAGCGGTGTCAGCCTTATGCCACGCCGCCAGAACACCATTCCGCCGATGATCGTCAACGGCAGCAGTGCATAGTAGAAGCCGAGGCCGAACGTCGACGGTTCCTCCCAACGCCCCTCGACCTGATAGTTCAGGCGCAGAGAGTGGCCGGGTTTGAACAGTTCGAGTGACCGACCCATGCGGGCCAGGGCCACAACCCCGAACCGCTCCCAGTTGTCGGCGGTGTACTCCAAGGCGTACTTCCGATTGAATGAATCGACAACGGACTCGTCGTAGACGACCCGGGACTCGCCGCGCAGAGTCGAACCGGGCAACTCAGCTTCCAGCTCGTCCCAGAGCCCGCGGGAATCGAAGCAGACCGTCCAAAACCCCATGGCCTCTCCGCTCCATGCCTCATCGCAGGAACCGGCCATCATCACCGTGCCGGGCACGGCGCTCATCGTCACCGGATCCTCGAACCGAAGGTTGTTGTAGATCAACCAGGGCGACAGGACTATCAGTCCGGCCAGACCGCACAACACGATCTGCCGCAGCTTCTCGCGCCAACCAACCCCGCTGAGCCACCAGACCAGCGGTATGACCATGAACCCGAACAGGGCCAACGCCTCGGCCCGGGTCAGGGCCGCAATGGCGATGACCGCGCCGAGCACGACGACCCGTTTCGCCGTCGGCTCGTTGATCCACGCATACCCGGCCCAGAGCACTGCCACGATCACCGGTTGGTACAGACCCTCGGACAACAGCATCATGTCGTTGATCCACATGAGCGGGTGCACAGCGGCGAGTACTGCGGCGATGATTCCCGCCAGGTCTCCGGCCAACCGTCGTACCAGCAAGCCCAACGAGACGATCAGCGCGAAGCCCGCCAGAGTGGACACCAGCCGGTGGTCGGTCACCCCGTCGAGTCCGAGACGCGACCAGAACGCCAGGTAGAGCGCATACAAGGGTGGGTCGCCTGCTGAATCGAGGATGTGGCCGTTGACTATGTACTCGTGCGGGTTGATGAACCAGTGGCCCCTGCTGATCAGATCAGCTTGATGATGGTGGTAGTAAGCGTCGCCAGCGAGGGTGTAGCAGTCCGCTGCGCCGGTGGTGCAGGTGGGGCGGTACCAGAGCACCGCGGCGATCCGCAGGAACCAGCCGGCCAGTCCGACACCGACGATGATCGGAACGCCGCGCCCGCCGACGACTTCACGAACCCGCGAGATCATGCTGACACGCCCTCCGGCGCCGGCTGCGTGTCGGCCGATTCCAGATGCCCCGTCGAAGGTGCCGAGGGCGGTCTGAAACGATCCAGCAGCGCCCCCAGCGCCACCGCGGCCAACACTGCGAACACCAGATCGGCACCGAGTCGGTAGCGGGTTATCCCGAACGTGATCGCCGCGGTGAGGATCGACGTGCCCGCAACCGCGGCCACTGGCAGCAGAGATGTCCGGCGGCGCATCACCACCGCACCGTAGATCGAAGCGATCATTACTACATAGTGGCTCAGCAGGCCGATGTGGACGTGTGAAGATATCCGCCGCTCGAAGAACACATCGAAATCAGCGGTTTGCAGGGGCCTGAACAGCCCGAGCACCCGCCCGACCCGAGCGGCGACCACCTTCGGTTGTTCGCTGAGGTGGTCTCCGATGTATCCGAGGGCCTTGTCGAGTTTTGCGGCTCCGATGACCGATTCGTCGCCGTCGGGCCAGGTTGACTGACGGTCCTCGGCGCTCCAGAAACTCAGCGCACCCCGAGAGTCCGTCGCATCACAGTCGCCGCTCCAGTATCCGAGCAGCCGCCCGGAGTAGGTCTCGTCGCAGTTGCCGAGTTCGAGTACATAGCCTGGGCCGATCGCCAGAAAGGTAGGTTCGTCGAAGGTGGCCAGATTGCGGCCGACCCACGGTGTCAACGCCAACATGGCGATCAGAGCCGCGCCGGATGTGCGGGCAATCCGGGTACGCCAGTCCAAACAGCGGTGGGTCAGGATTATCGGTGCCAGCAGCAGGAAGAACAGCATGAAGGGTTCGCTGCGGGTCAGGGCTCCGGCAGAGAGCACCACGGTGAGTTCAATGATTCGCCGCCAGGAAGGCTCGTCGTAGACACGGTGGGCGAACCAGAGAGTCCATGCTGCGATCGGGATGTACATCGACTCTGAGAGAATCAACGCGTCGTTCATCCATAGAGGCGGGTGAAGCGCCACTGCGACCATGCCGATGACTGCTGTGCGTTGGTTGAACAGGCGTCGCAGGAGCATTCCCACTGGTATGACGGCAGTGCCAGACACGACGCCGCCGGCAAGGCGATGCCAAGAAACGCTGTCGAGTCCGAGCAACGACCAGATGGAGAGGTAGAGCGTGTAACCGGGCGGGTGTGCGGCCGTTGGCTGGAGTTCACCGAAGATTTTGTACTCGAACGGGTCGGCAAAACCGTGCCCGTCCGCCAACAGGTTGGCGGTCACATGGTAGTAGACGTTGTCGTTCACCTCGCCGATCGGCAGGTATCGGTACCACCGCAGGAACACGAACCAGCGCACGGCCACCGCGAAGAGGAACACTCCCGCCACCAGCCAACCGAACGCACCACGGTTGAACGACCCGCAACCTTTCAGTGAAGTGCCACTCTTGAGGGAAGTGCCGCCTTTCAATGAAGTGAAGGGTCTGCACACCCGCCAATCCTAGTTGTGGCTATACCGTGACGACCTATGCATGTGACCGTTATCGGCCATAGCTGCCTGCACATCAAGACTCGTGCGGGCACCGTGTTGATCGACCCGTGGCTGTCGGGCTCGTGCTATTGGCGGTCGTGGTGGCATTTCCCTCCAAGCGCTGAACCCGATGAGCAGATGTTCAGTCCCGACTGGATCTATCTCACCCACCATCACTTCGACCACTTCCACTATCCGTCGATGCGGCGGATGGACCGGTCGGCCAAAGTGATGATCCCCCGCTTCGGGGTGGATGCGATGGTCGACGAGGTGAGGAGCCTCGGCTTCGAGTCGCCTCAGGAGCTGGTGCATGGCCGCATCGTCGAGCTCGGTGACGGGGTTCGGGTGGCTTCGTACCAGTACGGATTCGACGACACGACCTTCGTGGTTGCCGAAGACGACAATGTTGTGATCGACATCAACGACTGCAAGATCCGCAGGCGTTCGCTCTCCCAGATCAAGCGAGATTTCGGTCGGCCGACGCTGGCCTGCAAGAGCCATTCGTTCGCGCAGTCGTATCCCGTCCTGTACGAGGCGGAAGACCCGGAGCAGCTCCGACTGGTCTCACGCGACACCTACATCGACGACTTCCACGACGTGATGTCGGGTCTGCAACCTGAGTTTGCGGTGCCCTTCGGTTCGATGGCCGGTTTCCTGCACCCGGAGAGCCGGCCGGTCAACGAACACTTGGTGACCCCCAACATGGTCGTAGACGGCGTGGCTGAACGCGGAGGCATTGCAGGCACAGACGTGGTGACCATGGCGCCGGGCGATGTCTGGGACAGCGAGGCGGGGTTCACCCGCTCCGAAACAGACTGGTACACCGATCGCAGCCGACATCTTGAAGACCTGCTGAAGTTGCATGGCCCCAAGATCGCCGAGCGCGCCGCCCGCGAGGAGGGCGCAGTTGTGGACTGGCACCACTTCGAGTCCTATCTGACCCGCTTCGTGCGCGACATCCCGAGGGTGTTCGGTCGGCGGCTGGCGCCGAAGCCCTTCGTCTTCCATGTGCGGTCCGACGAGTCCACACCGTACTGGTGGGTGTCGTTTCGTTCCCGGTCGGTGGGCCGGTCAGCAGAACCTCCCGCGGACCGCTCCGGGATAACCACAGTTCCTGAAGCGGTTCTCGCTGAGGCGATAGACGACACGATCCTGCATCTGGTTCACGGCTCAATGCGCATCCGGACCGCGCTGGCGCCTGACGGGGTGCAGAGCGACCTCGGTTTCTGGGGCTTGGCGATGATGTGGGAACTCGGATACCTGCCGTTGCGCCGCAGCGCTCGTCGGCGCCGTTTCTGGACCGCGCTGTTGCGCCGTCACCGGGAGCTCATCGAGCAGATCCCGGTTGTGGTGCTGCGCAATCCGGTCGATCACCTGGCCGAACGCTTCGGTGCCGACGTCTGAGCCCGGCGGCCGCTGCGAAGGCAAAATACCCCTAGACTTTTGCTGCGGCGGGCGATATGTTCCGTCGTGAGTATCGCGGCCTACTTGCCGGGCGCCATCAATTCCCTGATGATTAAGGAAAATCAGTATGGCGCGAGTCTTCTTGACGCTGGAAGTTTTCATCTTCGGCTGTGTGATGTTCACCCTCGGGATGTCGCTTTCGACCTACACCTGCATGCGGCTGTTCCGACGACACCTGCGGAGAGCCGCGGGGAAACCCGATGAGCACGGGGTGACCCGTGACGACATCCGCTCGGAGTTGATGCGCGATGCCTTCGCCACTGAGCTCATGTGCAACGACGACACCCCCGATGATGTTGCGCGGTACCTCTACTTGGAGGCAGAACGCAGAGCGAGGATGCGCAAGCAGGGTTTTCTCGCCGACGACGAGAACGACCTCTTCTCACCGCCCCGGCACAGACCCGAACTGCCCGAGAGCCCCGGTCAGTAGGCGTCCATGTCGAGGAACTCGAAGGTGTCGAGGGTGATCGCGTCCTGGTCGACTGTCGGGTCGAGATGCCGGATGATCAAGTTGAGCGGCGACGGTTGAAGCCTCCTCGGAGGACGGACCCCATGAACCCGGACTGAACCGTTGAAACCCGCGTAGACCGCGAAGGCCCCGCGGTGCCGGCGCGTCGCCGAGCGGATGGCACGGGTGGCGTCAACACTGGCGTTGCTGCTGGTCAACGGGAAGAGTTTCAGCACAACGCAGGCGGGAATCGGACCTGCGGCAGCACGGGCCGTGATCAACGCGACGTCGTCGGCGACGTGCAGGTGATACTGCGTGTGCGGGCACGCCAGACGCCAACGCAGCACCTCCGGCGTGTAGTCGGTCGCCCAACCGCCGACTCGGTGGCGGTCAACGGCGGCGGCGAACTCTTCGAACACGCCCGAATCAAGGAATCCCGCACTGACCTCAATGTGCCGGATACGGCGTGCACCACGGCCCAGCGGGCTGATGACCCGAACCGGCAGCGGTCCGGCCAGCCGCCAGCCCATGTACTTGACGACCGCACCAGACGACTTCTCGTTGGTCACGCCGACTACGAACGACCAGCCCCGAGCGGCGGCTTCGTCGTAGATCTCTAGGCCGATACGACTGAAGTGCCGGGTTCGCTGGTGGTCTGCGTGCACGACTGCGTTCTGTGACCAGGCCCCGTTGGCGCGTTCGCCGTCGGGCCCGCGGTACACCCGAGGCATGTTGGCATAGTGGGCGACCAGTCGCGGCTTGCCGCCGCCAGCGACGATCTGGTGCCTCTCGATGGCACGTCCCAGCGGGTTTTCGCGGTAGGCCCAACGCAGGTAGTCCGACGACACGAAGCGAGGGTCGGGGAGTTCGGCGTTCAACAACGCGGTTGCGTCGTCGAGGATCCTCTGGTCGTCAGACGACCCGTCGACCGTCCAACCTTCGACGCCTTCGTGGACGGTGGCGCCTTCGGGTGCTTGCATCGATGCCGTCACGCCCCGAACAGTACTCGCCGCCGGTGCCGCTCCGGTGCTGTGGGGTAGCGCAAGAAGCTCGAAGGGGGACTCGCTGAGATCCACCTCGCGGCCGGTGCCGCTCCGGTGCTGTGGAGTAGCGTGAAGACGTGCCGAATCGACGCTGGACGGAGTACCTGGCATCGCTGGGTCTGCTGGGGACGGATTTCGGCAAGGCCATTGAGGGTGTGGTCGGCGTGCCGGTGACCGCCCACAGTGCTTTCGAGGCAGCGGTCAAGGCCGCGTCGATGGCGCTGGAGGGCCGCAGGATCCAGTCGACCGCACACCAGGACAGTTCGGCGACTCTCCAGCGGGTGGTCGAAGTTGTTCCGTCCTTCGCGCTCCCGGTGATCGCCGCCGGCCGCATCGCGGTATGGCAGCGGCTCGGCATCGAGCTCACGGACGGTTCCTGGCAGGGTTACGGCTTTGATCGGGCGTTGGTCACCGCGCACGATGTCGGGCTCGATCCCGGACAGCTCGACCGGGTCGAAGTCGGGCGGCTCACTGCCGAAGTCGAGACTTCGGTTGCAGAGCTGCAGCGCTGGCTCGAACTGCGAGATCTGGACGCCAAGGCAGAGATCGTCGATGGCGTCTTCGTGATTCGGCCCGGGTGGTCGTCCCGGCTCACTTCAAGCGGCGGCGGTCCGGAGCTGCATAATCGACGGGTCTATCTGCATGTGGTTTCGGCAGGTCTGTGGGGTCGGACGACGAGCCGGGTGGCGGGTCTGCCCCTGGCGCTGTCGTTTCCCGTCGACGAAGCCCCGCCCGAACTCAGTGTCACAGAATTCGTGATCGACGGCGATACGGTCCGGGCCCGATTGTCGACGACCGACCTGGTCATCCCGGTTGACCTGGGCGGAGTGTTGGCGGCTGCGAGCGCCGAAGGAGCAGGGGCCGCTGCGGCGCTGTTGGCACTGTTGACAAACGCCCGCCCATGAACCCCCCTGACGCATTCTCCGCCTTCGGGAAACTCGCTCGGGTTGAGACCATGATCGGGGTGGTGTTCGACTGTGACGGGGTGCTTGTCAACACCGAGGAGCTCTGCTGGGGGGTTTGGCGGTCGCTGGCGTCGGACTACGGGATTGAGCTGACCCTCAGCGACCTCCGCGCGGTCACCGGATGCTCGGACCGCGAGAGCATCGCCTACTTCGCGAGGTGGCTGGGACCGGATCAACTGCCCATTCTCGGGTCGCAGTTCGAAGAGCTGTTCACAGCCGCGGCGCGTGATCGCACTGAGTCGTATCCGGATGCGCGCCAGACGATGGTTGAGCTCCGTGAGCGCTCCGTGCCTGTGGCTGTCGCTTCGAACTCGACGACCGCGGCGGTGCGGTCAGCGCTCGAGCGGGGTGCGTTGAGCGAACTGGTGGACTTTGTTGTGGGTGTGGATCAGGTGGATGCGCCCAAGCCCGCCCCCGATGTCTATCGACACGCCACAGTGCTGTTGGGCGGCGACACGGTGGTCGCTGTTGAGGACTCTCCCGCGGGTATCGCCTCTGCGGTCGCGGCTGGTCTGCCGGTGTTGGCGGTCGACCGTGGCGCCTTCGCGTCCGATCAACTGAGCGAAGCGTCGCTGGTGGTTCCATCGATCAGTTACGGTGCGATTGCCGCGGCTGCTTCGGGAGGTACCGCCCAGTAAGTTGCACACGCTCCCTTTCTGGTTCTGCATGGCCCCCGCGCACCGCTAGCCTGGTCGGCTTGACAGAGCCGAGAATCACAGTCCGCCCGGGGCACCCTGACTTCTTGGACCTCGCCTGGGAACAGTCCGTCGTCGATTGGCGCAGCTCTCGGCTCGTCACACTGCCCAAGGGGATCTCCCGCCACGAAGTCCGCTTCGTCGCCTACGACCAGGGCCTGTATGCGGTCAAGGAACTGCCCCTCAAGGCGGCTCGCAACGACTACCAGGTGCTGCGCGAGCTTGAACGGATGGAGGCACCGTCGGTCACCGCGGTGGGGCTGGTGGAGGACCGTTCAGACGATCCCGGAGCGGAGCGCTCGGCAGCCCTGATCACCAGGTATGTCGACTTCTCGTTCTCCTACCGGGAACTGCTCGAAGGCGCCGGTTTCGGCCAACGGCGCCGTCAGATGTTGGCCGCTTTCGCCGGTCTGCTCGTCGAACTGCATCTGGCGGGTTGCTTCTGGGGTGACTGTTCGCTGTCGAACGTCCTCTTCAAGTACGACGCGATGGCCATCGAGGCTCTGATGGTCGACGCAGAGACCGCCGAACTCCATCCCGAGCTCAGCGACGGTCAACGCCTCCACGACATCGACATCATGACAATCAACGTGGCAGGCGGTATGGCCGACATCGCGGCTTCACGAGGTGTCAGCCTCGACGACGCCGACACCGACCTCGGAGAGGAGATGGCCAGTTGGTACGAATGGCTGTGGGATGAGACCACCCGCGAGACCGTCATCGGCAGCGACGAGCGTTATCGCATAACCGAACGGGTGCGGCGTCTCAATGACCTCGGATTCACGGTCGACGAAGTCGACCTGACCTCCACCGATGGAGGCACCCGACTGCGGGTGCGTCCGAGCGTCGGCCCTCGGAACCACAACAGCCGCCGCTTGCGGGAGATAACTGGGATAGAAGCCTCGGAGTGGCAAGCCCGGCACCTGCTCAGCGACATCTACCACTTCTCAGCGGGCCAACGCGTTGACAATAGCGGGGACATGGCGTTGGCGGCGATCCGTTGGCGCACAGAACGCTGGGAGCCGGCAGTCCGGCGGATTCGAGCTGAGGCGGGGGATGACAATGTCTTGCAGGGTTACTGCGACTTCCTGAATTATCGCTATGAGGCATCCAGCCGAGCAGGCGCTGACCTGGGCCAACGAGTCGCCTTCGACGGCTGGCTCGCAGCCGGACGCCCCGGTTTCCGCCCCGAACCCGAGGTTTCCCCCACCGACACCGGCATCTAACGACTTGCAACGCTACGCAAACTAGTTTATGATGCAAACCAACTTACCATTGGAGGTATCATGAGCCAAGCATTCGAAGTGGACGCCAACAGGATCACCGACGAGGAGAGTTGGGTGTCCATTCACGCCACCGTCGACGATGCCCGGCGGTCGATGTACGTCGCAGGGAGCACGACGATCCTCCTGCTGTGGGCCGCGATCACCGGGACCGGCCTCGTCGCCCAATACGCCATCGCGCAATTGGCACCGGGCTTCACCGAGCGGTTTCCCTGGTTTCCGGGTCCGCTGTGGGGCGCACTCGCTGTGTTCGGCATGGTGGCCTGTGCCATCATCGGAAACCGAGCGAGCCAAATTCTCGGAGCCGGAGAGGCGGCGCGCAGCGCAGGGATCCGGGTCTTTCTGTTCTGGCTCGCAGTCGTTGGAGCCGCGTTCCTCATTCCGCTGGCGGCCGGATCGTGGAACGCAGACGTGGCCGACAGAGGCAGGAGCATCGTGGTCGTCACGGTGGGCATCGTGGCACTGGGCCACATCCTCTTCGGAATCATGCACCGCCCGCTGATTGCGGCTGCGGGCATCGGCTACGCCTTGGCGTTCTACATCCCCTTCTACGTCGCGGGTGACGCCGCCCCAGCGATCTCAGGCGCCGCGCTGCTGATCGTTGCGACAGCCGCGCTCATCTGGGTCACCAAGAATCGAGTGAGCGGGTGAGCCTCGCCGCCGCGCCCGCCGGCGACGACATCGTCCTCGACGACACCATCCATCAGGCAACCCGGCTGCGAATCATGACCGTGCTCGTCTCAGTTCCCGAGGCGGACCGGCTGGCCTACGGATTCATCCAAGAGACGCTCGGATTGACCGGCGGGAACCTGACCATCCACCTGCGCAAGCTCCAGCAGGCCGGTTACCTGGAGATCACCAAAGAGTTCTGCGGCACCAAGCCGCGGACCTGGGTCCAGGCGACACCGAGCGGGCGACGCGCCTTTGCGGACTACCTGTCGAATCTGCAGCGAGCACTGACCTTCCAACCCCCGCAACCACCCTCGGAGGACCGCACCGACACCTAAACCCCTCAAAAAAGGGACAACTTCGGTGGTTGTCACAGCTAGTCGTCGTTGGCGGCTGCGTGTGGTTGGCGGCCCCTCACAAAAGGGACAACTTCGGTGGTTGTCACAGCTAGAGACTCCGAGGTTTGCGGCGGAGCCGCCATTGATGCCGCTCGTCGTCGGCCAGCTCCGCAAGTGTGGGAACTCCGTGACGACCGCCGAGATGCGCCGCGACCGCACGTTTCGCGTGGGGCTCGATATTGACGATGTCGACGGTCAGGCCCGCGGCCACTGCGTCATCGACGAGTTCGGCCAGGGTCGCCGCGCCCCCGTAGTCGACCCGCCCGACGTTGGCGAAGTCAATGCGCAGGTTCTGAAGCTGGGGATGCTCGGCGCGCGCGGCGATGAAGCGTGCCTCGAGTTGTGGGGCGGTCACGAACCAGATCACGCCGCGGGGCCTCAGCACCAGGGTGTCGTGGTCGACCTCGTGGGTGTGGTCGACCCGGAGTTCACGGATGAGATGGACTGCGACGGCGAGGGCCACGCCGGCGATCACGCCGCGTTCGACGTTGGGCGCGAACAGCAGGGTCGCCGCGAATGTGCCGAAGACGACGAGCCCCTGCAGTCGCGAGCCACGGGCGATCGTGAGCATGGCCCCGAAGTCGACGAGACGGTAGGCCGCGGTCAGCACGATCGCCCCCAACACCGCAGTCGGCAGGGACTTAAGTGTGGCCGACAAAGGGATCGCAGCCAACACGAACGCCCCGGTGATCGCGCCCGACCACTGCGTGCGCGCCCCGGCGAAGCGATTGAGCGAACTGCGGGAGAAGGATCCGCCCACGGGGAAGCCACCCGAGATGCCCGAGGCGATGTTGGCGACGCCCTGGCCGAGGAACTCGCGGTTCGCCGACCAGCGCATGCGATCCTGGGTCGCGAAGGTCCGGGCGATCGATGCGGGTTCGGCGAACCCCACCAGTGCGATCACGATCCCGGCGACTGTCAGCGACGGGACCTGACTGTAAGGAAGGTCTAGGCTCAAGCTGATGAAGCCTCCGGGAAGGTCGCCGACGACGCTCCCGTTGTAGTTGGTGGCCTCGCTCCACAACACTGTCGCCACGACCGCCAACAACACGCCGGGGAACAGTCGGTGAACCCGCCGTGCGCCCAACACCACCGCCACGGTGGTCACGCTCAGCACAATGGCGGTCACGTCCCAGCGGTCGGGTCTTGCCAGAACCCACAGAGCCCGCTCGAGGACCCCCGCGGCGTCGGGGTCCACGTCGAACATTGAAGGAACCTGCGAGGCCACGATGAGAATCGCGGCGCTGGCAGTGAAGCCGGTCAGCACCGGTTGCGACATGAGGTAGGCGACGATGCCCAGCCGCGCCAGGCCGAGTATGGCGCGAACGACCCCCACGATCAGCGCCAACAGCGCGGCGAGCTCGATGTAGGAGGCAGTGCCGGTGCTCTCCAACCCTGAAAGCGCACCGAAGGTCAGCAGCGCGGTCAGTGCTACCGGACCCGTCTGGAGGTAGGGCGACGACACGAAGGGAGCGGCCAGCAGGGGAGGCAGAGCCGCGGCGAACAGACCCACATGCGGCGGAACTCCGGCGATCTCCGCGTACGCCAGCGACTGGGGCAGCAACACCAGCGCCACCGAGATCCCAGCGATCAGGTCTCCCGTCGTCGGTGTTGGGAATCGGCTGGGTCGTGATGCACTCACGGCCTTGAGCTAATCATGCAAAGCGTTGAGCGCGGCAGTTTTCAGCGAAAGTCGGGCGCCGAGGGGTTCACGGAGTCTGTTGGCGGGTAGCCGCGATGAGGTCTCGGGCTCGGTAGAGGAAGGCGGCCATCTGGCCGCGGGTGACGGGTTGGTCGGCGCAGAACTTGTCGGCGGCGCAGCCTGTGGTGATGCCGGCGTGTCGGAGGCGGTTGATGTCGTCTTCAAACGTCGAGTCGTTGTCGTCGCTGAAGTAGTCGCGGTCCGCGGCCCGCAGTTGCAGTGCCCGGTTCAGGAAGGCGGCCATCTGGCCGCGGGTGACGGGTTGGTCGGCGCAGAACTTGTCGGCGGCGCAGCCTGTGGTGATGCCGGCGTGTCGGAGGCGGTTGATGTCGTCTTCAAACGTCGAGTCGTTGTCGTCGCTGAAGTAGTCGCGGTCCGCGGCCCGCAGTTGCAGTGCCCGGTTCACCAAGGCGGCCATCTGGCCGCGGGTGACGCGCATGTCCGGACAGTAGGCGTCTGGTCCGCAGCCTGTGGTGATCCGCTGCGCAGCCAACCAGTTGATCGCTTCGATGAACCGTGTGTCGGATATGTCGCTGAAGTAGCGGTCAGGTTCAAGCTCGACTGGTTCGGGTTCAAGTTCGACCGGTTCGGGCTCTGGTTCGGGCTCGCGCTCGGGCTCTGGTTCTGGCTCGCGCTCGGGCTCGCGCTCGGGCTCGCGCTCGGGTTCTGGTTCTGGTTCGGGTTCAAGTTCGACGGGTTCTGGCTCGCGCTCGGGCTCGGGCTCTGGTTCTGGTTCTGGTTCGGGCTCTGGTTCTGGCTCGCGCTCGGGCTCGAATACGACGGGTTCGGGCTCTGGTTCTGGCTCGCGCTCGGGCGCCAATACGACGGGGGGGGGGGGGAATACGACGGGGGGGGGTTTGGGCGGGGGGGCGGGGGCGGGGGGGGCGGGGAGGGGGCGGATTATGGCCGACGGGTCGGTGGCGGAGCTGACGGCATGTGCGCTGTCCGCAGCAATCAGCGGATGGTCGAGAATCGCATCCCAACCAACACCACTTCTGCGGATCGTCGCGCCGTTGAGGACGATCGAGTCCGGTTCGATGCTGATGCCGTCATCGTCAGTGTCGTTCCCTACGGTGTATTCGAACTTGACGATGCTCAGACCTCCGGTCGTCGATGTCGACTGATAGACGGCCTGACGGACCTCGGCTCCGACCTGCAACTCAAGGTATGGCCGTCCCTGCGCCGTATCAACGTCCAGCGGAGCATCGAATGAAACCGTCACCGTGACCTTTTCGCCTGATTTGTAGCCATCAGAGTCCGGCACGGACGTAAAGGAGACTTCCGACACTCGGGGATACAGCGAGGGAACTGACTGACGGACAACACCGATAGGATGCGCGCAGTTCGATATTGACTCTACGGAATCGGGTCGGATTCCGCCTTGAGAGCTGAGGTCGCCCGCCCCGAAGAATCTCAATGTCGTCACCTGGATTGCACCCAGCGACGCACCGCCTGAGGTCGCCGCCCTGATTGTCCCCTGTCCCGTGTGCTTGCCGAAAGTGGTGCTGCCGACGATTTTTGCTCGGTCGTTCCCGCGCATCGCCAAGACGAACAGTTCCGAACCCGATGCTGAACGACCATTCACTGCTACGGCCATTGGCAGCGCGACCGCGTCCGAAGCTATGCCGTTTTTGCCTGCATTCGTGGATTCATCCATGTGAACCGAGGCAATTCGATATAGAAGGTCACCATTTTTCAGGAAAGCGGCGGAAATACGGCTGGTTTCAGCCAGGTAGCCGCCCGGGTTGTTTCGAAGGTCCACGACGATTGCCTTGGCGCCCGCACTGACTAGATCGGCCAGGTGCCTCAGGAACTCCGCATCAGAACCCTGTGAGAAAATAGTGAGTTGGATATAGCCGACGTTGTTGTCGACAGTCTGACTGAAAACCGCCGGATCGGTTACTTCAGCGGTCACCAGGTCGAGATCCAAGGCTGTGCCGTTGCGGAGTATCGACAGCGACACGGTGTCTCCAAGTTCGTGGCCACTGTCTAGGCTTCGTAGCGCGCTGCAGGTGCTGCCCGCAACCACAGCGCCGTACTTGACGATCACATCGCCGACCATCAGACCGGCTGTTGCTGCGGGACTCGGTGAGTAGACCTCCACTACCTCCAGACGACAGGCATCGTTCGGGGTCGTGCAGGGTTGCCCCTCAGCGCTCAACAGCCCAAACTCGATTCCGATTCCGATTCGGGTGCTGTCGGTGGTCAGAGCTTCGTCGAATGAACGGTGCTGGGCGGGCGTCAGGCGACGGGTCCGCGCATCGTTGACCGAGGCCAACATCGCGTCGGTCGCGGCGAGAGCGGCGGCGGTCGTGTCTTGTGCCTTGTCGATCTCGGCGCACATTGCCTCAAACTCGGACGCTGGCAATGCACAGGGGGGCGCATCGGTCGTCCGCGCGGCAAGGCCGGCGGCTATGACCCCTTGTCTGGCGGCTTCTGCCAGATCCGCTACGACCACATCATCCACAAAATGTTCGTCCAACGCTTTGAAGGCGACGCACAGCAGCACGAAGTCATCGGGCGCGACGATTTCATCGTTCGCGTCAGTGCATTCAATCCTGTCCGCGACCGGATCCTGCGCTGAACTCGCGGGTCCGAAGAAGAGGACAGAGGTCAAAGTGAACGACACCCCGAGCAACAACAACGTTGTCAGCAGCCGGCCCGACCGCCGGGTGTCGTGGGAGTCCGTCTGCGCCAAGGGCCCACGATCGCTTCGAGTGCGTATCACCCGTTCGACTCTAGCGTTCGATTCCAATTCGGTCTCGAGTCCTGCGCCGCGATCAGCGGGGACGCTCGGCATCGCGTCCGACGAGTGCGCGGGGTGTGTTTCCGGCAACGGGACTGTATGGGTCCAGTTGCGTACACAACGATGCTCGACACTATGGGCCGAGGCTGGTTAGAGGCACCACCGCGACGCCGTCGGTGCGTTGGTAGGCGAATCCGGTGGCGGTGATCACCACTAGGCGGCGGGGCTCTCCCACCGCGGCTGTATCGATCCGGTCGCGGAGTCTGTGCAGCGAAGCGGCGGCGTCGTCGACTGCGTTGCGGCCGCCGAGTTTGATTTCGGCTGCGATCCATTCGCCGTTGCGTCGCCGAATGACCGTGTCCACTTCCAGGCCGGTGTTGTCGCGGTAGTGGCTGAGTTCGGCTCGTTGGGTCTGGCAGTAGACGCGCAGGTCCCGCACACACAGCGATTCGAACAGGAACCCGAGCGTCTCGGGGTCGGCCAGCAGGCGCTCGCGGTCAGCGCCCAGAGCAGCCGCCGCTAAAGAGGGATCGGTGAGCTGCCTCTTGGGAGCGTTGCGCAGCCTGGAGCGGGAGCGCAGCCGCGGACTCCAGGCGGGCACGTCTTCGACGATGAAGAGCCTTTGCAGCGCAGACAGGTACGAGGCCGTGGTGCGGGGATCGATGGGCCGTTCTCCGCCGGTGTCTGCAGCCAGGGTGCTCATGGTGGCCTCGGTGGAGACGTTGCGAGCCAGCGAGACCAGCAGACGCGCAACTCCGGCAGGGTCGCGCCGGGTTCCGTCCACCGCGGAGACTTCGGTCTGGGCCAGTTCATGGAGGTAGTCGCTGACGAAGTCCTGGGCGTCGTCGGTGTCCATGAGGTGGCACAGGGGCCAGCCGCCCCTGCAGACGGCCTCGACAACGTCGCCTAGTTCCACAGACGGTGCTGGCGCTGAGCACTCGGCTCGTTCGAACAGTGCCCGCAACGACACGGCGCCGGTGGACAGGCCCGACTCGAACAGCGACAGCGGACGCATCTGTACTCGTGCGACTCGGCCCACCCCGGAGTGCTGTTTGACATCGGCTGGGGGATCGGCCGAGCCGGTCAGAATGAACTGGCCCGGAACGCCGCGGCGGTCGCATTCGCGCCGGACCATGTCCCAGATGTCGGGCACGAGTTGCCACTCGTCGACTAGGCGGGGTGCTGCCCCGTCAAGCACGGCCAGCGAGCCCAGCGAGGCCAGTGAGACCGATGCCATGCTTCGTTCGAGGAGTACCTCACTCGCCGCTAGTTGGCGGGCCGTGGTGGTCTTTCCGCATGCCCGCGGTCCTTCGATCAGCACTGCGGGCGCGGACCGCAGCCGCCGTTGCAACACGCCGTCGGCTACTCTATGGAGGTACTGTTCGCCGTGTCGCGGGGTCGGTGCCATGGGGGTTCCTCTCGGCCGAGTAGCGCCGGATGTCGTATTGGCGAGTAGTTCAATGTGTCAATTGCAACATATGAATGTATGTTTTGCAACTAATCGGATGCATGATTTGCAATCCGCGATCAGCAGAGGTGACCCGTGAGCAGATGGAACGACCGCCGCGATGTTCGCAGCGGTGCCGACTACGACAGCAGATGGACCGCAATGGAAGCGGCCGGTGAGTCCATCCACGGTGAGGCCGATCTGGTGTCGCTGCTGCTTGCGTCCTACGGACACGGGCCGGGGGCGTCGGTGCTTGATGCGGGGTGCGGCACGGGTCGCGTCGCCATTGAGCTCGACCGGCGGAAAATTTCTGTGGTCGGGGTGGATCTCGACCCCGACATGCTCGCCCAAGCAGAAGCGAGGGCACCGGATCTTCGGTGGTTTCAAGGCGATCTCTGCGATGCGGACCTCGGTCGCAAGTTTGACCTGATCGTGATGGCCGGCAATGTGATGATCTTCGTGGCGCCGGGCACCGAAGCAACGGTGTTGACCAACATGGCGCGACATCTTGAACCGGATGGACTGATACTGGCCGGTTTCCAGCTTGGTCGGCTAAGTCTCCACGACTACGACCGTCACGCGGCCGCGGCCGGCCTGACATTGGCGGGACGATGGGGAACCTGGGAGCAGGAGCGGTACCGCGACGGGAATTACGCTGTTTCGCTCCACCAGCTCACCTCAGTGGCTGGCTGACCCGCGGGAGTACTGCAGCGACCTGACTTCTGTTTATGCGGGGTTAGATGCAAGGATCAACAGATGCGCGAATTCAACGGAAAGACAGCGGTCATTACCGGCGGCGCCAGCGGCATCGGTCACGGGCTGGCCTCACGGTTGGCACAAGCGGGAATGAACCTGGTGATTGCCGACATCGAGCATTCGGCGCTCGAATCTGCGGTGGAGGGATTCGAGGCTGACGGAGTGAGCGTGTTGGGCGTGCCCACCGACGTTGCCGACAACGATTCAGTCAAGGCCCTCGCCGGAGCGGCCGATGAACGCTTCGGAGATGTCCATGTCCTGTTCAACAACGCTGGCGTGGCTGGCGGCGGGCCGATCCTCGAGCCGGACGACATCGGGGTCTGGGACTGGGTGCTCGGCGTCGACCTGCTGGGGGTGATCTATGGAATCAAGGCATTCGGTCCCGCCATGGTCGCTCACGGAGAACCTTGCGCCATAGTGAACACGGCCTCGATGGCCGGTCTGTTGCCTACCCCGTCGCTCGGCGCCTACACGGTGGCCAAGTACGGCGTCGTCGCGGTGAGCGAGGTGCTGTCACTTGAGACCCGGGAGACCACCAACCTGCGGGTCTCGGTGCTTTGTCCCGGATTCGTGCATACCCGCATCGCGGACTCCGACCGCAACATCCCTGAACACCTGGTGTCGTTGGAGGAGCCGACCGTCGAGGGCGAGCTGCGGCGCGAGGCGGTGCGAGACTTGGTTGCTTCGGGGATGGCGCCCGGCGAGGTCGCGCAGAAGGTGTTCGAAGCGATCGTCGACGAGAGGTTCTACGTCCTGCCGCACCCGCAGTTCGGTGAGCAGATCGTTGCCCGTGCCCAACAGATCGCCGCGGGCGGCAGCGTCGCGCCCTGGGAGATCTGAGCGGGTCGAATGGCTGATTCGTCTGATCACGCCCTGGCGTACCGTGTCGCCTCACAGACCGGCGAGCTGCTGCAGCGGATGCTCGACGAGCCGGCGCCTGCGCGGCGAGGCTCGGCGTCGCTCGAGCACGCGGCCGATCGGGCAGCGCATGAATTCATCGTCAAGGAACTGGCCGAGCATCGTCCCGATGATGCGGTCCTCTCCGAGGAGGGGCGCGACCTGAGCTCTCGGCTGTCGGCTGAGCGTGTTTGGATCGTCGATCCGCTGGACGGCTCCAATGATTTCGGGTGGAGCGCCCACTGGTCGGTTCATGTGGCGCTGGTCGAAGCGAACAGGCCGACAGCGGGCGCCGTGGCGGTGCCGGGATGGGACACGACCTGGGCGACCGAGCCGACGCCGACGCCGATCATGTCACGGGTGGGGGACGCGCCGCGGGTGCTGGTCTCACGCTCGCGTCGTCATGTGGACGGTCGTGTGCTGCAGCGAGCGCTCGACGCCGAGATATTGGCTGTGGGGTCAGCCGGGGTGAAGGCGATGGCCGTTGTGCGCGGCGAAGTCGACGCTTATGTCCATGGCGGCGGGCTGTATGAATGGGACGTGTGCGCTCCTGCGGCGGTGGCTGAAGCTGCGGGACTGGTGGCCTGCCGGGTCGATGGCAGCGAACTCTGCTTCAACAAGGCCGATCCCTGGTCGCCGGGTCTCATCATCTGCAAGCCGGCATTCCGTGACAGGATTGTGGATGCCATGTCGGTTCGGAGGTATTGAGCCATGAACGCCAAGCACGTTTCGCGTTCGCTTTCCAGGCATGTAAAGGCGCCGCGTGAACACGCCTGGAAGGTGTTGCACGACCTGATCGAGCAGGCGTGCGGCGGCTACGTGGTCGAGGGTGACCCGCCGCCGCACGGCGAGGGTGCGGTGCTGCACCTCAAACTGCCGGGCCTGCAGGAACTACTGGACTGCGACGAGCCGTTGGTGGAGACGGTGCTGTCGTTCGAACCACCATGGCGGCACGCCTATTCGGTGACCGGGCCCACGGGCCTCGACTTGTATCACGGCACGTTCGTGCTGCGCGACGACGGAGACGAATGCCACGTCTCCTGGGGGGTGGTCGTCGACCCTGAACCATCCCCGCAAGGCTTGGCGTTCCTGGATTTTGCGGTAGCTGCGATCGACGGTTTCCTCGATGTCGTTGCCTCGGCAGCCGAGCGGACCGAACCTGATTGAGGGCACTGCTGTGGGCTTGTGGGGGAGATGACAGCGTGGGGGAGATGACAGCAATCGAACGGGCGGTGGCGCGCGATGAGATCCGGCAGCTGGCGTTCGCGTACGCCGATGCGATCGACCGCCGAGACCTTGATCTGCTGGTATCGCTGTACCGTGCCGACGCGCGGTTCGGTGAACACGGTGAGGGTGCCGAGGCGGCACGGGCGTTCTTTGCGGAATCGCTGCGCGAGATCGGCATGGCGGTGCTGTTGGTGGCCAACCATCTCATCGAGTTCGATCCTCCGAGCCCCTATGACTCGTATACCGCCCGGGGCACAGTCTGGGCACACGGATTCATTGACGACGGTGCCGAGGGCCTGATTCAGCAGCTGATCAAGTACGAGGACCGATATGTGCGAGTCGAAGGCATCTGGAAGTTCACCCGCAGGCGCCATCTGCTGTGGCTCGGCTGGCGACACGCTGAACCCGAGCCGCTGGCGCAAGCACCCGCCAACTGGCCGGACAGACAGATCGGTCTTGGTTCGATTCCCTACGATGACGAGCACTGGCGCCGGTTCTGGTCCCGCAACCAGCGCACTGCGCGGTAGGTTCATGCAACAGTCGGGCGGTCACCGGCATGTCGCCTTAGACCTAGGATCTGATCCTTGAGACCGCACATCGCCGCACGGATAACCGACATGAGCTGCCAAATCCGCCAAGAAGACACAGGCCACGCCGGTTCGTGGTGTCTGCTGCGCTGCGGCAGGTGCGTCGGCACGGTTGACAGGTCCCGTCCGCTGTGAGCCCGGAACCCACACAGGACCGCACCACCGCAACAACCGCCACCGGTGCCGACAACCCCGCCGAACGGCCGTTGGAAACCGAACGCCGGTTGCGGCAGATGCTGCAAGGCAAACGGCTCGTAGGAGAACTGGACCTTTCACCGGACGGTTCCGCATACGAAATGGCGGAACAAGTGTTCAGCCGTGTGAACGCTTCGGGCAATTTCTGGGCTGGCCGCTACTCCGCATCCGTCGTTGTGTTCCTTGTGGCTAACGGTGCCCGCTGCTACGACGACGGGACTTTCTGGCCCAACATTGAAGGTCTCGGCGCGTCAGGAGGCCTGGATCGTTCCAAGTTCG
>JAHQYN010000072.1 GCA_024421085.1 Acidimicrobiia bacterium
GGAACGTTGACGGCTACCGGCAGTTCTTTGAGGAGATCGAACCCGTTTGGAGGGAATGCCTTCGCGTTCTGCGGCCAGGCCGCAAACTTTGCCTCGTGACGGCCAACGTGAGCCAGCACACCGACCATGGTCTGTTGACGTTTCCGCTCGCAGCTGACTTCATCGTGACGCTTAGGGGTCTCGGATTCGTTGTTGTCGGCGAGGTCATCTGGTCTAAGGACGGCACCGGCGGCCGGTGGGGGTCATGGGGATCGCAGCGGCCGATCTTCGGAAGCTACCCTTACCCTCCCAACTTCCTGTTCAAGACACTTCACGAGCACATTCTGATATTCGGAAAGCCATCAGATGGTAGGACCCGCGGCCCGAAGGTGCTTCCCTACGACGCGCTAATGGCTACAGAATCAAGCTAGAACGGGCACGCAGGCCATGCCTGCAAGATGCTGCTTCGTGTGACGATCACCCTACAAACCTGATTCCCGCGTCCCTTGAAAGCTGCCTCGGCTAGCTTCGTCATCTCTGTGTGACCCTGGTCCCCTGGCATGAGGAACACGTACAGGTGTTGCGCCGAGTAGTTGGCTTCTCGTCGAAAGACCACTACTGGACGGCCTTCGGACGGGTATTTGGCGTCCCTGGCCGCACCAAGTTCGATCTTGTAGTTCATGTTGCTTTGCGAGGAGTAGACGACTTGGGGCTCTTCTACAATCGTGCTGTTGAATTCCCGCAGGAAGACTTGGTCGCCGGCCTGGACCTGGAAGTACTTGTGAATGACGTCCGCTGAGTAATGCACCTGTGACCACCGGTTTCCGGCTTTCGGAATCTGCGCAACAAGATACAGCTCGGCGAGGTCCTCGTCCAAATGGACGGGTGTCTCGTGTGCGTGGCCATCAGACACCACGACGCGAGAGTCCGGTTTGCTCTTCTTCTTGGCGGCCTTCCCAAGGCTCTGGAGCCTCTTGGTGTTTCGATCCGCTGCTTTGAGCGCTTCATTATCAATCGCGGCGATCAGCGGATCCCATCGCTGAATGAAGGCATCCCAGTCACCGAGGTCAACCTGCTCACCGGACTTGAATCGAGCGATCGTGTACCCCTCGACATTCCCTTCGAGGCCGCTTCGACTGAGATTGTTCGACCCGACCACCACAACGGTTCGGCCATCCTCGTATTGTGCTGCCAGCATCTTCGGGTGGATAAGAGCTCCTGTGGTGTTCTTGATCACTCGGGGCTTGAACTTTGGGTTCTTCCTAGCGAGTTCGAGCAACCGTTCGAGTCCCAAGCGATCGGTGACGGCATCCAGTCCGACAAGCACTTCTACCTCGCGGTGAAGCAGGACCTTTTCAACAGCAGTGTTCTTGAGGAGGGTGTCCACACCGGACCCCGTCAGGAAGCCGAAGAACATCCGCAGCCATGTGACATCGCCTTCGTTAGCAATTTCAACTACTTCAGCCAAGAGTGGGTTTCGCGGAGGGTTTGTTGGGTCCTGAATTCTCAGTTCGTACTGCATGGGACTACTCCTTGTGGTCACCGAAATCTGACCCTACGGGTGCTGTTGACGATCCGATGAAAATGCAAGTAGTGTTCAGCTTAGTACGTGTAGCCGGTCTGTCCCGAGTTTGGCGGGTGTTTTGTGTTTTGAAGGTCAGGATTGGCGGCTCTTCGCGTTTGGGGTCGGAAACGATGTCGCTCGACCCTCATTCTGGAGATCCCAACCTCTGCCGGTTGTCTGCGCGTCGACTGGCAAGAGCGTATCCGTCGTCAAGAACTCAACCAAGGCTTGTACAGAGACCCAACGACTACGAACTCAAGGAAGTCCAAGATTCTATTGTCATTAGCTGAGGATGCCCGCAAGATCCAGACGGACCTTGACGATCTTGATGTGCCGGTCTGTGCGTGCAAGCAACATCGCCAAAATCCTGCAGTCTCAGCCCTATGGATATCTGTCATGCCACAGGTCATCTGCGACACCATTCGACATCAACAGAAGACCAGATGACAATGTCTAAAGGGCTGACCCACAAGCCTGCGGGCTGGTAGAACGCTCGAAGACCCGCAGAAGCGGGCCTTCGCCCAGCCATCGAAGCGACTGAGGGGATATGCCGTCACAGTATCCCACACTTGAGATAGTCAACGAAGATTCGGATTGTCCCCGTCAATCGAGCCCGACAGCACATCAAGCGGAAGCTGTGGTCGATTGCGTCGGGTGTCTCCGAGTCGTCCAAGAACACCCTCGAAAAGATCGTCCGTGAGAATCAGGAGCGAAGATCGAACTGTGCGCCTTCCGCACGCAACATCCTGTGGAGCTATACAGCCAACGCGCATTGCATCGCAGGCATCGGGGATCTTGATTGAGCTGCGAGAGGTTGGTGCTGACTTCTCATAGGTGACGACCGTCATTTTCGACGCGTGTCCCTCCGCCACCCCGAAATAGTCGGCTTTGTGCAGGAACAGATTCACAGCAGAAGTACCCCACTTACAGAAACTACCAAACCGCGGTACCTCGATTGCTGCCGTTCGGCTTTCAACTGAAACCTCGCAAAAACCGAACGGCAGCGAGCCTAACCCGTGGACGACAAGCGACGGGTCCACGAGACCAATAGATTCGGATCAGGAAGCGACGACAAGGGAGAGGACGGCTGCTCAAACTCCGAGCACTTCAAACGTTTCACATCATCTGCCTCGCAAGCACCGTACTGGTTGCGCCACCGATGAAACGTCTGCACAGCCACCTCCAGATGCCGCGCCACATCCGCAGGGAAAACGTATTTCTGAGCACCAAAATGGAGCATCGGGCTGGCTAGCTGCGAACAGCAGAGCCCAGGGGCTCTTTCACCAGCCTGACATCTCCACTGAAACTCTAGCAGATTTGAGCTGGGTTAAGCGGGCGCCTAGATTGACTGAGTGACCTTAGCTAATTCACGTGCGCGTGGAGCAAGCCTGAGTAAGTCTCTTCGCGGTCGATCAGCGCTTTCGCCTTGTTGGCAACAGTTGATAACGCGGGTACATTGATGGCGTGAGTCGCAACACGATGAGTTTCGCGCTTCCAGAGTCTCTACGGGACTACATTGATCAACGTGTGCGAACTGGGGACTACGGCAATACCAGCGAGTACCTTCGCGACTTGATCCGACGCGATCAACAAGACGAGGCTGCCCGTCGTTTTTGCTTGTTGATCGCTGAGGGAATTGAGTCTGGAGAGGGTCGTCGGTTGACTGACGATGCCATTGATGAGTTGCGCGATCGCGCGCTCGGCACCGTTTTGTGCTTGAGGTTCGCCTTCGTCCGCTCGCCGAAACCGACCTGATAGAGCGTGTCCGCTACTACCGATTCGAGGGTGGCGACGAACTGGGCGAACGTTTCGTCGACACGGCAATCGGGTCGTTGCGAGCGATTGAGCGGATGCCCAAGACGGGCTCCCCCCGAATAGGCGAGTTGTGTGGCGTTGCGGGTCTGCGGTCCTACCGGTTCGCAGGGTTTCCGTGCGGATGGTTCTATTTCTAGCGAAACGACTACGTAGATGTTGTCCGTCTCCTCGCCAATGCCCAGGATCTTGCAACGATCCTCGGCGACGTTGACCCCGCAGGCAACTCCCCGTAATTGGGCAGCGGTCCGGTGAGGCTGGTGGGATAGTTTGGATCGTTGCCCCCCTCTGGCTCGACGAGCGCCCTCACCGGGCTCGACAGCATTCCTATCCGCTTTCGAATAGTTGCGCCGTGTAGGTTGTATACGTAGTATACGTACATGCCGAATAAGACAATCAGTGTCCCTGATGACGTTGTGCCGATAATCAACAACTTGGATGTCCCGTTCTCAAGGTGGGTGACCGAGCAGCTTCGCCGCCACGAGGCCCAGTCAAGTATGTCGTTGGCTCAACAGCTTGTGACAGATGCGGCTTTGGTCACGACCGAGCGGAAGCTGACTCGGGCAGACGCTCGAGCCGCTGGTCAGCGGATGGAGCGGTCTGCACCGTGGTGACGCGAGGAGCGGTGTGCTGGGTTGAACTCGACAAGCGCCGTCCTTGTGTAGTGGTGTCTTCTGAGGATGTGCTGCGTGCCGACGTATGGCAGACCCATGTCGTACCGCTGACATCGAATCTCGATCGAGCGGGACTCGCCGGCAACGTGGCGCTGAACGCCGCGGTGACGGGCCTGCCTTCGGATTCGGTTGCCGTGCCGCTCGGGTTGGAACTCGTCGATCGCTCATGGCTCGCGGAAACGGTCGGGCAACTGCCTGCGGCGGTCATTGACGCCGTCGACGACGGTGTGAGGGCGGTCCTCAACCTCTAATAACCAGCACACCCATGTTGCGAGTTCGACGTAGCGATTCGCGGGTTGAGTAGAGTGAGTCTTGGTAGCTCAGCAGATCACAATGATGGCGGCACCTGCGACGATCATTGGCGGCTCTTCGCGTTTTGGGTCGGAGTCGGTGGGGTGAGGGTCCGAACCTGAACGCGAGAGATCCTCCAGAATCGGTGCTGTCCGCAAGTCGCTCAACCGAGACGCGGTGGTTCTGGCATTGATGCACGTTGCGGAATCTCCAGTTCGACCCCACCCAGAGGACCGAATCGGTCGCGTAGTGTCGTTGCGAGATCTGTAGACATCTTCTCACGTTCAACTGCCTCGCGGATGATCGAATGCACTTCTTCCTCCATTCAGCGACCGTGACTAACCGCCCGCCCACGCAGGTGCGTCTTCACGTCGTCATCAAGATTCCGAATCGTGATACTCGCCGTAGTTCTCACCAACCTTTATGGTTCTTACTGTACCTACAACCTATCCCGACAGTGACCGCAATGCAATCACTCGAAACGCTTCGCGGCAGCTTATAGAGGGTCGTCGAGGTCTCTTCGGCCGGCACACGGGAACCGGCCGATGACCTGCTCATTCGCGGGGTTGACGAGGGGCAGGTCGTCCGCTGTGGTGCGCTAGGAAACGTCGATATAGAGCCGCCGATCGGGATAGTCAGTCATCGTTCTTGGTTGTCCCATCCAGGGGGGCGAGCGCTGAGGCCAAAAAGCCTGCTGTCTCCAGGTTTTTTCCGAGAGCAAGCAGGCGACGGTCGCTTCCCGGGGGACCGATTATCTGGACTCCCACCGGTAGACCGTCGGCCGCGGGTGCGTCGGGCACGGCCAACCCAGCCAACCCGGCACCGCTGAGCGGGAACGTGAACGGGGTTGTGGCCGGGATCAGCGGAACGCCTTCAATCTGGTTCAATCCATGGGTCGGAACATGGTTGGGAGTGACCGGCGAGATCACAAAGTCGACCTCGTCGAACATTCTCAGCCAGCGCTGCCTGAAATCACTAACCGCCTTATGGGCCGCGGCAAGGTCTGCGGAGGACAAGCCGTCCGCGATCCCGATGAACTCGCGGATGTCGTCAGCCACCAACTCGGGCATCTCGGTGAGGATGCGCTCGTGCAGCAGTCGTGCCTCTGCCGCGACGACCACGGAGCCCGGCTCAGCGTGCTCTCGGTGCGACGGTGGCGCCACTTCGATAATCGACGCTCCCAGAGCGGCGATCTGGTCGACCTTGTTGTGAAGCGCGCGCTCGACGGGCGGCGCCACACTTAGCCCCTCGTAGTACGCATCGCCGGGGAGTCCGACCACCGTGCCGCTCATCTCGACATCTCCGCGCCACCGGTTGAGCGGTCGAGTCCCGGCCATAGCGGCGAGCAGCAGGTCTGCGTCTGTGCAACTGCGTGTCATTGGACCGATCACGTCGTAGCTGCTGGAGATCATGAACAGCCCGTCGCGGTCGATGAGACCGGGAGTCGTCTTCAACCCGACCGTTCCGCAGTAGCTGCTGGGGTTCCGTACCGATCCGCCGGTGTCGGTGCCGAGCGCCGCCGGCACCATTCCTGCCGCTAGAGCAGCGGCGCTGCCGCCCGAGGAGCCCCCGGTCATGCGGTCTAAAGACCACGGGTTGCGTGTGGATGGGGTCGAGACACCGAAGGCGAGTTCATGGGTGTTCGTCTTGCCGACCACAATCGCTCCGGCCTCGCGGAGCCTGCCGACGACCGCCGCGTCGCGATCGGGAACATACCCCGCGTACGCCCGGCTGCCGGCCTCCGTCGGATGGCCCTTCACTGCGATGAGATCCTTAACCGCTACCGGGATCCCGTGTAGTCGCCCGGTCGCGGCCGCCGGGTCGAGCACGGCTACCCGGTCGAGCACGGTCGCCCGGTCGAGCACGGCTGCCCGCTCCATCGCTTCGTCGGCGAAGACACGGGCGAAGGCACCTATTTCAAGATCGTGGCTCTCGATTCGGCTCAGACACGATACGGTCAACTCCCTCGCCGAAAGCGAGCGGTTTCGCAGCAACCGCAACGCCTCGCTCAAGAGGAGTTCGCATGGTTCAGTCAATCTCTTACCCCTGACACGGCCATGAGTCTTGCCACCCGCTTCGCCGCAGTGGAATCCGCCATTCCCTCAGCAACGATCTCGCCCTTCTCGAGGACGCAGTAGCGGTCGGAAACCGACAGCGCGGCATCCACATGCTGCTCAATGAGGAGCACCCCGCAGCCGCGGTCCCTCGCGGCGGTGAGGTACTGCAACAGGAGCGCCACATTTGCGGGCTGAAGTCCCTCCGTCGGTTCGTCGAGGACAAGGAGCGGCTTCGCCGAACACAGGCAACGAGCTGCAGCGAGCATCTTCTGTTCGCCGCCTGACAGGGTTGATGCCCTCTGCGAGGCGCGCCCGTCGAATACACCTGGGAACAGGCCGAGTACCCGGTCCGCTCCGGCGGAGAGTCCAGCGAGGTTCAGGTTCTCCCCAACCGTCAGTTCGCCGAACAGGGGCTGATCTTGGCGTACGCAAGCCATGCCGGCCCTTGAAATCGCCGACGGCGACCGTCCGGTCATGTCCCGCTCGCACACCTCAATCCGGCCGGCGCTCGGTGATATCGACCCGACCAAGGTCGACATCAACGTCGTCTTCCCCGCTCCGTTGCGGCCCAGCACCGTTACGGTCTCGCCGCGGTCCACATGGAGCGTCACGCCGTGCAGCACCGCGATGCCGCCATACCCGGCACGTAGACCGCGGGCCGTCAGCAACCGGCCGTTACCACGGTCAGACATCGACTCTCACGACGATCGCCGCCGCGCTGTCGCCTGCGGCGCATCCTGTGAACAGGCCGTATCCGCCGCCGACAGCGCACAATTCCTCAATCAACTCCACGACCAGTCTCAAACCGGTTGGGCCCTGCGGGTGGCCCCATGTAAGAGAACTCCCAAAATTGTTGACGCGGTCCCACTCCAAACCCAGCTGTTCGCAGAGGTACACATCGTTGACTGCGAACGGGTTGTGGGTCTTGATCGCTGTCATCGAATCAGCCTTGAGCGACAGTCGATCCAGCAGCGACTGCGCTGCCGGGACCGGTGCTTGGCCCATGAATGCGGGCCGTGCCCGGGCAGTCGCGTAGCCTAGGAGTCGAACGGTGGGGCCGCCCGTGGCAATGCCGCTGCCGCCATTCACGAGCTGAACACCGGCGTTGCCGTCGGCAGGGAATGTCTGGCTCAGTGCAGTGACGGTGCCGGACTCCAGTACAGGGTTTTTGGACGCGGCCGCCTGAACGGTTACTCTGCGAGGCCCGCTGTCTCCGTGGTCTGCGCCGTCTGTTGAAGCAGCATCGGGTTCGATCATGTAGCTCCGCTGGAACGCTCGGTCGTCGGCCAGCGCACAGTCGTACTGGGTGTGTCGCAGGACCGTCATCTCGTCTTGGTCGCGGCGTGTGTAGCCGCCCTCGGCGGCGATGTTCTCCGCGCTTGCGATCATCTGGTGACCCAAGTCGGGATCCGTGAAATTGTCCCACACCCAGTCCTCGCTGATGCCGGGTGCCGTTGAAGACCGCGGGTAGTAGAGGTGAGGCCCGTTGCTCGTGCGGTCTGCGCACACCGCTAGCGCGCTCCGGCTGTCACCGAGTTCGACAGCCGCCGCCGCGCTGGCCAACACGGCCGCTGATGTGGCGCACGCCTGGCTGATGGTCGGACCGGTCACGCCGGCGGGCGCTCCGAGGAGAGATGCCATGCGCGGTGCTCCGAAGAAGATCGCTGGGGAGGGGATGGTGACCCCGAGATGGAGTTGATCGACCATCTCCAAGTCGATTCGGCCCTGGGCCGCGGCCAAGCGTCCGCATTCAGCTGCCAACTGAATGGGAGACTTGTCGGCGAAGGCCCCGTGCCATCGATGGAACGGACTCGACCAGTACCCGCGACTGACGATACGGACATTCTGGAAGGTCATGGCGGGCATGGACTTACGCTCCCGCGCTGTTGGGGTCGGGGTCGAGATCGCGTCGCCACAAGAGTTTCTCCTTCGTTTGGGTTCGTGGAAAGGTCCCCGCAGCGACGAAGGAGACGGAGCAGGAGGCCACAATCCGCCCCCTGAGTTCCCTCTCAATCTCGCCGGGTTCGATCGCGGCTCGATCGTTTACCTCGACCACCACATGCAGAGGCGGGTCGAGGTGGTGACCCTCCCGGTCGAGCGCAATGCGGAGCTCGCCGGTGACCCGCGGTGCGAAGCCGCCCACGATGTCCTTGACGGCCGACGGCCACACGTTCACGCCCTGCACCAGCAGCATGTCGTCGGTCCGGCCGAGGCAAACCATTCTCGGGCCGGTGCGCCCGCAGGGGCAAGGGTCCGAGCGGACCTCCACATGATCGCGGGTGCGAAAACGTACCAGTGCTCCGCACTGCCTGTCCAAGTGCGTCAGGACTAGCTCCCCTCTAGTCAGCCCCCGGTCCACGTCCAGAACCGCACCGGAGGAAGGCTCTACGACCTCCGCTAAGACCATGTCCGGCACGAGGAAGTGGTTGCCGTCCTGAGCCTCGCATTCGCCTGAGTGGATGGGGATCACGTCGCCGTTGCCGACCGACTCCGTGACCGTCGCCTTCCATGTCTCTTGGAGCGCGGCGCGCACAGCGGGGATGCCTCCGCCGGGTTCTGCTCCGACCAGCACCCTTCGCAGGCCCAGATCTGAGGGCTCAATCCCGCGGCGCGCGAGTAAATGCTCGGCGATGTGGCGGGCATAGGAGGGGGTGCATGTGAGCACATCGGCTTGCAGGTCAATGAGGGTGTCGATGAGACGGTCTGTTGCTCCGGTGCCCACGGGCACTGTCGTCGCTCCGATCGCGGCCAGGGCCTGTTTCACCGGAATGCCGCCGACGAAGAAACCGATGCCGAAACCGATCACGACCACCGACTCTCGCCGGACACCTTGTGAGTAGTAGGCGCGCGCCACCGCCTCCCTCCACAGGGCACTGTCGCGTGCGGTCACGCCGACATAGCAGGGAGTGCCCGTGGTTCCCGATGTGGCGTGGACCCGTTCGATGTCCACCAGCAATGCGCCTGCATGCTCCCCCAACGGTGGACAGGCCCTCTGGCTGTCCCGCAACTCCTGCTTCTCCGTGAAAGGGAACCCAGCCAGGTCCTCCAACATGCGGATATCCTCCGGGACGGCACCCGCGGCTTCGAACTTGCGTTGATAGAACGGCGAGCGACGGTACAGCGCGGTGAGTTGCAACCTCAGCTTCTCTTCCTGCAGGGTACGCAGTTCCGCTCGACTGCGCGATTCCACGCCGGACCAATGGTCGAGTCGATTCATCCCGAGCGACCCCCGGCAACGCTGGATCCGTCCCGTTCAGCACGTTTGGTCTGTTCGGCACGGTAGATGGCTTGAAGGGCCACATACTCCGCGGCCGAGAAACGGGCGAGCGAACTCGACTCTTCGCTCACGGGCCCGATCAGCCTCGCCGGAACCCCCGCCACCAGTGTCGCCGGCGGGATCTGCTCGCCGCCCTTCACCAGAGCCGCGGCAGCCACGATCGATCCTTTGCCGACCGACACGCCGGGGAGCAGCACGGCGTTGGCCCCGATCAGTACGCCGTCGCCGACAACGCACCCCTCAATCACCGCACCATGGCCAACAGTGACGTCGTGCCCGACCTCGGTGGGAACGGGTCCAGTGTCATCGTGGAACACATGAACCGTTGCACTGTCCTGCACCGAGCAGCGCTCCCCGATACGGATGGGTCCATAGTCGCCGCGGACCGTTGCTCCGAACCAAATACTCGAATGGTCGCCGATGACGACATCGCCGATGATCGCCGCATTCGGCGCGATGTACACGTTCTTGCCGATTACCGGAGCCTTCCCCTGAAAGGGAATCACGATTGGGTTGTCACGTCGCAAAATACAGTTCCTTTACTCGCGGGTTTGCCTCGATTTCCTCGACTGTGCCCTGAGCGACCACTCTCCCCCCGGCCAGCACGGTGATGTGGTCGGATGCTTCCCTGATGAAAGTTGTATCGTGCTCGACGACGACCAACGGAATCTGCTGATTTTGGGCGATGGCTCGAAATTGCTCGGCGGCGCGGCTGCTCTCAGATGCTGTCAAACCGGCCGTGGGCTCATCAAGTAGGAGCATGCGAGGTCGAGTGCATAGGGCCAGCACGGTCTCAAGCCACTGCTGCTCGCCGTGGGAGAGTTCGCCGGCGGTGGCGCTGAGTCTGCTGTCGAGTCCGCTCGCCGCGAGCGTCTCCAGCGCAGCCGGAGGGACTTGGGCGCGCCAAGCCCGGTTCCACATCCAATCCGACCGAGGAGCGACAGCGAATGAAGCGAGGGCCACATTTTCAGCGACGGTCAGCGATGCCATCAGGTGAGGGTTCTGGAACTTCCTACCGACCCCCAGTCGAGTGAACGTCCAGGGTCGCGCCCGGGTCACGTCGTTGCCGTCGAATTCGACTAGGCCGCGCGTCGACTGCTGGAACCCGCACAAGATGTCGAGCAGTGTCGTCTTGCCGGCACCGTTGGGACCGATCAGACAGTAGACACCGGGTTCCGCCACTTCCAAGTTGATGTCGTTGACGGCGCTAAAGGCCCCGAAACTGCAGCTGAGAGATTCGGTTCGTAGGCGGGCCGGTGCCCTGGCATCCGCAGGTGCTGGGACCAACTCCACCGGGTTTGGAGTACGGGGAGCCATACGCAGCCAGCGGCGGACTTGTGAGGCTATGCCGCCCTCGACGAACATCACGAGGACCAGGAAGCTGATACCCGTCAGCAGTAGCCAGTAGTCTATCGCCGCGTCGGCGAGATACTCCTCCAGCAAGGAGAGGCCGACCGTCGCCCCGACCGGGCCGGCAAGCGACCCGAATCCTCCGATCAGGGTCCAGAGCAGGGTGTCAGCGATGAAGCCGAAGCCAAATATTCCGGGGAAGACGAATCCCGTTTGCATCGCGTACAACGAGCCGCCCAGTCCGGCGACCGCGCCCGCAACTGCCAGAGCCATGACCTTTATCAAGATGGTGTGATAGCCTGACGCAGCCATGCGCTGCTCGCTGTCGCGCACGCCCACGAGCAGCACCCCGAACGGGCGCCGAGACAACGACCAGACAGCCATGACGGTTGCGGCGCAGACCCCCACAATGAGTAGATCACGATGGCGGCTGGACAACTCGAGTGGCCCCAGGCGGAGGGCAGGGAGACCACCGAGGCCGTTGAAACCACCGATGACCAGCAGTTTGGCGGCTAGTTGCTCCGCCAGCAGTGATAGCATCATGGTGAACAGCGCGATTGTCATGGCCGACCGTCGACGGCGCAGCAGTACGATGCCCATAAGCAGACCGAGAAGGGCACCTGAGACCACGCCCAAGGCGATGATCGGGAGCGCCAGAGACGGTGCAGCTATGCTCAGGCGGGCAGTGAGGTAGGCCGCGACACCGAAAGGCACGGTCTGGCCCAAGCTCACAATACCGCCATGCCCCCAAACGATGTCGAGGCTCACGGCCATTAGAGCAAGGGTTGCCGCTTGGGCGATCTGGCTGGCGTAGAACCCGGATTGGGCCTGCACGGCCAGCATTGCCGCAACCGCTGCGGCAACCACCGCGGCGGACCTCAGGAGACGATTGGGACCTGATCTCACTGCACGACCCCTCTCGCGCCGGTTTCCACTCTTCTCTGGAGAATTACGGCGGCTAGGGCCACAGCAGCCAGTTGACCCCAGACTGCGTCGTAGCGCAGTGCCACGATCGTGGTGATGACAGCCACTGCAGCAGCTCCCACGGCTACTGCGCTCGGCCTGCGGAATCCACCCACGATCACCACCAAGAATCCGCCCAGCAGCAGGTTCAGGCCGGCGCTCGGCTCGATGGAGATCCTGGGCGCAAGTAACGCTCCGGCCAGCCCCGCCGAGGATGCGCCGACAGCCATGGCCACAGTGTCGACTCGGGCTGCCCGTATCCCCAGCGTCTCGGCTAGGTCTCGATCCGCGACAACAGCCCGCATGGTCAGCCCGACCCGTGTGTAGCGCAGGACCATCCAAGCGACCAGCAGCACCGCGACCGCCACAACGATCACGAGCGCCTGATACTTGGGGTACGTGACCCCCGCGATCTCCATGCCGCCGCGTAGAGGATTCGGAATTGAGCGCTGCTGGCGTCCGAACGTCAACTGTACGATCTCTCTGAGGACTATTGAGAGACCGAATGCAGCCAGCAGGCTGACCTCCCGCCTCGTTCGCAACCGACGGAACACCGTCAACTCGCAGATTGCGCCAATCACGAAGAGGATGCCTGGTGTGACGATCACGGCGAGCCAGTGGCCGATACCCAAGCCGGTCAGGACCACCATTGAGTAGGCGCCCAGCATCGCGAACTCGCCGTGGGCGACGTTGACGACGTTCATTAGCCCGAAGACGATCCATAGCCCTAGCGCGGTGAGTCCTAGAGTTGCTAGGAGGCTGAACGCGTTGAGTACGTGCAGCACGGCTGGTCTGGGACTGTGGCCCCGCGAGCAAGCTCAGGGACTGCCCGGACGGCAATCACAGATCACAGCTTTCTGCCGGGTCGAGATGCTCGAAAGTCTCTACGATGACCTGCTCGCCGTCGGACGCTATCTCGACCATGTAGACCGGCTGCGCCAGATGGCGTGATTCGGTCACGGTCACGGTGCCGCGCACGGAGTCGATGGACCGACCCTTCATCGCCGAGCCGACCGCGGTGGCGTCGGTGGTGCCTGCATCGTTAGCAGCATCGGCCCACAGCAGGGCGAGTTCATAGACATGTGCAGCGAATGTGTTGGGGGGGAAGTCTGTCCCGAACTCTGAGACGTAGCGCTCCACGAACTCGCTATTGGCGGCAGTGTCCACTTCCTTGACGTAACCGAGCGAAACGATCATCCCGGCAGTCAGTTCGGGGCCCATGGCGGCCAGCACGCCCTCCTCGTAGATGTTTGCGAGACGAGCCACTTCGTCTTGGCCCACGCCGTAGTCGGGCGCCTGCAGTTCGAATGCGATGGCATCGCCGCCGACCAGCGCGGGAAGGATGAGGTCTGCGTCGGCTGCGGCCAAGTCGGCCAGCACATCGCCGAACTCCTGCGTTCCCAGTGGCACGTATTGTTCGCCGACTATCTCCCCGCCGGCGGCCTCAATGAAGCGCTTGGCTGCGACGAAGCTCTCGCGGGGCCAGACGTAGTCGTTCCCGAGCAGGAACCATTTTGTCCCACCGGTGCGTTCCATGATCCAAGGGATCGCCGGACCGAGTTGCTGAGCTGGAACTTCGCCGGCATTGAACATGACAGCCGAGCACTCTGCCCCCTCGTACAGGGAGCCGTAGAGATAGAGCGTGTCGAACTCCTCGGCCAAGGGCCGGGCCGCTTCACGAGTGGCCGAGGAGTGAATGCCGATTACCACGTCCACCTCGTCGTCGGAGACTAGGCGCGCCATGGCGTCGCGTCCGACTGAGGGGTCGGTGGCCGTGTCGGCCAGTTCGATCTGCACCTCGGATCCGTTCACGCCGCCTGCCGCGTTGATGTCCTGCACGGCAAGACGCAGCGCCCGCTCAGCAGGGGGCCCGAGGACACCTCCGGCACCCGAGTTCGAGTACAACAGTCCGATGGTGACCGGCTCCGATGGGTTATCCTCACTGGACGCAGGTGCCTGCGTCGTGGCTGGAGGGTCGGGTTCAGTGCCCGCCTGCTCCTCGCTCGCAGCCGGTTGTGTGTCTGCCGGATCGGGTTCTCCGCCGTCATCGCCACAGGCTGAGGCTGCAAGTGCAAGGATTGTGAGTATCGCGAGGTAGCCAAAACAAGAACGCTTCATGGTGCTCTCCTTCAACTTCATGGTGCTCTCCTTCAATAGTATACTTACGAACATAATCCCTAAGGCCCGAATAGTCAAGACCTTAAATTAAAACGATACTACCTAAGTCCCGAATAGTCAAGCCCTTAAATTGATTTTGCTTTCGCGTTCCTGCTCAGTCCTGTCTGACCGCAAAGCGAGCAGCAAACGCCGCGAGGCTGCCTCAATGACTTCGCGTTCGTGGCTGCTCAATAGGGAGACCACTTCCTGCTCGACCGCGTTCTGCTCGCGGTAGGCATCCAGTACTAGGCGGCGGCCCGCTTCGGAAATCGACACCCGGATGCGGCGTCGATCAGCAGTGTCGACCGACCGTTCCAGATATCCCTGGCGCTCCAGCGTCTTCAGAACCCCTGAAACCGCCGCATCGCTCACGCCCGAGCGGGTAGCGATCTCATTGGGATGCATGTCTCCGAGAACCATCAGAGTGAACAGGGTGCGGAAACTCCCCCACGTCAAACCCTTGGGTCGCAGAGCCCGTGCTTCGATCGCCGACGACGCAGCGTTCGAGGCACTCAGCATGTTGAAGAACAGCGAGAAGACATCCACATCCGCAGAAGGGATGTCCCTCCGAAGAAGATCCGCCGCCCGACGCTCGAACCATCGAGCCTGGTCTGTGTCCATTAAGGCATTAACTATACCCAACAGCGATCAAACGACCACGCCGCAACCCCGCCGAAGTCGCTAGCAACGATTCGATGCCGTCGCCCACGGGCGCATCATGGGGAGCCGAGCCGTTGGGGAGGATCGCGTTTCTCTTGATGCGGTCTCGGAGTGACCGTCACAGCCACGCAGCCAAAGGCGAACTGCGCAGGGACTTCGGAATCGATCTGCAGGTTGAGTTCGCAGTTGACGCGACCGCTCCCGTGGCAGCGGTCTCAACGCAGAGCGCCGAGGCCGTCACGGGTGAACTGCTCGCTCTGTTCCGCACAGAGTTTGGTGCTGACTTCTCGTAGGTGACGACCGTCATTTTCGACGCGTGTCCCTCCGCCATCCCGAAATAGTCGGCTTTGTGCAGGAACAGATTCACAGCATTTGGCTGGTATTGCGTGCCGTTAGCCCACGCACTGACCTCCGCGAGACTAGCTCGCGTGGCGTCGTTCGGCTCCAAGAAGAAGGGTTTCCGTTGCTTGGCCCAGTCGCTCAGGTCGTCCTGACCGGCGAGGAGTTCGTCATAGACCTTGCGAACGCTGAAGACTTTCCCTGCCGCGTGCTCGTTGTCGAGCCAATTCCAGTAGCCCGGACAGAGATCGAAGCCGTAGTGCTCGTTCTTGGCTCTGATGAGGGCGTCCGAGTCGAGCAGGTAGACCGTCACGTCACACCAAGTCGATCAGCCAACTCATAAAACGTCGAGGTCTTCTTGAAACCGAGCAATTGGAACGCGTCGGTGTAGGAGGTGTCACCCTCAAGAGTGCTGGCGATGACAGCTTGGGCGAAAACCTTGCCGACACGGGCTGGTTGTGTGTTGTAGAAGTCGCCGCCAGTGCCGGTCGCCCGCTTCAGGGCTTGGTCGTATTCCGTCTGGAAAGTCTGCTGGTACTCGTCCCAGGTCAGGAAATCACACTCGCGGAGCCGCCGGAGCACGACCAGCCTGCTCGTCTTGAACCTCTGTGCAAGGCGCTGCAATTCAGTCGTCATTCCCACTCGGGGGTTGAACTCTGCCCGAATCTCCTGAAGTGGAACGAGGATCTCCGCTGCTACCCGGTTACACCACCCTTCGATGTCGTCGTTGGTGTTCGCCCCTAAATCGACGCTGTCAAGTGCGCTCTCACCTATCCAGATGTGAGCCAGTTCATGG
>JAHQYN010000073.1 GCA_024421085.1 Acidimicrobiia bacterium
GGGGGGGTTAGGTGAGTCTCGACGGAGGGACAGGCGGAAACAGACATTCAGAAGAGTACGCATCGCCGCAGCATAGCACTGGCACACCCACCAACAACAAACACCGCCGCCGCCCACCGAGACCGCCAACCCCCGACCCCGAGCAGACGTTCCCGACCACTGCGCCGAGTCCGCCCGCACAACCAACCAGACCCACACAGAGACGCCCGAGCAGACACCCCCGAGCAGAGACCCCCGAGCAGGAACGCCCGACCACTGCGCCGAGTCCGCCCGCACAACCAACCAGACCCACACAGACACCCCCGAGCAGACACCCCCGAGCAGACACCCCCGAGCAGACACGTCCGACCACTGCGCCGAGTCCGCCCGCACAACCAACCAGACCCACACAGACGCGCCCAGGCAGACACCCCCGAGCAGACACCCCCGAGCAGACACCCCCGAGCAGACACGTCCGCCCACCGCGCCGAGTCCGCCTGCACAACCAACCAGACCCGAGCAGGCCCCCCCACCCCCGGAGCAGAGGCCCCCAAGCAGACACCCCGAGCAAACGCAGCACAGATCAGACCACATCGGAAATACCGGTCTTAGCCTGTGACGGTGGCTGATCTTGAGACCGAAGCGCAGCGCCGCAGGACGTTCGCCATCATCTCGCACCCCGACGCGGGCAAGACCACGCTCACAGAGAAGTTTCTGCTGTACGGGGGTGCCCTGACCTCAGGCGCCGGCGCAGTCAGAGCGAAGGGCACGGGCCGTTCCACGACCTCGGACTGGATGGAGATCGAGCAGCAGCGCGGCATCTCGATCAGTTCGACCGTGCTGCAGTTCCCGTACCGGGACTGTGTCCTCAACCTGCTCGACACCCCCGGACACCGCGATTTCTCAGAGGACACCTACCGGGTGCTGGCCGCCACCGACGCCGCCGTCATGGTGCTCGACGGTTCCAAGGGCATCGAGAACCAGACCCGCAAGCTGTTTGAGGTCTGCCGCGACCGGGAGATCCCGATCGTCACTTTCATCAACAAGTGGGACCGTCCGAGTCGCGACCCGCTCGGGCTGCTTGATGAGATCGAGGAGCAGTTGATCCTCGAACCGGTGCCGATCACCTGGCCGGTCGGCGACGGCGACCGGTTCCGGGGTTTGATCGACCGTCGCGGCGGCAGTTTCCTGCGTTTCACCCGCACGGCCAGAGGGGCGACCGAAGCTCCAGAAGAACTCGTTGAAGCTGACCGGGCAGCCCAGGAGGAAGGCGATCTCTGGACCGAGGCGCGCGACGGTGTCGAACTCCTTGACTCGGTCGGCCGCGGATTCGACTCGAAGCTGTTCGAGTCGGGGGAGTTGTCGCCCGTCTTCTTCGGGTCGGCGCTCACCAACTTCGGGGTCAGGCTGCTGCTTGACGCGATGGTCGACCTGGTTCCGTCGCCGACTCCGCGTCACGACAAGGCCGGCGAGCCTCGTGCCCTTGCTGATCCGTTCTCAGCGATCGTGTTCAAGGTGCAGGCCAACACTGATCGCAACCATCGCGACCGAATGGCCTTCATGCGGGTCTGCTCAGGGAGATTCGAACGGGGCATGGTCGTCACACATGGTCCGACCGGCAAGCCTTTCGCCACAAAGTACGCCCAGTCGGTGACCGGGCGTGACCGCGAGACTGTCGAGGAGGCATACCCGGGTGACGTGGTCGGCCTGGTCAACGCCAACGAGTTTCGGGTCGGCGATGCGGTCTACGTTGACTCTCCGGTTCGCTGGCCTGACATGCCGGCATTCGCGCCGTCGCATTTTCGGGTGGCACGCACGCTCGACACTTCCAAAACCAAACAATTCCGCCGAGGCATCAGCCAACTCGACGAGGAGGGGGTGGTTCAAGTCCTGCGGGAACCCGAAGTTGGCGATCAGGCGCCGATCCTCGCCGCGGTTGGTCCGTTGCAGTTCGAGGTCGCGACTCATCGCCTCAACAACGAGTTCGGTGCACCGGTCGAGTTGAATCCCTGCTCTTGGACCACCGCGCGGATCACCGATGAACCGTCGGCCCTCAAGCTTCGCCGAATGAGCGGTGTGACTGTGGCGAACCGGGCAGACGGTGAACTTCTGGCCCTGTTCGAGAGCCCCTACTGGCTGGCGCGACTAGAGGCGGACCAGCCAGAGTTGACCCTGACGAGACTTGTCGCCGAGGGCTGATATAGGATGCTGGGATGAGAATCAACTTGGACAGCGATGCGTGTCAGGGCCACAATCGCTGCTACATGCTCGCCCCGGAGCTGTTTGACACCGATGATGAGGGCTATGCCGTCCTGCGGATCGACGGGGAGATTCCGAAGGACCTCGAGGAGAAGGCGATGCTGGCAGTCGACAACTGTCCCGAGTTCGCGATCGAGGTCGCCGACGACTGACCGTCCGTTGCCGGCGTTCACTCACCGGCGTTCACTTCCGGCGGTCACTCCAGCGGCGTTCACTCACCGGCGTTCACTCGCCTGGGGTTGATCGCCTACGCTGCGAACGTGCGTATCCACAAGTTCACCTCCACCGACGCCTTCGTGGCCATAGACCTTGTCGGGGCTGAGACTTCGACTGGTCCGGTCCGCTGGGCTCGCAGGATTCTTCAGGGGGGCGCCAAGGATCTGGCACGATCCCAGACCTATACCTATGCGGTTCTCAGCCTGCGCCACGGTGGGGCCTCGGCGGGGATCAGCGCACAAGGCCCGCAGCGCAGCGAAGCGGTCAGCGCGTTCGTGGCTGAGGCGGCCGAGTTGGTCGAGTACGGCACCTATCTGCCCGACGCTGCCAAGGGGGTCAGCGAAGCCGATCTCGCACCGCTGCGCGGCAACGACCCGCGTGACACGACTCGCCTGTCAGGCGACGGCCCAACCTTCGTGGACCGGTGCGAGGGTCTGTCCGCGGCGGTGTGTGCCCACCACAGCCTGGGCGATCTTTCGGGCCGTGCGGTCGCGGTCGAGGGCTTCAACGCCAACGGGCCGGAGTTGGCCGCGGCTGCAGTCGAGCGGGGCGCCTCTGTCACCGCTGTCGCCACAAGTGCCGGCACTGTCAGTTCCAGTTCCGGTTTCGACGCGCAGACCCTAGCCGATGCCTGGGCCGCGCACGGGGCCGAGATGGTGAACGAGTTCGGCGAGGTCGGTGCCCCCGCGGAGGTGTTCTCCACCGGGGCCGACGTGTTCTTCGTCGGTTCGAAGAT
The DNA here is from genome assembly GCA_024421085.1 of Acidimicrobiia bacterium. Lineage (GTDB taxonomy): Bacteria > Actinomycetota > Acidimicrobiia > Acidimicrobiales > Aldehydirespiratoraceae > VXYK01. The sequence continues at coordinate 3,191 of JAHQYN010000073.1, forward strand.
GGGTGTGGTCAACCACGAGGTCGCCGCCCAGATCCAGGGTGCGGCAGCGGTCGTCGCTTGCGGGCGCCTCCCCCTCACCGCTCGGGCCCTTGCCGTGTTGCGACGCGCTGGTGTGGCGGTCCCCGCCGATTTCGTGGCTCTCGCTGGCTCAGCGGTTGCCCTCTGGGGCGATCCGGCCCGCTCTGAGGCCGAGATACTCGCCGCCGTGAGCGAGACCGTCGGCGTTGTAAGCAGCGAGTTCGCGGCTGATCCCGACGGACCCTTCCTGGCCGCATGCCACTCAGCCGAGTCCTATCTGTCGACCTGGTCAGATGAGCTGCCCTTCGGCCGCCCCCTGGCCCCCTAGACCCCGCAAGCGTCGCCGGCGCGGCACCGTGACAGGTCATCTGAGTGCTCTTATGATGTAGCATCATGCGTACACAGATCGATCTTGAGTCCGAACAGCATGCACTCGCCAAACGTAAGGCTGTCGATTTGGGTATCAGCATGGCCGAGTACATCCGCCGCCTCGTAGAGCAAGACCTCGCTCAGGCGGGCCCAAACTCCGACATCTCTGCCATCTTCGGTATCGGGGACTCCGGCGGCAGCGACATCGCCGTCGATCGCAAGGCAGCCACGGCCGCGGCGATAACTGCTCGAAACGCGCATCGGTGAGCGTCTTCGTAGACACGTCCGCGTGGTACGCGGCAGCCGTTGCCACGCCCAGTGTGGACAGGAGACCGTGGCAGCAGACATACAATCGTTGAGGAAGACCCCGGAACCGTCCCTGCTTCGGCAAACGGCCGGGGTTTCGCACTTCTGTGGGCCGATAGTGGCTCTTCGCGTTGTGGCCGGGGTGTGGTTGTTAGCCCTCGGCGAGGGACCAGACTGTGTCAGACGAGGTGGCTGAGGCGCTGTCGATCGTGGGGGCGGCCAGTCCTTCTTTGTGCAGCTTGGCGAGGTGGGCGACGACGGAGCGTGCCGCCGGCCGGTGCAGTTCCTTGCGGACGTCTGCGTAGAGCACGGCGACGATCTCGCGTGCCGAGGATGGGCCGACGGCGAGTTGCTCCAGGATCTGGGCTTCTCTTTGGAGGCGATGGTCGAGCAGTGCCGATACGTAGCGGCGCGGCTGGGGTACCGGTCCGCCGTGGGTCGGGTAGAGGACCTCGTCGTTGCGGTCCAGTACCAGCTGCAGTGAGCGCAGGTAGTCGCTGACGTCGCCGTCGGGGGGCGGGATGATCGTTGTTGACCAACCCATCACGTGGTCGCCGGTCAACAGCGCGCCTTCCTCGGCCAGCGCGAAACAGAGATGGTTGGAGATGTGCCCGGGGGTGTGCAGTGCCTGCACGGTCCAACCCGGCCCGTCGACAGTGTCGCCGTGAGCGAGTCGGGTCTCGGGGTCGAAGTCGACGTCGGGCCGGTGCGCGTCGTGTCGGTTGCTGTCTGCGCCCTCTTCCGCGTCTTCGCCGGCGGCGGGTCGGCGGTCGGTTGTGGGTCGGCGGTCGGGTGTGGGTCGGCGGGCGGGTGGGGGTCGGCGGGCGGGTTGGGGTGCGGGGGCGGGGGGTGGGGGGGTCGTTGGGTGTTGGTGCGGCGGCGGTTTTGGGGGCGGCGTGGGTTGTGGGTCGGCGGTCGGTTGTGGGTCGGCGGTCGGTTGTGGGTCGGCGGTCGGTGGCGGGTCGGGAGTCGGTTGTGGATTCGGTCCCGTCGTCTGAGTCGGAGTCGTTGTCTGCATCGTCCTCCTCGCTGACGGCATCTTCGGGGTGCGGGCCGAAACCGAGCACCGGCGCGCCGGTGGCATCGTGCAGCGCGGCAGCGGCGGGCGAGTGGTCACCGTGAGTGTGGGTGATCAGGATGGCGCGAACGGTCTCATTGCCGAGAGCGCGAATAAGTGCCTCAACATGGGCCGGGTCGCGGGGACCGGGATCGACTACGGCAACGTCTCGGTGACCTATCACGTAAGTGCCGGTACCGTGGAACGTGTAGTGCGACGGGTTGTTGCAGACGATCCGGCGCAGCAGCGGTGACACGTCAACCAGTTCCCCGTAGCGGGGATCGAAATCGGTGTTGAACTCGGGCGGCATGGCACTCGTGATCGTAGATCGGTTCGCCTGGTGTTCCCCGAATCAGCCGGCGCGTTCGGAGTCGGTCGGCACACTCAGGGCCGGTTGGTGTGTCTTGAATCAGGTGGCGCACTCCGAATCGCCGACGACGGCTTCGTAGGGGCCTGCCTCGTCGAAGTCGGTGTAGAACGCCGGGTCGTCGTTATAGGCCGGGAAGTGGTCGAGGTCCTTTAGGCCAGCGGCGATGCTGGAGACCCCGCCGGAGCGTTCGATCCAGGCACGGAACGACTCACCGACAGTGCGCTCGTTGTTGAAACGGTGAACCACCCGCACCGCGGCCTCAGCGGCGTTCTTGGCGGGGAGACGCAGGGCCTTGGTGCCGAAGTGCGCCTGTTCCTGCCCGATATAGCCGCCGAGCATCATCTGGTAGCCGGGGGCTGAACGCCCGTTGGCCCGCCGTTCAGCACCGAAGAATCCGATGTCGGCCGCGTGATGCTGCCCACAGGAGTTGGGGCATCCGCTGATGTTGATTCGCAGGCCGGCCACCTCGGCGAGTCCCTCGCTCTCGAGGGCATCGCCGATTGCTTTGGCGAGCCCCCGACTCTGGGTGACGGCGAGGTTGCAGGTGTCGGCACCGGGGCAGGCCACCACGTCGCGGACCAACTCCGCGCCCGCTCGGGCCATGTCAACGGCATCGAGCCGTTGGTACAACTCGGGCAGTTGCGACTCGTCGAGTCCTCGGATGATGAGGTTCTGACGGTTGGTCAGGCGAATGTCGGCATCGAAGTCACGGCCGATCGCGGCGATCGCCCGGAACTGCTGCGCGGTGATGTCTCCGAGTTGCGCCCAGGCGTAGGCGGACACCTGACCAGAGGCGATGCCCCGCACCACATTGGCACGGAACCATTTGTCGTAAGGCGACACGCCGCCGATGCTGACCGGTATTCCCTGCCCGACTTTCGTGACGTTCTCAGCGTTGCCGATCCCCGCGGGGGCATCGCCGCCGACGCGCACCTCGGTGGGCAGACCGCCCGGATACGACGATGAGGCGAGTAGGAATTTGCGGATCGCCAGCACCCGACGACGGACTTCGTCGATCCCGAGCTGTTCGACCACCCATTTCATCCGGGCGCGGAGTTTGTTGTCTCGATTGCCGGTCTGATCGAAGACTCTCAGGACTGCTTCGAGCGTGGGGAGCAGTTCCTCCTTGCGGGTGAACTCTTCAAGTGCCTGGGCGGGGAACGGCGTGGTGCCGAGCCCTCCGGCGACGAAGACCCGAAATCCTGCCTCGGTTGTTCCGTCGTCGAGGGTGCGGGTGGTGGCTATCACACCGGCGTCGTTGAACATGGCCTGGCCGCAGTCGGTCTCGCAGCCCGAGAAGTTGATCTTGAACTTGCGGGGCAGTCGTTGGCTCAGCGGGTTGCGCACGAAGTGGCGATAAGCCGCTTCGGCCCACGGAGTGATGTCGAGGTTCTCATACGGGCAGGCACCGGCGAGATGACAGCCCTGCACGTTACGGACGGTGTCGCCGCAGGCTTCGCGGGTGGTCATGCCCACAGCCGCAAGATGGTCGAGCACGTCGGGGATCTGATCGAGCTGCACGAAGTGGAACTGGAGGTTCTGTCGGGTGGTGATATGGGCCCAGCCGCGGCTGTAGCGCTCGACGATGAACGCCAGCATCTCGAACTGCTCGGGGTCCATCGACCCGTAGGGGACCTTGACACGGACCATCTGGTTGGTTCCGCCCTGTCTCTGGCCGTAGATGCCGTTGTTCAGCCGGAAGACGCGGAACACTTCCTCTGAGATCTCGCCGCTTTGGTGCTTGGCGAGCACGTCGCGGAACTTGTCGATGTCGGCTTGGATGTCGGGATCGACTGGCCGCGGTTCGAGTCTGGTCGTTTCGAGGAGGGTCATCGCAGGATCTCTTTCTGGTTTGGTTCGTGACGGTCGAGGGGCGCCAGCTCGGGCGGGAGCACGGATTGGGCGGCAACTGGGCCGATCACCAGCGTGGACGGGTTGGTTACTTCGATGTCGGGAAGTTCGGCGAGGGTGGTTCTTGTGACGCTCTCGTGGTCGGTCGTAGCCGAGTAGACGACGGCGACGGGCGTGTCGGAAGCCATTCCGGCAGCGATGAGCCGCTGCGAGATCACCGCGGTGCGTGACGCGCCCATCAGGATCACCAGGGTCGTGCCAGCGCGGGCGAGGGCGTCCCAGTCGAGCCACTGGTCGGTGTTGGGGTCCTGGTGGCCGGTGACGACGGTGAAGCCGCTGCTGATGCCTCGCATGGTGACCGGTATCCCGGCCGCGGCGGGCGCCGCTATTGCAGAAGTGATCCCCGGCACCGCTTCGACGTCGATGCCTGCGGCCCGCAGTTCGAGCGCCTCCTCCCCGCCGCGTCCGAACACGAAGGGGTCGCCCCCTTTCAGCCGGACGACGCAGTCAAACCGGCGGCCCCGGTCGACCAACACATCGTTGATCCGGGTCTGGGAGTCAGCGGGTGCTCCGGGGCGTTTGCCGACGTCGATCATCTCGGCCCAGGGCGGGGCGAGGTTGAGTAGTGCCGGTTCGATCAGCCGGTCGTAGACGACCACATCAGCGCGCTGAAGCAGTCTGGCGGCCTTGACGGTGAGCAGGTCGGGGTCTCCCGGTCCTGCACCGACGAGGTAAACGGTCATGTGCGCGCACCTTGGGGGGTCAGGCCGAGGTGGTCGCGAAGACGCTCTCGGGCTTCGGTCGTTCGGTTCTGCTGCACCAGTTCGAGCAGTCCGTCGTCGAGCGCGGCGTCCCATCCGGGGATCTCCGATGTGCCGAATCTGGCTCGTGCCTCGGCACGGGCCTCGCTCAACAGCGCCAGGAGCCCTTCGTAGCCCTCGTCGAGTTGACCCTCGAGTCTTCGGCGCAGCCAACGGGCGAGGCCGGGGCTGCGGCCGCCGGTCGACACGGTGATCTGCAGGTCGCCTCGGCGGGCGACGGCGGGCAGGGTGAACGAGCAGTTGGCGGGGTCGTCGGCGGAGTTGACGAACACGTTGGCCCTGTCGCCGTCGGCCCGCACCGCAGCGTTGACTTCAGGGTCGTCGGTGGCTGTGACGGCGAGGCGGTAGGCCGACACCTCTCCCCGTTGGTAAGGGCGTGCCAACCAGACCACGTCGGGGTCAGCGCTGATCTCGCGGACTGCGGTCGGGGAGACGACAGTCACGCGAGCATCAGCGCTTCGCAGGCCTGCTGCCTTGCGGGCCGCGACCGGTCCGCCTCCGACGACGAGGACGGGTTGGCCGCTGAGTTCCAGGTTGACCGGGTATGGAGTCATGGTTGCACAATCCAGATAATTCTGACCCAAACAGTCGGGATTTCAGAACACCGTAACCGACTGGGTCACCCAAAGCACCTAATTCCGATCATTTATGTCAGATTTATCGGGAGCGTCTTTCATCAACTGCTGAAGTGTCTTGATGTCGCAGGGCTTGTCTGGGTGGTGATGTAGCATTGCGTGGCAGTTCGGGCACACCGCGATGAGGTCAGCCTCCGGGATGATCCGGTGATTCTGGTGATCGTCGATCTGCGACAGCGGTGTCTTGTGGTGGACGTGCATGTATTCGCGAGCGAATTCGCCGTAGCGCTCTTCGAACCTCAACCCACACACCTCGCATCTGTAGTCGTAGTGTTCGAGGCACCGCGAGGTGGTCGCGGATTCGTTCAGTTGTCGATGAGCCAACCCAGAAGGGCGGCGGGGATGGCCACGAGGTCGGGATCCTCCATGTCGAGAACCGAGCGAGTCGCGACGATGCCCCTCCATGGGGAGTCTGTGAGGGTCCGGGTGGCTCGTTTCCAGCGGGCATCGACGTATTTTGACTCGATAGCGCAGTTGCCGAGGGCAGCGCTCACGAAGTCAATCTCGGTCCCCGACTTGTTGCGGTGGTGCATCACCCGGTCGAACTCGAGGTAAGTGCCGGGCTCTTCGCGTTCCAGTGCCCGCAACAGCGCAATCCCGAGTTGTTGCTCAGACAGCAGAGAAGAGTCGGCGGAACTGTCGGGCTGAAGGCTGGTGAAGATCGGATCGGTGAAGTACAGCTTCTCTTGTGCACGCAGTTGCGGCTCCAGATTGTGGGATCGGTGGCACGGCCACAGAACGAAAGCCTCCTGCAGAGCGGTGATCCGCCGTTGCACGGTGTTGGCCGAGGTGCGGAGGTCGTTGGCGATTGCTGAGTTGTTCACCGGCGATCCCAGTCCTCCCGTGAGCCGCTGCAAGAACGCGCTGGTCTGGACACGGGACCAGTCAGTCTGATGCAGGGCGTCGCGGTGGACGAGGTCCAGCAGGCTGCGGGACAGCGGCGAATCTGTGGCGTTGGCGTTGATGTGATCCGCCACGGCTTGGGGGAACCCACCGGTCAACAAGTACGCCTCCCAGGCCATCACCAAGTGATGCAGCCACGGTGCGATCTCGTGAACGGCTTCGCGCAACCGGTCGGTACACAAGTCGGCTACTTGCAGGGGGCCGATGCCTTCAGGAGGCTGCGTCTCGTCGCGGCTGTCGGCTCGCAGATTCGCGAACGTCCTGAACCCCATTGGCAGGAGTACCCGATCGGGACTCGCCGCGTCGCCTCTCCGCCCGAGCAGTGTTCCGATGGCGCTGGCGAGGTCGGCCGCAGACGACCCGGTGAGTACCACAGTATCGGCGCCGAATCGGCGGTCATTGTCGCGGAGCCATTTGATGCGGTGAGGCCATCCGTTTGAGACCGAAGTGATCTCGTCGATGAACCAGTATCGGTGTCCCGGTCCCTGGAGCGCGGTGGCGGCGTCCGCGAGCCGCCCCAAGTCGTCTGCCTGCCAGCCATCGACCGACATGTAGACGACGAGTCGAGGGTTGACCCCGTCGAGGAGCAGCGACGCAATGGCCTTCTTCGCCTCGACAGACTTGCCGACCCGGCGCGGTCCCCGCAACGTGTAGAGACCGCCGGAAGTAAGGTCCGCTAGCACTCGTGCGGTGTATTGGAAGGGAGCGCTAGCGGCTCCGCGCAGGTCGGGATCGCTGTTCGCCCAGCCGTCAGGGTCGCTCCACCAGCGGTTGGACCCGCTCAACCGCTGCTGTACCTCTCCGTACCGCATAGTGATGTCACCTTACCCGGCATCTGGACGTTTCCCCGGGTTTTTGTCCATCGGGTGGAGAGGTTTCCTGGAATTTACTCCATCGGGTGGAGAGGTTTCCTGGATTTTTCTCCACAGGTTGGAGGTCGCCTGGTGCTCATGACCGGGCGCCGCGGGTGGCGCGGATGATCTTTGTGGCGATGAAGGCGAGCCCGACGACCACCGCGCCGAGGGTCAGGAACTGCGCCCAGCCGCCCCGGTCGCCGGGACTCTGCGGTTTCGGCCCCGCGTCGTCGCAGCCGATTATCGTGCGACAGGCAGTGGGCGGGCTGATGCGCTCGGTGCTCACGAAGGTCGAACCGATGTCTTGTGAGTGGTCATGGGTGCTGTGATCGTGTTCTGGATCTGAAGCGCTCAGGTCGGCGACCACGGTGGCACTGGGGTGGTCGTGGGTGCTGTGGTCGTGACGGTTCGTGAAGGCGATGAAGACGAAGATCGCCGCGGACACCATCACCAGCAGGGCCGCAACGGTCGTGCGGTCAGTCAACAACGAGTGCCGCTCAAGACCTTCTGAACGGTCCGTGGCCTCGGTCATGACTTCGGCCGGGCCGCCTGCCCAACGGTCGAGGCGGCGATGTAGCCGGGGCTCTCACCACCACCATGCACCGGGATCGCGCACCCCGTCATCCAGCGGGCCAGAGGCGAGGCTGCAAACAGCACAACGTCGGCAACTTCGTCGGGAGTGCCCATGCGCTTGAGGGCCAGCGTTCGGCCGACCGCCGCGATCCCCTCCTCGTCCCCGTAGAACAGGTGGGCCTGCTCGGTCACGATCATCCCCACCACCAGGGCAATCACCCGGATCTTCGGCCCCCATTCGTGTGCCAGAGTCTCCGTCAGATTGATCAGCCCCGCCTTGGCCGCCCCGTAGGCCGCGCCCTGGGGGTTGGCCCGGGTCCCGCTGACCGAGGCGATGTTGATGATCACCCCGCCGTCGGGTTGCGACTGCATCTGATCATGCACAGCCTGGGCGAAAGTCATCGGTGCCAAGAGGTTGAGCGCGGTGATCTTGTCGTTGAACCGCGGCGACACCGTGGCGCTCGCGGCAGGGGGCGCCCCGCCGGCATTGTTGACGAGCACATCGATCCGGCCGGTCGCCTCGACCGCAGCCGACACCACTGCTGTGACCTGGTCGGGATCGCGAATGTCGGCGGCGACGAAGACCGCTCGTCGGCCCTCGAACTCGACCGGGACCTGCGGTTCGCTGCGGGCGCAGATCACCACGTTCGCGCCCTGCTCCAGGAAGCGTCGGGCGATCACCCGCCCGAGACCCTTGGTGCCCCCCGTGACGATCACCGTCCGGCCGCTCATGTCAAGAGAATCGTGCGTCTCGACCACGCCGCCACCCTATCGGCAAGCTATTCGGAGCTGAGCAGGCCGAGCGTCTGAACGCAACCGGACCACTCCGGTGCCGAGTGCCAGTCAGTCCTCAACCCGCGGCCACCGCAAACTCCGTTGCCGGGCATCGCCACATCCGGCGCAACGAGACGCATCAACCCGCGGCCACCGCGAACTCCGTTGTTGGGCAAGCTCTATCGGCGGTTGCAAAGAAGTGCTGCACAGACGTATTGAGCTGGGTTCCGGTTGTGGAGTCTGTGGGGTGCGCGCCGCTACTTGCCCCACCGTTCTTGGAGTGTGGCGTACACGCCCTGGTTCCACGAGAACTCGACCATGTTGCCGTCGGGGTCGCGCAGCATCGTGATGTAGCCGATCGGTGGAGGCATTGTCGTCGGCGGCATCGCCAAACAGCCGGCGGACTCGCCTCTGGCTGCGATGTCATCGATGTCGTCTCGCGCGGGCAGTTCCATGCCGAGATGGGCGAACGGGGCAAGGGTTGCCAGCGGTTCGCCAGCGAAGGGGTCCCTGCCTTCAAAAAACTCGGCGAGCACCAGGATGAAAGGGTTGTTGGTTTCACCGGGCATCCCCAACCAGGCGCCGTACCCATCGGTGTCTTCGCGGCGATCGATCAGTTCCAACGGTGTGAACTCGGCGTACCAATCGATCGTGGCGTCAATGTCGGCGACCCGCAGCGCGACGTGTGTCCAGCGAGGTTCCGTCGGGTGGAGTTGGTGAGTCGATTCAGCCAAGACGAGCCCTCCTGTGCCGAACCTACCATGATCAGCAGGTCAGACCAACAGTGCTGTCACCGCACCCGAACCGCGCATTGACCAACTGCTTGAGAGGATCACCACGGACGAACTGGCCCAGTGTGTCGGTGACCATCCGGCCTGAGTCGGCCCTGAGCCGGCTAGGCGGAGTGGGTCCAGACTGCGTGGCGTTTCTCGATGAAGGCCTTGGGCCACTCGGCGCCGTCACCACGCGCTGCGTTGTAGGCCATCACCTCCACGGCCAGCTTGTAGGCATCGTCGACAGGCATGTCCATCTGGGCGTAGAGCGTCTGCTTGCCGACGCCTTTGGCGTAGCGGCTGCCGCGGGTCGCCCGGCCCAGCAGCTCCAACGTGGCCGATTCGAGTTGCTCGGCGGGAACCACACGGTTGACGAGACCCCAGTCGAGTGCGGTGGCAGCATCAATGGTGTCGCCGGTGAGCGCTAGTTCCACCGCCCGCTTCCGGCCGAGGGGACGGGCCACCGCAACCATCGGCGTGTGACAGAACAATCCGCCCTTGCCGCCCGGCGTCGCGAAGGCGGCGGATTCGCTCGCCACGATCAGATCGGCACTGGCCGCCAGTTGCGCCCCGGCGGCGGTGGCCAAGGCCTGCACCCGGGCGACGACCACCTGGGGAATCTCGGCCATCGCGGTCATGGCCGACGTGCACAGCGTGAACAACCCCTTGAGCTCGTCCTCGTTCATCTTCGCCATCTCGCCGAGGTCGTGACCCGAGGAGAAGACCGGCCCGTTGGCCGCCAGCACGATGCCGGCCACTTCACCGTCGCCGCCCGTGGTGCGAAAGGCGTCCTCCAGTTCGGTCAACATCTCCGACGAAAGGCAGTTGCGCCGCTCAGGCCGGTTGAGAGTGATCGTTACGTACGCGGCACCACGCTTGTAGAGAAGATTGCGATATTCCATAGGCTCCCCACTCTAATCGGCTCCCGCCCCACCCAACAATCACGAATCAGACCCGCGCACGACACCGTTGCAGGCGGCGGGTTTTGTGCCAATATTTCACATGGCCCACAATGAACCGTTCAGCGGGACTCTGGAGGCGCGCACGATCATCGACCGGGGCGTGCTGGCCAACCCCTATCCGTTCTTCGAACGGCTTCGCCGGGAGCACCCGGTGTGGCTTGTGCCCGGGCTCGACTTGGCCTTCGTGGCGTCGCACGAGCACATCTTGGATGCCCTCAGACGGATCGACGACTTCTCCAACCACCTCAACGTACTGGTGATAACCGGCGATGACGGTTCGCCGGCCCTGTTCCGCACAGACGATCTCGGCGAGGGCACCACCACGCTGGCCACCGCCGACCCACCTGAGCACACCAAGCACCGCAACGTGGTGTTCCCCGAACTGGTGGCGCGTCGCATGGAGGAAATGCGCCCCTACATCGAATCGGTCGTCGTAGACCATGTACACGACGCCCGAGCCCAGGGGAGGCGGGTCGAGTGGGCCAACACGGTTGCCCATCCGATTCCCGCACGAGTGATCGGACACCTGATCGGGCTGCCCGATGACGACTGGCCCGAGGTGATGCGCTGGGCGCTGCAGGGCGGTCTGATGCTGGGCGGAATCCGCGACCTCGAGGAAATGGCCACCCTGGCCCTCGAGATCGGGGATGCCGCGCCGTATCTCGTCGAGAAACTGGCCGAGGCCACCAAGTCTGCGGGCAGCGACCTCGTGGGCGTGTGCGCCAAGGCGGTTGCCGGCGGCGACCTCAAGGTCACCGACGCCATCGGAACCCTCGTGGTCCTGCTCGGGGCCGGCGGCGAGTCGACCGCCTCGCTGATCGGCAACGCCACCCGGATGCTGGCCGACGATCCAGAGCTTCAGGAGCAGGTCCGCGCTGACGACAACCTCATCGAGCCGTTCATCGAGGAGGCCCTGCGGCTGGAGTCGCCGTTCCGGGGCCACTATCGCCAAGTGAAACGTGATTGCGAACTCGGCGGTGTGTCCCTCAAGGCGGGCACCACGGCAATGCTGCTCTGGGCTTCGGCCAACCGAGACCCCGCCGAACACGACCGGCCCGACGAGGTTGTGCTGAACCGCCGCATCCCCCGCAGCCACCTGGCCTTCGGGCGGGGGATCCACCACTGCGTGGGTGCTTCTCTCGCCCGCATGGAGACCCACTGCACCATCAATGCGCTGCTGGCCGAGACCAACTCTTTCTCCCTCGCCGGCGACGACCCGCCCCGATGGGAGAGCAGCATGTTCGTGCGCCGCCATGAACACCTGCCCCTCAACGTCTCCTGGAACTAGCGGCGTTCAAGACTTGGACAACTTGGTTACAGGCACCCATCTCGATGGCGATTACCGCTCGATCCCCCGCTGTAGCTGGAGCCGCCAAGTCGAGCCTGCGCGTAAACGTGGGGGATGCGCGTCTTGGCCCCCAGCAAGAGGGCTCTCCAAAGATTTTCCAGATTCGATGCAACGCGAACGCCTCAATCGACAAGTACCAAGTGGAGTCACGCGACCGACGATTTCAACAGTCATCTGACGCATGTGCTCCATCCGCTCAAGTGAGGAGAGTTCACAATGGAGGTAATGATGAAATATATTGCACGGAGTCTTTTCGTACTTCTTGTCTCGTCTGTAGTGTTGTCGATCTCGGGGATCGCCGTTGCTGTCTACAGTTGGAATGGTGCTGACTATTCTTGGGACTACTCCTCGGTAGGTATTCAGACGTGTGACATGGAAAGTGACAGCACCAAGGTAAAGTCGAAGGCCGATAAAGACCAATGGGGATCCGGGTTCGATGCTGCGAAAGATGTAGATGGCAACAACGGCATCTGTGCAACTGCGAACATGGGTTGGGATATCCATCGCCACAAGACATGCGAGTACCGTTCGTTTTGGCCCGATGCCTGCGGCAATTGGCAGGAGGTGGGGGCACCGTGACATGTAACACGCCGCTCCGCTCCACGGGTCGGAAGCCCGCGATCACTTGTCGGGGTTTGTGTCGTGTTTTTGGTGGGCGTTTCGTGCTTCGTGACTTGGATCTTGATGTGGGCGAGGGGTGCCATGTGGCAGTGATGGGGCCGAGCGGTTCGGGCAAGACGACTCTGCTTCATGTCTTGGCTGGAATCGTGGAGCCTTCTTCGGGCGAGGTGGTGGTGGCGGGGCTCGACGTTGGCGGTGCCTCAGCACGGCAGCGGG
>JAHQYN010000074.1 GCA_024421085.1 Acidimicrobiia bacterium
CCAACGGCAGCCGACGCGCGGGCTAGGCGACTCGAGACCTCTGCGCGTCTGGCGGGCTGTGAGAGTCCGGCAACGTGCTCACACCGGTGCGCGTGGTGGTGCGGCGGGCTGGACTGGAGGTCTTCGGCTTGAAGACCGGCAGCGCCGGCAGGGGACTGGCCAACACCCCCTCGACCTCCTCGATCGTGAGCTTGGCGACATTGCGTTCGATCCAGCCGACGACTGTGAGCAACTCGTCGGCGTCATGACGCTGCGGAACCGGCAACAACCCCGTGGTCGGAGTCGGGGCCGAGGTCGGGGTTGCACTCGGGGCTGATCGATCGCCGGGTTCAGACGGACAACTGGATTCGACGGTGCCGGTTGCGGGGCCGCTGCTACTGAGTCTCCCCCCGTGAAGCTCAACCCAGGTGTTGCCGATTCCCAGGCGAACACGTCCCGCTCGTCGCAGCAGGTCGAAGCGTCGATGACGTCGCAACAGGCCCGCCAGTGCTTCAGCGCGGTCCCGCACGTCAGCCGCCTCCTCGTAGCGCTGCTGTGCCGCCAGCTGCTCGATCCTCGCCACGAGAGGGGCCAACAGCAGGTCGGGGCGCGACGTCAGATTCGTGACGAGCTCCTCGATCACAGCCGCGTACTCGGTCTGCGAGGTCGCTCCAGAACACGGACAGCACGACACTCCCAACTGGGCTGAAGCGCAGACGCTCGCGGTCGTCGATGCCCTCGAGGCGAGACCGCAACGCCGAATCGGTGCCGCGCTGTGGATCGCCTCCACTGCCCGCTTGGCCGCCCGTGTCGATGCCACCGGACCCAGATACAGCGCCCCGTCGTCGCGGACCGTCCGTACTATCGACAGGCGCGGGAAGCGTTCATTGAGGGTCAGCTTGATGTATGGATACTTGCCCGCCCGGGTGCCCTGCCGATTGAACCGCGGCAGATGCTGTTGGATCAGCCGCAACTCCAACACGGCAGATTCGAGACCGTTGCGACACAGGTGATGGTCTATGCGATGCGTCTCGCGAAGCAACTGCGAGACCTTGCGACGCTCGTCGGTCGAGAAGTAGCTGCGAACCCGTGACCGCAAGTTGGCGGCCTTGCCGACATAGAGAACCTCGTCACGCGCGTCACGGAACAGGTAGACACCGCCCTTGCGGGGCAGCCCGTCGGTCAGCTTCAGTTTCTTGGCTTGTGGGCTGCCCGCGAGCTTGGGGAGCGCAATGAGGTCCTCGAGGCCCAACACCCCCAGCGCAGCGGCCCGCTCCACAAGGAAATGCAGCAGGTCTCCGGTTGCCAGGGCATCGTCGAGGGCGCGGTGGCTGGGTCTGTGGCTGAGTCGCAGACGGTCCGCAAGCGTGCCGAGCCTGCAGTTGGGGACTTCGTCGCGCACCAGCCGCCGCGCCAATGCGAGCGTGTCGATCCAGCGTGCCTCCAGACGGGGACGCCCGAGTCGCTCCAGCGCCGCATTCAGGAATGAGAGATCGAAGCGGACGTTGTGACCCACGATCACCGCGCCGTCGATGAACTCCAACAGCGACGGCATCACCGATTCGATCCGCGGCGCCCGCATCACCATCGCTTGAGTAATCCCGGTGATCACCGTGATCTCCGGCGGGATCGCAGCTCCCGGGTCGACCAGCGTCTGATATGTGCCCAGGCACTCGCCGCCGCGGAGCTTGACGGCACCGATCTCGGTAATGGCGCAGTCCGCGGCAGAAGCACCGGTCGTCTCAAGGTCTATGACGACGAAGGTGACCTCGTGCAGGGGGCTGCCGAGGTCTTCGAAGCTCTGCTGGTAAGCGAACGTCTGTTCGGACACCCCAAGACACTGCCCGAACAGACCCCTGATGTCAAGGATCTCACCGATGTCAGCGATGTCACCGATGTCAGCGATGTCAGCATGTCGCCGACGTCAGCGATGTCAGCATGTCAGCGATGTCAGCCGAGCAGGTCTCGCAGGTGGTCTGCGAGACGGATCGCCAACGCCACGATCGTGAATGTCGGCGTGGCCGTCCCGCCGGTTGCGAAGACGCTGCTCCCAGCCACCCAGAGATTGTCGACTTCGTGCATGCGACAGTCGGCATCCACCACTCCTTGTGCAGGATCGTCCGACATTCTGGTGGTGCACATGTGGTGGAAACCCACCCCCACCGGAAATCCCCTCAGGTCGACCTCTTCGGGGACGGACCTGAAGACGCTGAGGAACTCTCCGCTAACCGCCCGGTCGTGGGCATCGGCGTGGACGCCGCCGGGCACGAGTTGGACCCGTCCCCAGCCGGTCGCCCCTATGGCCTCGGCCATGACCCGAAGTCCGGCGACCACCCGCCGTCGATCAGCCGCGGTGTACTGCCAGTCGAGTCGTGTCCGCCGCATTCCCAGAGCGTCGGTCCCCGACCCCAGGGTGACGCGGCTGTGCGGATTCAGTTCCTGCTCCGCCAGGGCTTGGAGATATGCAGCCGTCTGAGGCTCCGGCCCGGTGTGGGCCATCAGCGCGCCGACATCGCCGACGGTGGCTCCCCGCGCCTGGAACGGCACGCCGTCGGGAAGGGCGCCGACAAGGAACTGCAGCTCGAGACCGGTGGTCTCCGCTGAACGCAGATGTGCGTCGCTGAGCCCGAGAGCGAACTTGGCGCCGTGGACATGTCCGGCGTGGCGACCCTGGGCGATGGCCACCTCGCCGCCGCCCAGACCGCTGAGCGCGTCGAAGTCCGACTCGAACACCCCGAACCCGGCGTAGATCTGCAGGTGTTCGGTGAAATAGCGCCCCACGAGGTCGTTGCTGTTGCCGAGCCCGGCGGGGTCATGGTCGACTGAAGCCAACAACAGCCGCGCGTTCTCGATCCCCCCGGCGGCCAGCACATAGGCCCGCGCGGTGACTCTGAAGGAGATGCCGCTCAAGGTGGCGACATCGAGACGGGTGACCGAGCGCCCGGTGTCGGTGGCAAGGTTCAGCGCGTTGGCATGGAGCAGCACCTCGATGTTGGCCGCCTCGGTCAGTTCTGCGCCGTACAGGTCACCGAATTTCGTCGGGAACGTGACCTGGAACACGAAAGGTTCGACCGCGTCGGTGAGCACCGGCGGAGCTTTCACCCCCAGACGCCGTTCCCAAGTGTCGACTGAGAAGTCTCCGTCGGTGATCCGTACCCATTGCGTCGCCCGGTCCCAGTATGGGGTGAGGTCGGTGACCCCGATCGGCCATCCTGAGACGCTGAGATGGTCCCGGTGCTCGAAATCGACAGGGGCCAGCGGCCTGCAGTAGCCGGCCCAGTGGTTGGTGGTCCCGCCGAAGTAGCGCAGACGGGTCTGGTCGAGAGTCACCGGGTTGTCGAGCGTGGTCACGGGCGCGCCGATGCTGTCGCCGGTCATCAGTGCTTGGGTGGCAGCATCGGATTCCGTGCCTCCAGACTCGACCAGCAGTATCCGCAGCCCGGAATCGAGCAGTTCCATTGCCATCGATATCCCCGCCGCGCCTGCGCCGATGATGCACACGTCTGCTTGCAGGGCGCTTCCCGAGCGCAGTGTCCGAGCGTCGGTCAGCATGTGCGAGGATCCCGGCAGTGGCCCGCTGCAACGACTCGCAGTGTCCGAGCGTCGGTCAGCATCGGGATTGAACGGATTGCGAACAGGCCAGAGCGATCACCGCGGCCGCCCTGGCCTCTGATGCGGCGAGGATCCAACCGTCGACGGTGATGGTGTCGCTCTGCTCGAAATCAGCTCTGACACGCGCCGCGGCACGCTCGAGCGGATCGCTGCCGCGTTCGGCCGTCGGGAGTCGAGCGAGCAGTTCAGCGATGTCGTTCTCGCCGGTCACCGCGACGACCCGCTGACCGAGGGCAATAATCCGCGGGTCCACCTCGCCGATCCCGCTCACAGTCATCGGCTCGGTCGTCGTGGTCGTCGTGCTGGTCGTCGTGGTCGTCGTGCCGGTGGTCGTGCTGGTCGGCGTGGCGCTGGCATTGCCGCTGCGCGGGGAGGCCGACTCGGGGCCGGGGCTGTTGGATCGGTCGAGCCAGCCGGCACCGGCACCGATGACCAGGGCGAGTGCGCCCCCGCTGCCGAGTCGCAGGACTTGGCGCCGCGAGAAGTCGGGGCCCTCGACTGCGGCAGGGGAGTCGTTGACCGGTGCCGACCTATCGGATGCATCGGCGTTGGCCATGGTGTCAATCTATCGAGCAGTGTCATACCCCCTGCGTAGCTTGGAGGCATGGCAAAACACACTTATCTCCAATTGGTTGACGATGGGCTCGATGCTCATTGCGGTGCGACGGCCGGCGAGCAGCCGGGGTTGATGATCGACTGCGACATGTGCGTCATGCAGCACACAGAAGCGTGTGACGATTGCGTAGTGAATTATCTGGTCGGCCATGTCGCCGGCACGCCGGTGGTCCTCGATTTCGAGGAACGACGGGCCTATGAGCTGCTCAACGACGCCGGGCTCGTCCCGTCGAGCAGGTTCGTCCCCCGCTCCGACGCCGTCTAGTCCGCCGCGTCGGTCGTTGTGTCTCATTGGTCATTTGTCGTGCCACGATGGACGGGTGGACCTGACTGTCGCCGACCTCAAAGCCATAGGGCTCGCCGCGGGCCTAGCCGCGGTGGGCGCGACCGAGGCGACCCCCTTCGAACGCACCCGTGTCGACCTTGAGCAGCGCAAGGCCGAGGGGCTGAGCGGATCAATGCAGTTCACCTACCGCAACCCGTCACGCTCAACAGATCCACGCCGGACCATGAGCGATGCCACCTGCCTGATCGTAGGGGCCTACGACTTCCAGCGTGAACTCCCGGCGCGCCCCACGAATCAACCGACTGGAAGAGTTGCCGCTTACAGCTCAGAGGACCACTACGCGTCCCTGCGTGCAGCTCTCGAACAGATTGCCGTCGCGCTGCGTCAACAGGGCTGCAAGGCTCTTGTGCTGGCCGACCAGAATCAGCTGGTCGACCGGGCAGCAGCACACCGCGCAGGCATCGGCTGGTGGGGCAAGAGTTCCAATGTGCTGATCGCGGGCGTCGGCAGCATGGTCGTGCTCGGCTCGGTTCTGACCAACGCACCCCTCGACCTCGAAGCGGTCGCCGCTGCCGCCGATGGTTGCAGAACCTGCACCAAGTGTCTCGACGGATGCCCGACAGGGGCGATCATCTCGCCCGGCGTGGTCGATGCCAACAGGTGCTTGGCGTGGCTGCTGCAGGCATCGGGCCGATTCCCCGTCGAGTACCGGGAGCTGCTCGGCGACCGCATCTACGGATGCGACGATTGCCAAGACGTCTGCCCACCGAACCAGATCCGCCGCAAGCAGCCTGCGGCGGAGGGCGGCGGCGGTGCCTGGGTCTCGATCCTCGAGATGCTGGAGCACGATGATGAGACGCTGATGGCCCGTTTCGGGCGCTGGTACGTGCCCCAGCGCAATCCCGACTACCTGCGGCGCAATGCCCTGGTGGTGCTCGGCAACATCGGTAGCGGCGACGACGAACGGACTGCAGCGGTGCTCACCCGATCGCTGGCCCATCAGTCCCCGGTCGTGGCGGCCCACGCCGTCTGGGCGGCCCGCCGCCTGAACAGGGACGATCTGCTCGCCGAGTTGGACGGCTGCGAACTCGACGAGACGGTGCGCGAAGAACTCCGGCGGCCGGTCACCGCCGTGGCATAGTGGCGTGCTGTGGCCCGCCATCTACTCGTCACCAACGACTTCCCCCCCAAGACAGGCGGCATTCAGAACTACCTGTGGGAGCTCTGGCGGCGCCTCCCCGCCGATGAAGTCGTCGTCTACAGCACCCCCCACGCCAACGCCGACGCCTTCGACGCCGCTCAACCGTTCACCGTTGTTCGCAGCCGCGAACCCGCTTTGTTGCCGCATCCGCTGTTGGCGCGTCGGATTGACCGCTTGGCGAGCAGCTGCGGCGCCGAACTCGTGATCCTCGACCCGGCGGTGCCGGTCGGACTGATCGGCCCTCATCTCGACGTTCCCTACGGAGTCGTCCTCCATGGTGCAGAAGTAACGATTCCCAGCCGCATCCCCGGTGTCCGCAGTCTGCTGAACCGAGTGCTCGACGGCGCCGTCGGGGTGATCGCAGCGGGCGGGTACCCCGCTCAGCAGGGTGAGCAGTCGCTGGGGCGCCCCCTGCCGGTCAGCATCATTGCGCCCGGCGTCGACACCGAACGTTTCGTCCCCCTCGACTGTGACGCCAAACAGGCCGCCCGAAAGGCCCTGGGCCTGCCGACCGAGGGTCCGCTGGTCGTGTCAGTAAGCCGCCTGGTGCCCCGCAAGGGCATGGACACGCTGATTCGGGCATCGGTGCAGATACGCCGCAGCAAGCCCGATGTCTGTGTCGCAATTGCCGGCGCCGGGCGCGACCACAGACGGCTCAGTTCGCTTATCGCCCGCCTCGACGCACCCGTGAAGCTGCTGGGAGGAGTCGACTCCGATGATCTGAGCCGCGTTTACGGGTGCGGCGACGTGTTCGCGATGCTGTGCCGCAGCCGTTGGGGCGGGCTGGAGCAGGAAGGCTTCGGCATTGTCTTCATGGAGGCGGCAGCGGCCGGGGTGGCGCAGGTCGCCGGTCGCAGCGGCGGCGCACACGAGGCGGTGGTGCACCAAGTCACGGGTCTGATAGTCGATGACCCCAGCGACGCCGATGCCGCGGCGCGAGCGATCACCGAACTGCTCGACGACGACGAACGACGCCAGGCAATGGCGCAGGCAGCCAGGGTGCGCGCCCAACGGGAGTTCTGCTACGACATCCTGGCCGAACGGATGGCTGAGGCAATCAACAATATGGTGCGGCGATGAGACGGCGGGAGCAATGGGCCGCGGGTCAGGCCATCCTCAACTGGTCGTGGTTCGGTACCGCGTTGTTCACGCTCACCGCGGCCGCGGCCACGATCTGTCCGGACACCTTCGAGTGGCTCAACGCGGGCGTGTCGCTGGTGCTGTTCGCCGCCGGCACCGTTGCGATGGGGTGGGCGCTGTTGATCGCGGTGGAGCGCAGCCGCCACCATGTCATTGGGATCGCGGGCCTCTATTTCGCCGCGGGCAGCGCCAGTCCTGAGGTGCGGAGGATCTTGTTGAGCTCCCTCGCGGTCGAGATCGTGGTGGCGCTGACCACCGCATCGATGCGGAGTTACACGCCCGCGGCATTCGGGCTCCTGGTTCCAGTGTGGGCTCTCGGTCTGACGGGACTGTGGTGTGCCCGCCACGGTGAGTTCGAGGTGCGCAAAACAGACCCGCAGAGCGGTTAGGGTCAGCAGTGATGGTTGATCAAGCGACCGAACGAACAACGATCATGGCGACGCCGGAGCAGTGTTTCGCCGCGGCCATCGACTTCGAGAAGTACCCGCAGTGGGCTTCTGACATCAAGATGGCCCGGGTCTTGCGGCGTGACGACGAAGGCCGCGCCGTCGATGTCGAGTACCGGGCCGCGGCCATGGGCCGCAGCACCACCTACACACTGCGCTACTTCTATGGCACCAACCCGCGTCGCCTCGCCTGGCGCCTGCAACGCGGCGATATCACCAGGCGACTCGATGGTGAGTATGAGTTTCTGCCGGTGCGGTCAGACCCGGGATCAACCGAGGTCGTGTACCACCTCGCCGTCGAGGTCAAGGTCCCTCTGCCGGGCTTCGTCAAGCGCCGCGCCGAGGCCCGCCTGCTGCGCAACGCGCTGGAGGATTTCACCAGGCACGTTGAGAGCGGCTCGTCTTGATGGCACCGTGGCGCGGTGGGCTATTCGCTCTGATCCCACGCCAGGGACCGCCTCAGTGCGCGTTGCCATTGGGCATAGCCTGCATCGGCACGCCTGCGGTCGGGATCCGGCTGGAATCTGCGTTCAGCATCGGACTGTCCCGACAGAGCGGCGACGTCCTCGAGTCCGCTCCAAACTCCTTCGGCAATTCCGGCGAGGTAGGCGGCGCCCAGCGCGGTCGTCTCCGCGACAGGGGCGCGTACGACAGGAACGCCGAGCTGGTCTGCTTGGATCTGCAATAGGACATCCATCACCGATGCGCCACCGTCGACTCGGAGTTCACGAAGATGCGTTCCGGAAGCGGCAGACATCGCTTCGACCACGTCACGGCTCTGGTAGGCCATGGATTCCACCGTCGCTCGGACGATTTCTGCGCGACCGGTGCCGCGGGTGAGGCCAACGATCGTGCCGCGTGCGCGGGCATCCCAGTGCGGTGAGCCGAGCCCTGTCAGTGCGGGAACGAAGACGACACCGCCGGTGTCGGAGACCGACGCGGCGAGTGATCCGGTCTCGGCCGCATCGTCGATTATGCCGAGACCGTCGCGCAGCCACTGGATCGCTGCCCCGGTCACGAAGACGGCACCCTCGTAGGCGTAGGTCGTCTGCTCGCCGATCGTCCATGCCACTGTGGACAACAGCCCCTCCACTGGCTCGGGGCGTTGGGCGCCGACGTTCATCAGCACGAAGGACCCGGTCCCGTAGGTGTTCTTGGCCTGCCCGGGCCAAAAGCAGGCTTGACCGAACAGCGCGGCCTGCTGGTCGCCGGCGATTCCGCTGACCGGTACTTTGGCACCCGTGGGAATGTCGGCTGTCGTCTCGCCGAATCGTCCCGACGATGGCAAGACTTCCGGCAGCGCGGTCATCGGCACGTTGAACAATGAGCACATCTGGTCGCTCCACGACATTGCGCCGATGTCGAACAGCAAGGTCCGGCTGGCGTTGGAAGTGTCTGTGGCGTGGTGCCCGCCGGTGAGGTTCCACACAAGCCACGAGTCGACCGTGCCGAACGCCAGATGCTCGTCGGGCGTGACACCCCCGTGCTTGAACAGCCACTCGAGTTTGCTTGCCGAGAAGTAGGGATCAAGCACCAACCCGGTAGTTGAACGCACCAGATCGAGATGCCCCTCGGCCTGCAACTGCTCACATCGTGTGGCGGTGCGTCGATCCTGCCAGACGATGGCCCGATGGAGGGGCCGGCCGTTGCGCCGATCCCAGACCACCACCGTCTCACGCTGGTTGGTTATCCCGATCGCGCTGACGGGTTCAGCAATCGTGGCCACAATCTCGGCGAGGGTCTCCAGCACCGCTTGCCATATTTCGACGGGATCGTGCTCCACCCACCCTGGTCTCGGAAAGTGTTGCGTGAACTCCCGGTAGGCGTAACCGAACGGCACGCCCGCCTCGTCGACCGCGAATGTGCGGACACCGGTCGTTCCCGAATCGACTGTCAGAACTAGACCCATGAAACCTGACTCTATCTGCACGTCGGGCCGCAACCCGGTTGTCGGCCCGTTTTTTGAGGATTGGGGGCATCATAGACGGTTTCCGTGGACACATTATCTGGCATCGGTATCGGAGGTGCGCCAGTTCCCCAGCAGGTTACTGTTTTGTCAACGCCTATGGCGCATGTGTGGTCGCCACTGGCGGCGACAGATCTGAATGTGCCTGTCGGGGAATATACCTTACTGTAGTCGCTCTGATCGAATCCCCAGCAAGCGACGGTGCCATCTGTGCGTAAGCCGCAGGTATGCCGAGCGCCAGAAGTGATAGTGTCGTACTGGCCGGCCGGCGATCCTAGATCTACTGTCCATTGGAGACGCCAGCATTGCACCGATCGATTTGTGAGTAATCCGCAGGCAGTCTCATTGTCGACGGTAATAGCGACAAATTGTCCGACTGGCGGGGTTTCCAGAGGTCGGGCCGGTGACCCCCAGCACGCTACGTTCATGTCGACACGGACACCACAGGTCACTGCATCGCGATTCGTGGCGAGCGAAACGAACTCATCACTCGGAACGTTGATTCTATTCTTCGGGTCATCGACCCAACAAGTGACCGTTTCGTCGGCTCTCAGCCCACAAGATCCTCCCGCGGCAATCTCGCCGAACATGCCTTGCGGAAAACTTGGCTCTTCGTATTTTTCGTATGCACCCCAGCAAGATATCGATTGGTCATGCCGCAAACCGCAATAATATCGATTCCTCACCAAGTTGTTCCCGTAGACGACAGAGTTGAAGTGTCCGCTCGGGGCATCAAGCTGTCCCGCTACGTTGGCACCCCAACACGTCACTGTATTGTCGGTACGAATCCCACAGGAACTTTCTGCTCCGACGGCAAGTTGTTTGAATTGGCCTTGAGGCGGATCGGCCTGCCCGAGATTGTTCAAACCCCAACAAGTAACAGTTCTATCAACACGAACGCCGCATGAATGGTGTTCACCCATTTCAATTAAATCAAATCGGCCAATAGGTGCATCCGCTGGGTCAACATAGTTGAGACCCCAGCATGCAATAGTTTTGTCAACTCGCAGGGCACAGGTATGATCTGAAGCTGCGCTGATTTCAATAAATTCGCCAGCGGGCGCATCGGCTTGACCAAAGGTATTGTACCCCCAGCACTCAATCGTTTGATCAAGACGCAAGCCGCACGAATGTGTGTCGCCTACCGTCACGTTGCTGTATTGCCCTTTTGGTATATTTTGATTCACTTCGGTTGCACTGGTTTTGTATAGAAACAATCCGTTGCAACATTGGCCAAACCTGCGACCTCCGAACCTGACGATACAGGTACTAGCAAGCCAGTGCATAAGATAAACAGAATAGTTAGCGAATACTTCATGAGAGAACCAGCCTAACTGTCGGGGCTCGAGATTGTAGTGGTGGGGGTGGGGGTGCGCACACCACGTCGTTGAACGCGTTGTCGTTACGGGGCACGGATTTCCAAGGTGATTTGCGATGTCGGGCAGCCGCGGACGCGTTAGAATAGCATGTCCTGACCCCTCCGGTCGAACACGGTTCCGGATGGCATGGGAACTCATCAGGGGTACGAGTTGCGCGGCTGAGCGTGATTCCCGGTCGACGCAACCTATGATCTCACGGTGTCAGACATGGTCTCCCTGGTAGTGATGGCGGCGGGTCTCGGCTCGCGTTTCGGTGGTACCAAGCAGCTTGAGATCGTCGGGGCCGAGGGCGAGGCCTTCGTCGACTTCGCGATCCGCGACGCAGTCGATGCCGGTGTCGGCAAGGTCGTGCTGATCGTCCGCCGTGAAATCGAAGACGACGTGAAACGCCATATCGGTGACCGTTACGGAGACCTTGAGATCAGCTGTGTCTGCCAGGACGGGCACGGTCCGGCCCGGGCCAAACCGTGGGGGACCGCCCACGCGGTGCTGGCGGCGGCCGCGGAGGTCAACGGCCCGTTCGTCGTCTGCAACGCCGACGACTACTACGGCCCTTCCACTTATGAGTCCGTTGTCGCCCGGGCGGGCGGCCTGACCGCGCGGCGTGCCCTGCTCGCGGGCTTCAACCTGGAGTTGACCCTGCCCGAGTCCGGCGAGGTCAGCCGGGGCGTCTGCACGGTTGAGGGGAACAGACTCGTTTCGCTGGTCGAGACCCACGGCATCGAGCGCCGTGGAGACGGATCCATATTCGCGACCGAACCCCCAGGCCCGCTGGCCCCCGATGCGGTCGTCTCGATGAACTTCTGGGCGTTCCCAGAGCAGGTCTTCGACGATCTCGAAGCCGGTTTCAGGGCGTTCCTGCGCAGGCACCGCAACGACGCCAAGGCGGAGTTCCTGCTTCCCGGACTGGTCGATGAATTTATGCATGCCTCCGAGTTGACCGTCGAGGTGATCCCCACTACCGAAGCGTGGGTCGGCGTGACCAACCCCGAAGACCTCGAGCCCGCCCGGCGCCGCATCGCCGAACTCCGCACCGACCGGTGATGACGCCGAACCGTTGATTCGTCAAGTGCTGCCAAGCCCGAGTTCGGCGACATGATGGCGAGCATGCCCGAGGCGGATTACGTAGAGAGGATTACGTAGAGAAGAGAAACCTCAACGACATCGCCTTCGGGGTACACCGCAAATGCTGGGCTAGATGTTGTGAACCGGTAGGGTCTGATTCGCATTGTCACATCTGAGCGAGGCTGTCAGAGCCACAGGAGAGCGCATGCGTGGCATCATCGCCGCCGGGGTCCACGTTCCACATCACCGTCTCGACCGGCGGGAGATCGCGGCGCTGTTCGGCAAGGGCGGGGGACAAGGGACCCGCTCGGTGGCGTCCTACGACGAGGACACCACGACCATGGGTGCCGAGGCGGCCCGCAATGCGCTGCACAGTGCCGGCGACGTCGCCGTGGACTCGCTGTGGTTCGCCACGTCCACGCCTGTGTATCTGGAGAAGACCAACGCCACCGCGATCCACGCGGCGCTCCGCCTGGCCCCGTCGGTGGGCGCGCTCGACCTGGGCGGGGCGCTCCGCTCCGGTATCGGGACGCTGCGCACCGCCCTGACGGGCGGGGGCACGACGCTGGTCGTGTCGTCGGACATCCGCGACGGCATGGCTGCCTCGAACGACGAGGCGACAGGCGGCGACGGCGCCGCGGCGCTGCTGGTCGGCGACGACGACGCCGCAGGCACGGTGATCGCCGAGTACCTCGGTTCGGGCGTTGCCACCGATGAAATCCTGGAACGTTGGCGGATCCCGGGCGCGACCCGTTCGCGGGTCTGGGAGGAACGGTTCGGCGAGGTCGCCTATGCGCCGCTGCTGCAGCTTGCGTTCGCTGCGGCTCTGGCCGATGCGGGGATCAGCACCGACGATGTCGATCATCTGGCCATCACCGGTATGCACAGCCGGGCGGTCACCCGCAACCGGGCGCGGCTGGGGGTCGCCCCCGAGAAGCTGGTCGACGACCTGGCCAACACGGTCGGCAACACGGGCACCGCCCACGGCGCGCTGATGCTCGCCTCCGCCCTCGAGTCGGCGGGCCCCGGCGAGGTCATCGTGTTGGCCGTGCTCGCCGACGGCGTGGAAGCCGTGGTGCTGCGAACCACCGAAGCCGTCGTCGACCATCATGTGTCCTCGCCGGTCTCCGCCCAGATAGCCGCGGGCGGGTCGGTGAGCTACGGCAAGTACTTGTCGTGGCGTCAGATGGTGGCCGTCGAGCCCCCGAACCGGCCGGCACCAAATCGTCCCTCAGCGAGCGCTGTGCATCGTCGTGGGGCGTGGAAGTTCGGGTTCGTCGGCAGCCGCGACCGGTCCAGCCGGATGGTGCACCTCCCGCCTGCGAGGGTGTCGGAGAAGGGCGGCGCGTTGGACGACATGGAACCGATCCCGATGGCCGACACGGAGGGCACGATCGCCAGTTTCACCGTCGACAAGCTGGTGTACTCTCCGAGCCCGCCGGTGGTGTTCGCGGTGGTCGACTTCGACGGGGGAGGGCGGGCCCCGCTCGAACTCACAGACGTGGCCGCCGATGAAGTGGAGGTGGGCGCACGGGTGGAGCCGACCTTCAGGTGCCTCTACACCAGCGACGAGATCCACAACTACTTCTGGAAGGTGCGGCCCGTCCGCAGCGCCGGCACAAACGGGGAGAGCTGATGGGGTCGCACGGAATCAAGGACCAGGTGGCGATCATCGGGGTGGGCTGCACGCCCTTCGCCGAGCACTGGGACAAATCGCTCGACGACCTGATCATCGACGGCGCCCAGGCTGCCTACGCCTCAGCGGGGGTGGCCCAGGGCGACATCGACGCCTTCTGGTTCGGGACGTCGCAGTCGGCTGCCTCGGGCTTGGCGATGGGCGGGCCTCTGAAGATTCAGGGCAAGCCGATCACCCGTGTCGAGAACTATTGCGCCACCGGTTCGGAGGCTATGCGTCAGGCTGCCTACGCGGTTGCCTCCGGGGCGTACGACCTGGTGATGGCACTGGGCGCGGAGAAGGTGAAGGACGGCGGCTACCAGGGCCTCAACGCCTTCCCGATCCCGACCGACGGAACTCAGCGGACACTCACCGCGGCGGCCATGTTCAGCCTGATCCTTCCCGCCTACGCGGCGAAGTACTCGATCGCTGAGGACGATCTGCGCTATGCGGTGGCCAGGATCGCCGAGAAGAACCACTACAACGGTGCCCGCAACCCGCTGGCGCAGTTCCGGCGTGAGATGTCGGCGGAGCAGATCTGCCAACTGGCCGCGGTCGCGGGCCGGTTGTCGGTTTTCGACTGTGCGGGCGTGGCCGACGGGGCTGCGGGTGCGATCCTGTGCCGTGCCTCCGACGCCCACAAGTACTGCGACGACCCGCTGTACATCAAGGCTCTCTCGTGTGTGGCCGGCACCGGTGCCGGATCGCTTGACCCCGACTACGACTACACCACCCTTAACGAGTCGAAATGGGCCGCCGACGACGCCTATGCACAGGCTGGAGTCACCGACCCCGCGTCCGATATCGCCATGGCCGAGGTGCATGACTGCTTCACGCCGACCGAGCTCGTGTTGATGGAGGACCTCGGCTTCTCGGCTAGGGGTGGGGCCTACCGTGACGTGCTCGACGGGGCCTTCGCGCTCGACGGCCGTCTGCCGGTCAACACTGACGGGGGCCTCAAGTCCTTCGGCCATCCGGTGGGGGCGTCGGGCCTGCGAATGCTCTATGAGGTGTGGCTGCAGCTGCGGGGTGCCGCCCCCGCCGATCGCAGCATCCGCGCTGGCGACCGGACCCTCGGGCTGACGCACAACCTGGGTGGCTATCCCGGCGAGATGGTCAGCTTCGTCGGAATCTACGGCACCGAACCCGGTTGATCCTGATCCTCGACGACCGTCGGCGAGGGGCCGCACCGCGGTGATGCGCGGTTCTGGCCTTGGTCGCTGCCGTGTCGCTGGCTGATCCTCGGTGACCGTTGGCGAGGGGCCGCACCGTGGTGACGCGTGGCTCTGGCCCGGGCGCCGCCGTGTCGCTGGCTGCTCAGAAACGACCGTTGGCGAGGGGCCGCACCGCGGTGATGCGCGGCTCTGGCCTTGGTCGCTGCCGTGTCACCGGCTGCTCTGGCACAGTGCCAACGCAGAGCCCGGGTCTAGCTTCGGGGGAGGAACGTTTCGGTTGCGGACCAGAGTGCTTCGAGGCGGTCGACGCGTTTTTTGGCTTCTGCTTGGACTAGCACCGCGACGTCGGCGACTATCAGCTCGGCGACGACCACGGCGGGAACGGAACTGTCGAATGGGCCGACGGCGGGTACCGACACTTGGCAGAGCACCTCGGCTGCGTCTGCCAGTGGGGACAGCGGGCTGTCTGTCACTGCTGCTAGTGGAACTCCCTGGCCGACCAGGGTGCTGGCCACGGACACCGAGAAGTTGCGGTAGCGGTAGAAGGCGATGACGATCGCCAGGTCTCCCGGTCCGGCGTCGACCAGATCTCGGCCGGCGGAGTGCCCCTCGATTAGGTACACCCGGGGCCGGATCATTGAGAGGCCGCTGCGCAGTGCGTAGGCACCGGCCAATGAGGTCTCCCCCGAGACGATCCAGACCGACCCTGCGGACGCAGCCCGCTCGGCGATGGCCCGTATCTCACCTCGCGCCACCGTGGCTGCGGCCGATTCGAACCCTTCGACGAGCTCGTCGAGCGCCGAGGGCCCCTCGGTGGGGTCGCGCCTGATGCGGTCACGCGGGCGGGAGAGGTCGTCCTCGACTCTCCGGCGGGCCAGAGTCTGCAGCGATGCGTAGCCGTCGAACCCCAGCTTGTTGGCGAACCGCACGATCGACGGTCGGCTCGTTCCGATCCGGTTGGCTAGATCAGACACAGTCCCGAACGCGAGCAGAGTCGGCTCGGAGACCAGAA
>JAHQYN010000075.1 GCA_024421085.1 Acidimicrobiia bacterium
CCGGCCGCGGACATGCACCCCCAGCAGCTCACCAGCCTCGTCGTCGACACCGACCACCTCAACATCGCCCAACCCAACCAACAACTCACACACACGTGTAGGGTCAACTTCCACAGGGATCCTCCAGTTCCTCGGCCTGCGTTACAGACCGATTCTGGAGGATCCCGCCCGTTCAGGCGCGGACCCTCACCGGACCCTCACCCCACCGACTCCACCCTGAAACGCGAAGAGCCGGTTATCGCAGCCGGGGATCTGAAATTGGACTCCAGCGGAGTTCCAAGCGGTCACGGCCGATTACGTATACAAAGGGGCCCGGCTTAGCCGCCCGTTGCAGGATTCGGTGGAAGTTGGTCTCTAGGCGGTGAACCATCTCGGGTCCTGTGAGATTGGCATTGTTGTAGGCGAATACTCGCAGCGTGGATTCAGCCAGCACATCACGATGGTCGCGAACAAGGGAGAAGTCTTTGGTCAAAGCTACCCAGCCTTCTTGGTCTGCCCGAAGCATCCAGTCGGGATCAGCAATTCGCTGGTCAGCGCCTCCAGGATACGCTTCGGCCATCGGCAGCGCCTCGAATCCTCTTGCACGAATCGCTTCGGCAATCAGACGGCGACCGAGGCCTCGATCCAAGAAGAAGACAGGTCGCGGCTGGTCAGGCTGCTGCCTGCGTCGGCCAGATGGCACCGAGGGCTTCCTCTATTTGGTCTACGGGGGTCCCAAAGTCGTCTGCAATGGACTCCAACGGCTCGCCAGCACTGGCACGGGACGAAACGGCCGAGAGAGTTGCGCCCCCCTCAACAAAAACCGCATCTCCTCCAGCCACCTCTGGGATGACGCGAAGAAGAGGCCGTTCGGTCACCGGGAGAATGAGCTCAGTGGCCCATGTATCACCGAAAGTGATGCGCTCCAAATAATCGCCAATCACCTCATGGAACACCCGCTGACCGGTGTGTACCACGGTCAGCAACCTGAGTTGCTTATCTTGACTGCGAGTCGCGTAGTCGTACAAGACGCTGGCCCCATCGCTGAACAACTGCCGCGACGCCAGCGCATGCTCGAGTTCACCCTCGTTTGCGAGAATCTCAAGCGCCTTGCGGATGCGCTGAAGGGGAAGACCCGTGTTGCGAAACGCCTGGATTACTACTGCTTCGACCAGCCCAACGAAGGGAATCGAGCGTCGATCACCGAAGCAGTTATCGAACTCGGTGATGACTGGTCCCTGCTTCAGCTGCGTGTTGCTCAGCAGTGTACTCCCATAGCCGTGAGACCATGTGCGCAGCGTGGAGGGACTCATGCCCACTAGGCGCGCCGCACCGGCGACGGTATAGAGCCGCCGGGTAAATCGCTCGTCCTCGATAACGCCTTTCGGTCTCATCTGTCCAACCGTCTCGTCAACAACCATGCTAGCGGGAGCACCGTCGGTACCTGGTCCCGCGATCTCAAGAGCCGGCCGGGTTGGTCGGTTTGTTTGGCGCGGCTCGGAGGGACGCGGGGGCCTTCGTTGGGCTGCTTCGGGTAGACGGGGGGCCACGGGGCGTCGCTGAGCCCTGCCGCCCAGTCTCTTGCGTGCCACGTGAGCAACGCGTCCAACGACTGGAGTTGATCGTCGATCGACGCCCAGGGGTCGCCTCGCTGCTCGACGAGGGCCGGCACCGTGGCAATGGTCAACGATTCAGGATCGACCGTGGCCACCTCGTCCCAGGTGATCGGCGTCGACACCTGGGCCCCGACCCGGGGACGGACCTGGTAGGCCCCAAACACGGTCTTGTGCGGGGCGTTCTGGTTGAAGTCGAAGAAGACTCGACTCCCTCGCAGCTCCTTCCACCACTCGCAGGTGAGGAGCTTCGGGCATCGTCTCTGCATCTCTCGGGCCAGGGCGACCGCCGCGTAGCGGACCGCGTAGCCGTCCCAGCGGGGCATCAGCCGAATCCAGATGTGGAGGCCCTTGCTGCCCGACGTCTTGGGGTAGGCAACGATGCCGAGCTCGTCGAGCACTGCCTTGACTTCGAGGGCGGCCGCACGGACATCGTCGAAGTCGGTGCCCGGGGAGGGGTCGAGGTCGATTCGCATCTCGTCTGCATAGACCGGTTCGGCAGCACGATTGGGCCAGACGTGAAAACCGAGACAGCCCAGGTTGACTCCCCAAACGATGTGGGCGAGGTCCGCGGCGACCAGGGCGTTGGAGGTCGTGCCGTTGGGCGTGCTCACCACGACCGTCCGCAGCCAGTCCGGTGCTCCCTCGGGCACCCGCTTCTGGAAGAACGACTTGCCGCCGGCACCGTTCGGGTAACGCTCCATCAGCAGCGGACGCCCCCCGATCGCCCGCATCACAGGCTCGGAGAGGGCCAGGTAGTACTCAGCGAGGTCCAGTTTCGTCTCGCCCCGCTCGGGAAAGAAAACCTTGTCGGCGTTGGTGACGCGAACCTCGACACCGTCGATGTCGAGCGTTCTCGCGACGCCGGCCATTTCACAGACGGGATCAGGGCGCTGGCGTGATCAGGCGCCCGGCTTGAAGATCATCAGATACAGCGACAGCAGGAACAGCACGGTGATAACCAGACTGCCGATCTCGGCTTTCTTGGCGTTCGGCTCGTCACCGTCGGCGATCGCCTTCTCCGCCGGGAAGACCACGGCATGGAGAACCCCGTTCATGGCCAGCCAGATGATGATCGACACGATCAGCCACCCGTCGCTCAGCCGGTAGACCTTGTCGGACAGGCCTGCAACCCCGAAGCCGAGCAGGCCGCCGATGACCAGGGAACTGCCGTAGATCCGCATAGAACGCTTGGCGATGCCCGCATACAGCGATCTGCGGACCGAGTAGTCCTCGTTGGAGTCGCGGGCGATGAAGGGGTGGACGAAGGTGGGCGCGAGCGCCACGAACATCGCCACTACGTGCAGCAACAGGACGAAGTTGTATCCGTTGTCACCAACGGCGCCAAGAGTCATGCCGCGACTGTATCCGAGCCTCGCGACAGAATTACAGACCCATCAACATCGCGAGGACCGACAGGACCGGCCAACAATACGTTCCGCTACTGGGCCGCTTGGCTAAATCCAACCCTGTACACTCAGCAGATGGCTGACTACCGCTCGCGCACTACCACCCAGGGACGCAACATGGCCGGGGCTCGGGCCCTCTGGCGGGCCACCGGCATGAAAGACGACGACTTCGAAAAGCCCATCATCGCGATATCGAACTCTTTCACCCAGTTCGTGCCGGGCCACGTCCATCTCAAGGATCTGGGCCAACTCGTAGCACATGAGATCGAGGAAGCCGGCGGCGTGGCCAAGGAGTTCAACACCATCGCCGTCGATGACGGCATCGCCATGGGCCACGACGGAATGCTCTACAGCCTTCCGAGCCGTGACCTGATCGCTGACTCGATCGAGTACATGGTCAACGCTCACTGCGCGGACGCCCTCGTCTGCATCAGCAACTGCGACAAGATCACCCCCGGAATGCTGAACGCCACGATGAGGCTCAACATTCCCACGATCTTTGTGAGCGGCGGGCCGATGGAGGCGGGCAAGACCAAGCTCGCCGGGGTGAGCGTGAAACTCGACCTGATCGACCCGATGATCAAGGCAGGCGACACTTCAGTCTCCGACGAGGACCTCCTGGCGATGGAGCGTTCGGCGTGCCCCACCTGCGGTTCGTGCTCCGGCATGTTCACCGCCAACTCGATGAACTGCCTGACCGAGGCCCTCGGTTTGGCCCTTCCCGGCAACGGCACCACGTTGGCCACCCACGCCGACCGCCGAGAACTCTTCTTGGAGGCGGGCCGCCGCATTGTCGATCTGGCGAAGCGCCGCTACGACAAGGACGACGAGTCGGTGCTGCCCCGTTCGATCTGCAACAAAGCGGCATTCGAGAACGCCATGACGCTCGACATCGCCATGGGCGGGTCGACCAACACCGTGCTGCACATCCTCGCCGCCGCGCAGGAGGGTGGAATCGACTTCACGATGGCCGACATCGACAGGCTCAGCCGCCAGTCACCCAATATCTGTAAGGTCGCACCGAGCACCGACGAATACCATGTCGAGGACGTGCATCGCGCCGGCGGGATCATGGGGATCCTCGGCGAGCTCGACCGCGGCGGACTCATCGACACGAGCCTCCCGACCGTCCACTCAGAGACGCTCGCCGCTGCCCTGAACCACTGGGACGTGATGCGAGACCCGTCCAGCGAGGTCGTCGACTTCTACCGTGCTGGCCCCGCCGGGATACCTACGCAGGTGGCGTTCAGCCAAGCCGAGCGGTGGCCGACCCTCGACCTCGACCGCCGGGGTGGCTGCATCCGCACCGTCGCCGAGCCCTACGACCGCGAGGGAGGGCTCGCTGTGCTGTTCGGCAACATCGCCGAGCGCGGCTGCATCGTCAAGACCGCCGGCGTCGACGAGTCGATATACACGTTCAGCGGGCCCGCGGTCGTCTTTGAGAGCCAAGACGCCGCGTGTGCCGGAATCCTCGACGAGTCGGCAGTGCGCGCCGGCGATGTCGTGGTCGTGCGTTACGAAGGCCCCAAGGGCGGGCCTGGCATGCAGGAGATGCTCTACCCCACCTCGTACATAAAAAGCCGAGGGCTCGGCAGGGAGTGCGCGCTGATCACCGACGGGCGTTTCTCGGGCGGGACATCGGGCCTGTCGATCGGCCATGCTTCCCCCGAGGGTGCCGAAGGCGGTGCCATCGCCCTTGTCGAGACGGGCGACATCATCGACATCGACATCCCCAACCGCTCCGTCAACCTGCGGATCAACGGGGAGGAGCTCGAGGCGCGGCGCCGGGCCATGGCGTCCAGAGGCACAAGCGCATGGCGCCCGCAGAACCGCGAGCGCACAGTCTCGGCTGCCCTGCAGGCGTATGCGGCTCTCACCACTTCGGCTGACCGCGGTGCAGTACGCGACGTCAGCCAAGTCACAAGCTGAACAGCCGGAAGGGCCGACCGTGGGGATCACCGATCCGATCACTGATGTTCGCGGGCCTGAAGCGGTCCGCCGCGCCCTGATCGACGCCGCCAAGGCGCTGTCGGCCGTGCGTTCGCCGCGGCAGGTTTCAGGGCGGGAGCTCGCGCAGCGCGCCGGTGTCAACTACGGCCTGATCCACTACTACTTCGGAACCAAGGACAACGTCTTCGCCCAAGCCGTGGCCGAGGCGACCGAAACCATGGCGCGGCGCTGGGACGAGAGCGGGGTGCTGCCGCTGAACACCGGCGACGAAGCGTCCGGCTACCGCACTTTCGCCAAGCTCGAGATCGACGAGTCTCGTTCACCCATCACCGATCTGATCGCGCGGATCGTGGCAGGCGAAGCCAGAGCCAGTGGTCGGCCCGAGACCGACAGCGAGCTGTTGGCCGAAGTCGCGATCACCACCGCTTTGCAGTTCGGCTGGGGGACTTTCGAAGACGAGATCGTCGGTGCCCTCGAAGCGTTCGGCGGCGAGCTCCATACGCTGCGGGCGCGTGTCGCTGAGTTGTCCCTGCGGCTCAAAGCGGACTAGTCGGTGACCGCCACAGAGCCCGACCCCGTTGCGTCGGGGCCTGTCGTGGGCCAGAGCGCGGGCCAGAGCGCGGGCCAGAGCGCGGGCCAGAGCGCGGGCCAGAGCGTGGGCCAGAGCGCGGGCCGCAGTGAACGCCACGTCATCGGGTTCTTGGCTTTTCTCAGCGTCATCCTCGCGTTCGGCGTCGACTCGGTGCTGCCGGCCTTCGACGAGATCTCAGAGCAGTTTGAACTGAAGCCCGGATCAGGCGAGGTCTCCCTGGTCATCACCTGGTATCTGCTGGGGATGGCGGCCGGGCAGATGCTCTGGGGCCTGCTGTCGGACCGCTTCGGCAGACGTTCGATTCTGCTGGCCGGACTGGTCCTGTACGGACTGGGCGCGCTGGGAGCGGGGCTCGCCGCGAACATGACCGGCTTGTTGACGATGAGATTCGTGTGGGGGCTGGGGGCCGCGTCTCCGAGCGTCATCAGGCTGGCGATCGCCCGTGATCTCTATGCGGGGGACCAGATGGCGCGGGTCATCTCCTTCGTGATGGCCGTCTTCCTGCTGGGTCCCGCAATCGCGCCCGCGGTCGGTGAGGGAATCCTGCTGATCGGCGACTGGCGTCTGGTCTGCTTCTCCGCAGCGCCGCTGGCAGCGCTCGCCGTGTTCTGGACGCTGCGGTTCGGCGAGACGCTGCCGCCGTCGAGTCGCCGCCCCATTGATCTTGGCGCCACCGCCCGCGGCGTGCGCGCGGTGCTGCTGACACGAGTGACGATCGGTTACACGCTGGCGTCGATGTTCACGTTCGGAGCGTTCTTCGTCTACCTGGGAAGCAGCGCTCCCATCATCGACGAGATCTACGGTCTCGACGAGTACTTCGCTCTCATCTTCGGGTGTGCCGCCCTGTTTCTCGCCGCAGCAGTATGGACCAGCGAACGGTTCATCCGACGCTACGGCTCTGACGGCGTCTCGATGACGGCATTGCTTGGTCTTCTGGTCGTCTCCGCGGTGTTCACCGTCTGGGCAGTGGCCAACGAGGGTGTTCCGTCGTTTTGGGTCTGGTACGCCTCCACCGGTCTGCTCGGCGCTTTCACCACGATCTTCACTCCGACCGCGAGCGCTATCGCCATGGAACCGATGCAGCGAATCGCCGGCGCGGCCTCTGGCATGTTCGGCGTCATCACAATCGGCGGGGGTTCGATTCTCGCCAACCTGATTGATCGACAGATCAACGACACGGTCACACCCATGGCTGTCGGCAACATCGTCTACACCGCGGCCGCCATCGGTCTGGTCCTGTGGGCCCGCGGCGGCTCCCGTCAGATTGTCGACCCGGACGCCTAGTTGCGACCAAGCCGGTGCGAAGCGCCCGGAACGCAACCGTCGTCGAGCCGTGCCGTATACAGTTGAGCTTGGTGAATGCCGACGATCCGCTCAAGACATCTGGACCAGACGCGATCGCGGACGCGCTGGAAAGGCCTTCAGGTGCCCACTTCGTGAGGTGCGCACTTCAGATAAACCCATATCACTACGCCGAGAGTTACAGAAACTCGCCCAACGACGGGGACCCGCAGAGCTATGCGACGAGTCTCGTGAAGAGGGCACGCGAACTCGGCATAGAGGTGCTCGCGATCACCGATCACAACAGCGTCCAGGACGTAGCTGCCTTCCGCGAGGCTGCAAACGGTTCAGGCGTGACCGTGCTGCCAGGTTTCGAACTCGAATCGACCGACGGCATCCATGTCCTGTGCATCTATGACTCAAACGTCGCCACAGATCAACTCGACCGGTTCCTCGGCGAGTTCGGCGTCCTGGATCCCGAGCCCTCGCGAGAGGCTTGCAGCAAGGACTTCGCCACCATTCTGGAGACGGTTGCGAGTCAGGACGGAATCGCTGTGGCGGCTCACGCAACCGCGTCGAAAGGGCTCTTTCAGGCCCTGAAGGGGAGCGCTCGAGCGCTCGCGTGGAACAACGAGAATCTACTGGCGATTCAGATTCCTTCGTCGATTGACGCACTCAACGAGGGGGAGCGCTCGATCATCAGAAACGAAGTGCCGGAGTATGAACGCGCCTACCAAGCCGGCAAGCGTCAAGCAATTGCCGTAGTCAACGCCAAGGATGTCGACTGCTTGGACCACCTGGAACACGACGGAGCGACCACCTGGATCAAGTTTGCCGGCCGGCCCAGCGTCGAAGGACTGCGACAGGCCTTCCTCGATCCTGATTCGCGTGTCCGCCTCAACTCCGATGAGGAACCTGAGGAGCATTCGGAGTTGGAGGCGATTGCGTGGGAGGGCGGGGGCTTTCTCGATGGCGGTGCGATTCACTTCAATCGGAATCTGAACGTACTCATTGGCGGCCGTGGAACAGGCAAGTCGACAGTGATCGAGAGCATTCGATACGCCTTAGATCTCGAACCTGTGGGCGACGAGGCCCGCAACGCGCATCACGACATCGTCCGTCATGTGCTCCGCAGCGGCACCAAAGTGTCGCTGGTCGTGCGTTCTTTGCATCCAGCGGAGCGCCGGTACCGCATTGAGCGAACCGTTCCGAATCCGCCCATCGTCCGCGATGACTATGGTCAGGTCTCGAACCTACGGCCGATTGACGTGCTGCCTAGTGTCGAGGTATTCGGCCAGCACGAGATTTCTGAACTTACTCGCAGCGGCCACAAGCTAACCCAACTCCTCGACCGCTTTACTCGTGCAGATGCCGACCTCGGAGCACGAAAGACGAGCATTCAGCGCGAATTGCGAACCTCCAGCAAGGCGATACTGGAAGCCGATGAAGAACTAGCCTCGATAGAAGAACGCCTTGCCGAACTGCCCCAGCTTGAAGAAACCTTGGAGCGGTTTCAAGAAGCTGGTCTTGAAGACCGTCTCAGAGACCAGAGCCTGCTAGTTCGCGAGTCCCGCATAGTTGACTCGATTTCGGAACGTCTTCAACCGGTGCGCGAAATCCTGGCGACGTTGCGCCAAGAACTGCCTCTCGACCGCGCCTTCGTGTCATCGCGTGCACTAGCCGATTTGCCCGGTGCGCCGATCCTCGATGCGACAAACGCGGTCTTGCAGGAATTGAGCGACGCTCTCGAATCGGTCGCGGAGCAGATCGAGAGTTCCTTGACGCATGCAGAGCGAGACATTGCCAAGGTCACTTCGAAATGGTCGGAACACAAATCGGTGATCGATGAGAAGTATGAGACAATCCTTCGCGACCTGCAGAAGTCAGCCGTTGACGGAGAGGAGTTCATACGCCTGCGGCGCAGCATTGAGAACCTGCGTCCACTCGAGAACCGACGCGCAACGCTAAAGAAGCTGCACAGCGAAGAAACTCAGCGGCGACGCAATCTGCTTGACGAGTGGGAAGGAGTCAAGTCCAAGCAATTCCGCGAGCTTTCTCGTGCTGCGAAGCGCGTTAACAAACGGCTCAAGGGTTACGTCAAAGTTGAGGTCAGTGCTGCAGGTGATCGGACACCATTGACAAGCTTGCTGAGGGACGAGATCGGCGGTCGCCTGGATGTCGCGATCCGTAGCCTCGAATCAGCCGAAGACTTGTCTCTCACGGATCTTGTGGCTCGCTGTCGCAGTGGTGCCGCGGATCTGACCGAGCACTATGGCATCACTCGTCAACAAGCTGAGAACATCACCAGCGCGGGCGAGAGCACACTAATGAAGATTGAAGAATTGGAGTTGCTACCGACCACCGAGTTGCTCCTCAACACATCAGGTAATACCGGCGACGAGTCGTGGCAATCGCTCGGCAAACTCTCGAAAGGCCAGAAAGCCACGGCTGTGCTACTGCTATTACTGCTTGAGTCCGAGGCGCCGCTGATAATCGACCAACCCGAGGATGATCTCGACAACCGCTTTATCAGCGAGGTCATCGTCGAGAAGATGAGGGAGAACAAGAGGCAACGCCAGTTTGTCTTCTCGACGCACAACGCGAATATTCCCGTGCTCGGTGACGCAGAACTCATCCTAGGCCTCGATGCCAAAGGAGACGTGGATGACAGCGATGTCGAAGGTCGGGCGTTTCTCAGGCCGGAGCACATGGGGTCTATCGACACGCCCTCAGTTCGGGCACTGGTCGAGGAAATACTCGAAGGCGGCAAGGAGGCGTTCGAGCGCCGTCGCCGCAAGTATGGCTTCTGAAGGCAGCCGATGAACCAGACCAACCTGCTACGAATGATTGCGGACGGCGAGAACTCGCGTGTGGAATTCAAGCGGGACGATGTGCAGCCGGCCAAGCTCGCCGCGGTGATCGCTGGCTTGCTGAACCTCGAAGGCGGACACGTACTGCTCGGCATCGAAGACGACGGTGTCGTCTCCGGGCTATCGCGTGAGACCGCGAGAGCCGAAGAGTGGATCATGCAGGTCGCCCGCGATCACCTAGAACCCTCCATCATCCCGAACTGGGAGGTCATCGAGTCTGATGGCCGTGCCATGGTCGGCATCATCGCTGTGCCCCCCAGCGCGCCCGACAAGCCGTACAAGTCCAAGCAAGGTTCGCACATGGTCACCAAGGTCCGAGTCGGCACCACGACACGCGATGCGACTCGGGAGGAGGAACAGCGGCTGTACCAGCAGTCGGGCGGTCTCCGCTACGGCCTGAAACCGGTGCCAGGTGCTAGTACTACCGACCTCGACCCTCGACGCCTAGAGGATTACTTCGTCCGCATCCGCGGCGACGCGGAGACGCCCAGCGCAAATTCAGAATCGTGGCGCAGACTGCTCTGCAACCTTGAGCTTGCAATCGAAACCGGTGGTGAAACATACGCCACAGTCGATGGAATGCTCCTGTTCGGCCTGAACGCAGGGCGGTTCTTGCCGCAATGCGGAATTCGAGCCGTTTGCTTCCCGGGCAATGAGCCGGGCTATGCCACGCGATCCGACGAGAGGATCAAGGGCCCGCTAGTGGCTCTACGCTCGCTCGATGGCGAACTAATCGAGACAGGAGTTGTGGAGAGGGCTCTCGACTTCGTTAGCCGCAATTCGGGCGTCTCCGCGACGCTCGAGGGCGGTCGCCGAGTCGAGCACCACGACTTTCCGGAGACAGCCGTACGCGAAATTGTTGTCAACGCACTTGTCCACCGCGACTACAGCATCGCTGGGACTGACGTGCTGTTGTCGGTCTTCGACGATCGAGTCGAGGTGCAAAGCCCCGGGAGCCTGCCGAACACCGTAAGCATCGAGGGCATGCGTGCAGGAGTTCGCTATGCGCGCAACCAAGTGTTGATGACCATCATGCGTGACTACGGCTACGTTGAGGGCTTGGGCATGGGAATCCGCCGACAGGTCATTCCCGCCATGGCGCAGCACAATGGCACCGAACCGGGTTTCTTCGAAGAAGAGTCCCGCTTCACCGTCCGCCTAAGCAAGTAGCATCGGTCGTCGGGAGCGCGGTCTGTCGGATGGACGCGCAACCTCCACGGGCGGCGGAACCCAACTGCTTCACTCGACATTCTCACTCCGATCCGAAAGCGCAAAAGATCCCCCATCGCCGGGTAGGCCTAACGGCTCCGTAGGGCCTCGGCGATCAGTTCTACGGGGTGGCGAACCGCATGGCCTGCTGCGGCGAGATGCATGGAGCATCCTGGGTTGGCGCTTACCACTACATCGGCTTCCGCTCGGTCGATGGCTGCGGTCTTGCGGTCACGGACATCCAGGGCCAACTGACGCTGTACCAGCGAAAACGCCCCACCGGCACCGCAGCACATACCCTCATCGTCGAGTTCCACCAGTTCAGAGACGAACGGTTCAAGAACCCGACGCACGGCCATGTGCGTTCCCTGCACGTGACGCACGTGGCAGGGATCCTGAATCGCCACCCGTCCACCGGTGCGGGCTTGCGCATCAGGCATTTCGATCTGGTCGATACGGTCGGCGAGCCATTCGTGAACGTCGAGGACCCGCTCCGAGA
Source organism: Acidimicrobiia bacterium (assembly GCA_024421085.1). Taxonomy (GTDB): domain Bacteria; phylum Actinomycetota; class Acidimicrobiia; order Acidimicrobiales; family Aldehydirespiratoraceae; genus VXYK01. The sequence continues at coordinate 11,403 of JAHQYN010000075.1, forward strand.
AGGCGCGAGCTTCGTCGCTGTCGAGCAGGCGTCCGTAGTCCTTCAGGGCCGCTCCGCAGCCGGCCGAGTTCACCAGGATGGCGTTGTCGCCGTCGAGCGCTGAGATCACTCGGGCGGCGAGTTTGCGGGCGTCGTCGCCGAGACCGGCGTGGGTGTGCAGCGCCCCGCAGCAGGGGGCCGCGTCACCGGTCGGGCGCACTGTCGTGCCGGTCGCCTCGACCACTTCTTTGGTTGCGAGGTGCACATCTCGCTGCCAGGCGTCCATCACGCATCCGGTGAACAGCCACACGTCATCACCGGTCGGGCGCAGCGCTCGGCGGCGGACTGGCAGACGCTCCGGGATTCCCATCCGGCGTGACGGAACGAGTCGTAGCCGCTGCGCAACCGCGAGGCTGCTCGACACGAAACGCAGGAGCCTCGGGCGGGTCAAGCCTCGCAACCCCAGCTTCAGCCACCACGGCGCTCGGCGCTGGGTCGTCTCGACGAACTCCTTGGTGGCCTCCAGCAGATGTCCGAAAGGCACATCACCGGGACAAGCGGTCTCACAGGCTCGACACTGGATGCACGAATCGAAGGACTCGACGATCTCATCGGAGAGCGGCGCGATGCCTTCATCCACAACCCGCATCAGTGCAATGCGCCCCCGCGGCGAGTGGGTGTCGGCGCCGGTCACGCGATACGTCGGGCAGTGCGGCAGGCACAGTCCGCACGCCACGCAACTGTCGAGCTCAGCCTGGTCGACCCCCAACAGTCCCAGAGAGTCGGTCATGTGCGCTCCACGGACCGACCAGGATTGAAGCGCCGGTCGGGGTCGAACAGGTCGCGTACCCGGCGGTTCAGCGCCGCAACCCCGGCTGGGATCGGTGGCGGATCGGGATCGGGCCGTTCGCAATGGACCACTCCGACACCGATCTCGGCCACGAAGCGTCCGGTCTCCTCCCCAAGGCGGTACAGATCCTTGGGGCGACGCGACCAGCGAAATGGTGGCAGTTCCGGCGGCGGAGTCTCAGGCGCATCCGGCAGTCGAGCGAGATCATCTTCAACATCGACTTGGTGCCCCGCGAGGCGAGCCCACACCGCCGATCCGTCCCACAACACCGCTGTCGCCGTTTTCACTGTGTTGAGAACGATTTGTGGCTCGATGTCATCAAGCTTGGCCCATTGCTCGTGCTCGGGTATCGGGCGGGTGCGCAGGATCACGTCGCCGATGCACCCCAACGTGCCCAAAGAACCGACCAGAATGCGGCACATGTCGAAACCGCTCACGTTCTTGACTGTGGGTCCGCCCGCGGTCACCAGCCGGCCGTCGGCAGCCACGTAGTGCAACTGCAGAACAGCGTCGCGGAGGTGACCGTCCCCCAGCCTCGTTACCGGCGACCGTCCCACCGCTATCGCCCCCCCGACAGTCGAAGGACTCGACCCGCACGGCCCGGACCCGTCAGGCAGACCAGAACCGTCGGGCCGACCGGAACCGTCGGGCAAACCAGAGCCATCCGGCAGACCAGAACCGTCGGGCCACCCAGAACCGTCGGGCCACCCAGAACCGTCAGGCAAACCAGAGCCATCCGGCAGACCAGAACCGTCGGGCAGGGCGGTGCGCTGGCCATTTTCGGCGAGCGCGGCGTGGAGTTCGGCAACTGTGGTGCCAGCGCGCACGCAGACGGTCATCTCATCGGGTCGATACTCAACGATGCCAGATGGTGCCCGTACTTCACGGACATCGCCGTTGGGTGCGCCACCCACATCCCATTGGGTGCCCCCGCCGCGAACCACAACCGGGTCACGGGGACCGATCTCAGCGGCGAAGGCAAGCAGCGCCTCGTCATCGATCACCGGCGGGGTGATCATCCCCACACCCCGTCGGGTCTCGACGCGGACAACGAGGCGACGTCTGCACAGCTGTGGGCCGACGGCAGAACCTTGCCCGGGTTCAAGCGGCAGTGCGGGTCGAACGAACGACGCAACAGCGCCTGCTGCTCGAGGTCGGCGGCGGTGAACTGGAACTCCATGAAATCCCGCTTCTCGACACCGATGCCATGCTCACCGGAAAGGACTCCACCAACCGCCAGCGACACTTCGAGGATTTCTTGCCCGGCGGCGGCCACACGCTCGTTGGCACCGGGTTGGCGCGAGTCATAGGCCAGCAGCGGATGCAGGTTGCCGTCGCCGGCGTGAAAGACGTTGACCGCGACGAGATCATGGCGATCAACGATCTCGTATACGGCCTTGAGCACTTCGACGAGCTTGGATCGAGGCACCACCGTGTCGTGGAGGTAGTAGTCGGGTGCAACCCGCGCTATCGCCCCGAACGCACTCTTTCGTCCCTTCCAGAGCAGCGCCCGCTCCTCTTCGTCAGCCGCTACCCGCACGTTGCCGCCATGCGCGCGGCCGATCTCGGCGACCTTGCGGGTGTCCGCCTCAACACCTCGTGAAAGGCCGTCGACCTCGATCAACAGCACCGCTGCCGCCTCGCGGGGGTAGCCAGCTTGCACGAAGTCCTCGACCGCGGCCACGCAGCGCTGGTCCATCATCTCAACGGCAGCAGGAACCAGCCCCGATGCAATCACCGCACCCACAGTGGCCGCCGCATCAGCCACCGAGTCGAAAGACAGCAACAGCGTCTTGATGCTCTCCGGGTCGGGCGTAAGGCGCACTGCAATCTTGGTGGCAATGCCGAACATGCCCTCCGAACCGACGAAGGCGCCGCGCAGGTCATACCCGGAGGGTTCAGCGTCGAGTCCACCGAGCACGACCGCTTCGCCGCTCGACAGCACCACCTCCACAGCCAGCACATGTGCGCTCGTCACGCCGTAGGCGAGACAGTGGGGCCCACCAGAATTGTTGGCCACGTTGCCGCCGATGGTGCATACCTGCTGCGACGACGGGTCGGGGGCGAAGTGCAGGCCCAGCGGCGCCACCTGCCGGGACAGATCAAGGTTGACGACACCTGGTTGCACCCAAGCAACGCGGTCCTCCGCATCGACTTCGAGCACCCGGTTCATGCGGGTGGTGGAGACGACGATGGGATCACCGAGGGGCGCGGCCCCACCGCTCAAACCCGAGCCGGCTCCTCTGGGAAGGACGGCCCGGTCGTGGCTCGCGGCGACTCGCATGACTGCCTGCACATGCTCGGTGGAGTCCGGGAAGCACACCGGCCCCGCGGTGCCGTCGGAGAACATTGAGGCGTCGGCGCTGGCGAGATGCCGAGCTGCCCCGTCGGCGCGGACCCGTTCGGGGCCGAGCGCTCCGACCAGATCAGCCACACACCGATCGGTGCGGTCGTGGCGAGCGCCGCCTTGCCGGTTTCTTCTACCAAGCCTCATTCGAGCATCTTTGCGTAAACACCCACACTCACAACCTAACCAAGCGCGCAACTGGAACCCGGGCGGCCTCCATCTGCTCGGGGCCGAGGCCAGTCCCGTACTCCGGTGCCCAAGTCTTCACACTGAACTTCACGACGAACGCTCCTTGTTTGTTCGGCTGAAGCGACCGCGCCACCAAGCCTTGAGTTGATCGGCATCAGTGGCTCCATAAGCGTCGCACATGAGCAAGCCAGCCACTTGCAGCATGTGGGTCCTCTGTTGCGACGAGGGTACGCGGCCGGCTTGGCGGACCATCGCCGCGGCAGTGTCCCAAGTAACCGACCGCGCCGGGAGGGGAAGGTTCTGCACTTGAGAGGCGCTCAGCTTGACGGCGTCGATGCTCATCGCCGCGCCCATGTACCGTGCCGCCGCCCACGCCGTGATCGGGGGTGACATCAGCGCCGCGGCCGCTTGCCACAAGCTGATCCCGTCAGTCGTTATGGTGATGACCGGCACCGACGGCAGCAACACACCCGCCTCGTCGTCGACGCCGACCACCTCGACATCGCCCAACCCAACCAACAACTCACACACACGTGTAGGGTCAACTTCCACAGGGATCCTCCAGTTCCTCGGCCTGCGTTACA
>JAHQYN010000229.1 GCA_024421085.1 Acidimicrobiia bacterium
TACCATCGTCGGACGGTGGTGTCGTAGTAGTTGAGGGAACGCCTGCCGCAGTCGTGCAAGCGTGGACAACTTCTGACGACCCCGACTTGCAAAAACTTGAATCCGCGTGTTGGTCGCAGTGGTGGGAGCATCGAACAGCGCTCTCCGCTGTACGTGTCTATTATGGTGACGAGGCATTGCTCCAAGTATTACGAGACCGACTAAACGGCGCGGAACTTGTGGTCGACGACAAACACCCCAACATATTTGTTCCCCCCGACGATGTCTCGCCCGCCGAAGAAATACGACACTGATCCATCGTCACCAACAGGCGAATTCTTTCCACAAAGTGTTCACAATGGATTGATTTGTGCACAAAGTTTCCGCAATGTGTGCGCATCGCAGTTAGAGTGAGCGCTGTGAACACCAAGCCGACTGAGGACACTCCTGCTCCAGCAGAGCTGCAAGCGGAATTGGATGCCGCCGTGCCGCGGCTTCGCGCCGCCGCCACCGACCACGAGGAGGTCGAAGTAAAGTCGGCCTCGGGCGGGTTTCCTGAGAGCGTCCTGAAGTCCATCTCGGCGTTCTCCAATGACCGAGGGGGGCTGCTCATCCTTGGACTGAGCGATACGGATTTCCTGCCGGTGTCGATCAACCCTGCGAAGCTCGCCGCCGACCTGGTGTCACAATGCTCAGATGTCTTCGAGCCTAGGATTCCGCCGACTATCGGTATCTGCGATGTCGACGGCAGACCGGTGGTCGCGGCTCGTATACCGCCCTTGGGGCACCAGCACCGCCCTTGCTATATCCGGGCCGAGGGCATGAACCAAGGTTCGTACACACGGGTTCACGACGGCAACCGGCGTCTGACCGATTTCGAGATACACGTGATGGTTTCGGGTCGGGGGCAGCCGAACGATGATGTCGCTCCGGTTGACGGTGCGGGTTTGGAGCACCTCGACGATGCGCTGGTGAGCGACCTGCTGAGACGGATTCGCCAGCGCCGCGGTGAGATCTTCACCGAAGCCGCCGATCACGAAGTGCTGCACATGCTCGGTGTGCTGACCGAACCGCGGTCCGACTCGCCGGTCTCACTCGCAGGCTTGGTGGCGCTCGGCCGCTATCCCCAGCAGTTCGTGCCGCAACTGAGCGCCTCGTTCGTCGTGCTGCCGACGATTGACGGGTCACCTCTGGCCGACGGAACGCGCTTCATCGACAACCGACCACTCGACGGACCGATACCGGCGATCGTGTCACAGGCCGTCTCGGCAATGCATCGCAACATGCGACGACGGTCAGTCGTGCAGGGCGCCGGTCGTCAAGACATCTGGGACTACCCGACGGAGGCCATCCGCGAGATCGTGGCGAATGCACTCATGCACCGCGACTACCACCCGACCGCTCTGGGCACTCAAGTGCGCATCTCTCTTTATCCTGATCGATTCGAGGTTGCCAGCCCCGGTGGTTTGCACGGCATCCACGCAGGGCACACCGACATCACGCAGCTCATCGACACGAGCATCAGCAGCACCCGCAACGCGCTGCTCGCGCGACTGCTGGAAGACGTGGTGATTCCAGGAACCGGCAGGCCCGTGTGCGAGAACCGCGGTTCGGGCTTACGCGCCGCGGTTCAGGCGCTCGACCGGATGGGAATGAGGCCGCCTGAGCTGGATGACCGAGTACGAGAGCTGGTCGTTACCGTTCGTGATCAGTACTTCCGCCTTGGAGTCTCGGGCCTCAGCGACCGCGACCGTCTCGCCAACACGTTCGAACACGAACCATGGGAGACCCCGTCGAAACGGGACGTAGCACAGGAGACTCTTTTTCAGTCGTTCCATCAGCACACCCCAGACCGGATACTCAGCCTGCTTGAGGATGGTCCGCGCAGCAGCATCGAACTGGCAGCAGCGCTCGGCACATCGAAACAGACGGTACTGAACTGGCTGCGTCGCCTTCGGGCCGACGGCATCGTGGTCCCCACCAAACCCGAACCTCGCACCCGCGGCAACAAGTGGACGCTGGCACCCCAGCAGTAGCCGCCCGCCTGCGACGCTTTTGTGATACTCGACGACTGATTATGATGACAAGACTGGTCCGCAATTTCTTTGGTTAGGACACCGTAAAGGTTGTGGTTTGATGTCCGACATTTCTATGGTTAGCGGGTAGTCATGC
>JAHQYN010000076.1 GCA_024421085.1 Acidimicrobiia bacterium
GGCAGGATCGTGGTGGCAGGCCGCGCTGTCAACGATTCCGGCACCGCCAACACCCAGGGCGATGATCACGACGACTTCGCGTTGGCGCGCTACACCACTGCTGGAGTGTTGGACACGACGTTCGGCACCGCCGGCAAGGTGACCACCGACTTCAACGGCTTCTACAACGAGGTGCGTGCGTTGGCAGTGCAGCGTGACGGCAGGATCGTGGCGGCGGGCCCTTCCTCCTCCAACGACAACGGCACCCCGGCCGACACTTCTGATGACAACTGGGACTTCGCGTTGGCTCGATACAACCCTGCGGGGGCGCTCGACACGACTTTCGGCACCGCCGGCAAGGTCACCACCGGCCGCCCCCTCACAAACGAATTCGCCGAGTCGGTAGCGCTGCAGTCAGACGGCAACATCGTGGTGGCCGGCAGCGGTTGGGGATCAGGGGTCGCGCTCGCCCGCTATCTGCGGGGAGAGTTGGCAACGGTGTATGAGATCACGGCAGCGGTGACGGTGTCGGAAATACAGGATGCCTCGCTGGAGTTAACCCTGGGCGTGCCCGCACCCACCGGCGGGGTGACCTTCGACGTGGCCTACGGGTATTCGGGGACAGTAACGCCCGGCGACCTCTTGGCGCCGCCGGCAACGGTGACCGTCAATGAGGGCGAAACCACCGCGACGCTGACCCTGTCGTTTCGACCCGACGGACAAGTGGAGGGCACCGAGACGCTGCCGGTGACGCTCTCCACTGCCGTTGCGGGCTGGCATCCGTTGCGTGACCGCGCCACGGTGACGATCACCGACAACGACATCGCTGCCGCCCGGGTCGGTTTCGGGACCCCAGACCGTGAGACGCCCTACACCGCCAGCGTGGCCCGAAACGTGGCCGGCGGCCGCATCAACGTGCCGATCGTGGTGAACAACCTCGCGGCTTCTGATTTCACGGTTGTCGTTGAGGTGCTCTCCACGAGCACTGCCGCTGAATACCAGAGCGCCTCGAGCCCGGGCGATTTCCGTATCGCCGACAAGTCGGTCACCTTCGGCTTCGGCACCTCGACGAAGAACCTGTCGGTGGCGATAACCGACACCGCCGAGATGACCGACAAGGTGATCAAGTTGCGCATCACCGACGGCAGCACCGCCGACCTCGGCCAGCATTATGCGCGCCACGCCATGGGCCGCTTGGCCGACATCACCATCACCCCCCGCGCCGCCCCACCCCCACCAACGACCACCACCACAACCACCACGACCACCACCACCACGACCAGCACCACGCTGCCACGTTTTCAACAGCCGCCTCCAGTTTTCCAACCGCCGCCAACGACAACCACAACCACGACCACCACGACCACGACTACGACCACCACCATCCCAGTCGACGACCCCGGTACTGGCCCTGACGACTCCGGTACTGGCCCTGACGACCCCGACCCTGACGACCCCGACCCTGACGACTCCGGTACTGGCCTTGACGACGGCACCGACACCGACGACCCCGGTACTGGCCTTGACGACGGCACCGACACCGACGACTCCGGTACTGGCCTTGACGACGGCACCGACACCGACGACCCCGGTACTGGCCTTGACGACGGCACCGACACCGACGACCCCGGTACTGGCCCTGACGACGGCACCGACACCGACAACACCGGTACTGACGCTGATGACGACCCTGACGACACCGGTACTGACGCTGATGACGACCCTGACGACACCGGCACTGACGACACCAGTACTGACACTGACGACACCAGTACTGACACTGACGACGGCACCGGCGCTGACGGCACTGACACCGACGACACCGTGCAGCGGGCCGGTTTCGTCGACGTTGTTGTTGGCAGCACCCACGCGGACGACATCGACGGACTCTTCGCCGCGGGTATCACCAGGGGTTGCAATCAGGTTCCGCTGCGTTACTGCCCCGACGAGCCAGTGACCCGCGCCCAGATGGCCAGCTTTCTGGTGCGCGCCCTCAAACTGTCGGCGGCCCAGTCGGCGGGGTTCACCGACGTTGTTGTTGGCAGCACCCACGCGGCCGACATCAACGCGCTCTTCGCCGCGGAGATCACCAGGGGTTGCAATCAGGTTCCGCTGCGCTACTGCCCCGACGAGCCAGTGACCCGCGCCCAGATGGCCAGCTTTCTGGTGCGCGCCCTCAAGCTGCCGGCGGCCCAGTCGGCGGGGTTCACCGACGTTGTTGTTGGCAGCACCCACGCGGACGACATCAACGCGCTCTACGCCGCCGAGGTCACGAGGGGTTGCAGACAGGTTCCACTGCGCTACTGCCCCGACAGTCCAGTGACCCGCGCCCAGATGGCATCGTTTCTGGTGCGCGCCCTCAACCTCCCAACCCCGAACTCAACCCAGCCGCCCGGTTGACTCGGGGTTCAAGCACCACGAATTCTCGCCGGATCAGCGAAGCGGTCAGAGGCGAAGCCCGCTCGCCCCGTCATTCGATGGCAGATCGAACAGCCGGGGCCATGTTCGGGAAAACAGAGACGCGCAGTCGTTCGGTCAAGACTCGGAGACCTCAAGCGCGTCCATGTGGTCGCGAGTGTGAGGGTCGTGACTCCAAACGTGGGACGGTGCCTTTGGGTTGCTACCTTTGAGCTGCGGTACGGTACGCGGCGAGTTCCCGAGGTGCTAGATCTTCAGCGGCGACGAGGTTGTAGTGGTGCTCACGGGCGATCGTGATCTGGTTGCTTGATTCTTGGAACTCAAAGAGAGCTATGACGCTTTGCTCAATGAACTGAGCGGCGATTGGGCGGGGGATGAGTTCGGGGAACTTCTGTTGCGCGACTCGAAAGTCCTGCCAGATTTGGATGACGCTCAGCGAGTCCGAGCCACCCTTGGCCTGCACTGGCAGCACGTAGTGCGCGCCGTGTTCGTCTAACCCGACATAGACGTCATCGGTTTCTACCTGTGAACTGCTTGGCGTACCGTCGATAGCGCTACTGATTGTGATGCTCGTGCGCAGGTGGCTCTGGAGGGGGTAACAGGCGAGGCCGGTGAACACATCTAGCAGCCGGTTGTACCGGACCCGAGCCAACAGGGCCTGTTCGTCCGTGAGGGCGTATCTGGAGATGACTCCAGGAGTGGCATCGGGGAGGCGGATGGTGTGGAGCCCCTGTCGTGGTTCGATGAGGTTGAAGGGCACGGTTCGTAGCGTGTAGACAGCGTTGCCGCCAGGGAAGATCGCCCATTCGCGGCCCCGAGGCGCTGTCTGTTGGATGGACACGGGCAGCGGAACCCGGTAGCGCAACGAGTACACGACGTCGCCGAGATTCTTGGGCCGGGGTGCTCCGAGCGCTTCTGCGGCAGAAACCAAATCGTCGCGTGTGAAGTTCACCTGTTCGTCACCAGGACTGTAGCGCTCGGCGAATAGTCTCTCGATGATCCGTTGCGCCAAGCTCGCCTTGGACATGTCAGGCCAATCCTTGGGTTGGGGTCGGTGCGCTGCTCATCGGAGGCTTGCGGCGGCTTCGGTGCCTGGCCATCTCAACACGAGTACTTCTTCGCGGAGTTGCTCGCGTGTGGCTGTGGCTTGGCGGGTGCGAAACAGGTCGATTGATTCGACTTCGTAGCCGGCCCGCTCCGCGATCTCGGCCAGAAGCTGACCCGTGCGGATCATGACTCTCAGATAGGAGGCCTGGTCGCCCACCACGTATGCAAGGCGAGCACCGGGCTTGAGCGCGTGGCTCAGCGAAATCAAGTGGCGTGCCATCCCCCCGAAGTACAGTTTGGTGACCCGGTGGTACATGCGCTCGAAACCCGAGTCTTTGTTGAGTTCGACGCGGCGTCTCTCTATCGCCGCGGCGATGCGGCCTACCTCGGCATCGTCTTGAACCCAAACATCGTCCGCATCGCCGCGGTAGACACCCCGGGAGTTGGACCTCACCAAGCCCTTCTTCATGGTTTGAAGATCCGAGCGGCTGCTGACGAAGCCGAGGAGCACCGATTCGAGGCGCACCGTACGCGAGTAATCCTTCTCGTTCGGATACGGCGGTGAGCAGATAACCGCATCGATGCTGTTGGGTTCAAGGAGTTCACCAACCATTCGTGCGTCTGCGTCCAGGGCGCGCGCAGAGGTTGCGGTGAGCGGCCCGAGTTGGCACAGGTCGGCACACATCGCTCGCACCCGCCCAAGCCACAAAGACACGACCGGCGCGTCGACCTTGACCTTACCCACACCGACTTCTGGGCCGAAGCGCAGATTGCCCACCTCAACGGGCAGGATCCGAGCCAACGCGAGCCGCTCATGGTCGGCAAAAGCCGAGTCGTGTTCGCCGTTGAGGGCATCAATCAGAACCAGCACCTTGTGAAGCGGAAGAGCGCTGATGGAGTTCTTCAGCAACAGCTTCGCGCTGGATTCCGGGAGCGTCCTCAACTGAACTCCCGGTGGCACCGGTTGGATTGGATCATCGTAGATACCGTCCGCGGCCAACATCGCGAGGGCCTTCTCAGCCACAAGTTCGGCGTGCCTAAGCAACTTGTCTGGATCTGGAGTCCAGTTGACCTTGGTGGAGGCAGCGAGCCGGGACACCGGCACTGCCTCAAGGCCACAACTGGGCACGCCGAGCTTCTTCGCCTCCACAAGAGTCGTGCCCGTGCCACAGAACGGGTCAAGCACACAGCTGTTGGCATCGAGCCTGAACCGTTGCGCATAGTCGCGCACAAGGTGAGGCGGAAACGACAACACGAAGCGATACCAGTCGTGTGCGGGAGCGTCCAATGCCAACAGCGTATTCATGGCACCGTTGGTGCGTGGTCGCTCAACTGGAACCATGTCGGCCACGGTACACCACAACTCGCTTCCAGGAAGGGCAATCCGTTGAGCACTACTTCGACTCGGCGGTGCGTCCGCCGGACATAGACGTTTTGACATCGATTCACTCCTTGATCGAACAGATGTTCGACAATACGGTATGGCTGTGACATTCGATATCGAAGAGTGCAGGCCGTCCCTACTGGGCAGAGGCCAGCCCAGCACCAGCCGGCGCGGGTTCAGACGGCCGGAGCGGAGATTCTCGATGCCAGATAAGTAGCCACGCGACATGTTCGCGAAACAAAAGGGAGCCTTGCTAGCGACCAGAGACGTGTTGTGGTCCGCGGTAGGGTTTCTCGACGATGATCAACTGAACAATTGCGATCTGGTGAGCGAATGTCTCATCACAACGGAGAGTCCGGTGATCGTGACGCGCGCCGACCCGACGCGTGAGCCGCACCGGCAGAGCACGGCGCCGGACGATCTGATCTCCAGTACCTCGTCACGATCAGCAGCGATACGCTGACGGATGCGTCGGACCTCTTCGAGGGGTATCGGCGACGGCAACAAGTTGCAAGACGTTTGTGAGCCCACGTGAAGTCGCGGAGAAGTCGTACTCAGCGGTCTCGTCAGCGCTCTAGAGTTGGGGCGTGGAGATCCGCTTCCCCGACCCCGAGTTTGCCGAGACGTTTCGAGCCTATGTGAACTACTTCGAGGATCTCGCTGGCACAATCGGCGGTCTCTACGGTCTATGAATCACCGCACCCGCCGCCGCGCCCAACCCAACCCCCACAACCAACCCCGACCGCTTACTGAAAAATCTGGGCTAACACAGCAACCCAACTAACGCGAGCATGCACTAGCAGCAGGCCGAGAAGGCAGGTGTTGACTCGCTCAGCCTTGGGCGATGGCGTCGAGGATGTTGAGGCGGGCGGCTCGGCGGGCCGGGATGATCGCCGCGGCGATGCCGGCGATGGCGGCGGCGACCAGGTACAACAGCAGATTCGTCACCGGGATGTCGAGCGCGCGGATGAAGTCGTCGGGCATGACGGTGACCGCGGCGCTGCCGAAGACCGTGCCCAACAAGATGCCGAGCACCCCGCCGAACCCGGCGATTATCGCCCCCTCGAAAAGCACCATCCGCAGCATCTGCCGGGTGGTCATGCCGACGGCGCGCACCAGGCCGAGCTCGCGGGTCCGTTCAAACACCGACAGAGCCAGGGTTATGGCGATTCCGAGCAGGGCGATCACGACCGAGACCCCCACCAGCACATTGATCACGATCAGGGCCTGATCGATCTGGCCGGCTTGGCGGTCCTGGAACTCTTCTGGGGTATCGACGTTGAGCGTCGGGTAGTCGTCGGTGAAGGTCGCCAAAGCCGCGCGGGCCTGCTCTTCGCCGACACCGGCGCTGACGTTGATCGAAATGAACTGGTCCTGACTGGAGGGGAACTGATCGGCCCACAACTCCAAGGAGATGACCCGGTTTCCATAGATGCTCGAATCGGTGAAGATCCCGGCCACGGTCACCGTCTCGAGGCTCAGGTCGGGGAACTCGATGTCGAACGTCGAACCGATGCCGAAGTCGTTGTCGGCGGCCATGTCCTCGTGGATCCAGATTGCGTTGCGGTCGAGCAGCGACTCCTCGAGTGCAACGAAATCAGGGTCGATGTGGTCGATCGAGGCGGCCATGTCGGCAGCCGAGGAGTCTCGAACGTTGTCGTCGAAGACCGTCCGGTACGCCTCGAGCGCGAACCGGTACCGCACGACCGTTTCGACCTCGCCGAGTTGTTCGATGTCATCGGCCAACTTGGGGCTGAATGAAGAATCGGGACCGCCCCCGCTGCTCGGCGAGATGAACCAGTCGGAGGTGACCGACTCCTCGAGCACGCTGGCGAAGGTGGCCTTGAACGAGGCCGCAACGACAGAGGCAGTGCTGACCAGCGCCAAGCCGATCATCAGGGCCGCGGCTGCTGAAGCACTGCGCCTCGGGTTGCGTCCGGCATTCTCGCGGGCCATGCGGGCGTTCGACTTGAGCGTGCGGGGCAGCCAACGGCGCAGCCAGAAGACCACCGCCAAGACCACGGCCCCGATCGGGACCGACACGACCGACCCCCAGTCTGAGGTCACGGCCGCAACCAGGCCGGTCAACACGAGTACCGCGCCCGCCGCACCCACGAAGAACAGTACGACACCCGCCGCCACCCAGCGGAGTTTCCAGCCCATGATGAACGCCGCGTCGACTCCTCGCACGCCCACGACCACGATCAGCAGGGTCAACGCCACCAACGCCAGCGACCCGAGCAGTCCGACGAGGCCGGCACCGTCGAAGTCGCTCACGAGGTCAATGAGCGAGAGGACCACGAGATACAGCGCCCCCAGCGTGGCGAGTACCCCTGCCACAGCAGTCGCTGCGCCGGTGACTCCCAGCAGGATCGCCAACGGCCAGCGCCCGATGTAGTTGCTCATCGGACGGGCCAGAATCGGGCTGATGCTGTTGACGCCCAAGAAGATGGTGAGCGCGGAAAGACCCACCAGCGACAGAACGGCGACGATCCCCAACTCGAGCACAAGCGCCAACAGCATCATCACCAGGCCGAACCCGAGTGTTGCGTAGCGCCCCAGCTTCGGCGCCAGGCGTCGGACACCGAAGGCGTTGCCTGCGGCCGCGACCGCGCCGAAGCCGAGAATCCCCAACCAGGCGCCGCTGGTGATGCCGATGACCGCGACGGTCCACGAGACCAGGGTCACCAACCCGCCGACCACCAGGTGCGCCTCGGGGACGTGGCGGGACAGGCGGGCGTCCTCACGCAGCGCTGCCATCGGGCTGATCCGGCGGGCCCGCAACGACGGAGCGATAGCGCTCGCCATGGTCACGCCGATCCCCACGGCAATGCCCCAGACGAACGTCGACGGTTCGAGCAGGAGTTCGTTGCCGCTCGGGCCGAAGTCGAACTGCCCCAGCAGCCAGCGCAAGCCCACACCGAAACCGATCCCCAGCCCGGTGCCGACCACGGTCGCGAAGACGCCGACCAGCAGGGCCTCACCCAGCAGGGCAAAGGTTACCTGTGTCCCGCTCGCACCGATGGCGCGCAACAGGCCGAGTTCCCGGATCCGCTGACCGATGAGGATCGTGAAGACGTTGAAGATCACGAAGGCCGAGACCGCCAGGATGATGAAAGCGAACACCAGCATGAACGTCTGGAAGAAGCCGATGAACTCCTCGAACTCCTCGGTCTGCTCCTCAACGAGCTGTGCACCGGTGACGAGCTCGATGCCCTCGGGGAGCGCGGCTGCCACTGAAGCGGCGATCGCCTCGGCGCCTGCGCCGCGGGTCTCGAAGGCGATCTGGTCATAGCCGACTCCGAGGTTGATGACCTCGCGGGCGGTGGCCGTGTCGTAGGCGACGAGCTTCGCCCCGACCAGGGCGTTGTCGTCCGGCGACGCATAGTTGAAGTTGCCTACCAGCTTGAATTCGCCTGGCCCGGCCGGGTTCACGACGGTGTAGGTCTCGCCGATGACGAAGTTGCCGGCTTCGAACGCATCGACGTCGAGGGTGAACTCTCCGGGCCCCTGCGGCGGACGCCCCTGTTGGATGTAGAGCAGCGGGATGGAGCTCTGGTCGGGCCAGTTGACGCCGAGATTTGGGGCGGTGTTGGCTGTCTGCGCCTCGCCGTCGCCGTCGATCGGCACCGACCCGAACTTGAGTATCTGCGGTTGCACTCCGGCTACACCGTCGATGCTGTTGAGCAGATCGACCACATTGTCGCCCAGGGGGGTGCCGACGATCTCCCGATCGCCGAAGTCGACTTCGGAGCGGACCGCGTACTCGGTGTCGCCGGCGACGTCTTCGGCGATGCTCCCGAAAGTCGCCCGCAGCCCGTCTGTGAACACGAACACGCCGACGGTGAACATCACCCCGAGCGTCACCGCCGAGCAGGTGAGCAGGAAGCGGAAGGGCTTGCCTGAAATGTTGCGTCGGATCAGCTTGAAGATCATCAGTGCAGCTTCTTCATCTCGTCGAGAACCTGCTCGGCGGTCGGGTCGTGCAGTTCGTCAACGACGTTGCCGTCAGCGAGGAAGATCACCCGGTCCGCGAAGGCGGCGGCCAGCGGATCGTGGGTGACCATCACTATGGTCTGGCCGAGGTTGTCGACGGCGTCGCGCATGAACGCCAGGATCTCGTTGCCGGAGGTGGAGTCGAGGTTGCCGGTGGGTTCGTCGGCGAAGATGATCTCAGGGCGGCTGGCCAAGGCCCGGCTCACCGCCACTCGCTGCTGCTGTCCGCCCGACAGCTCGTTGGGCAGGTGGGTCAGCCTGTCGGCCAGTCCTACGGTGTCGACCACATGGTCGAGCCAGGCCTCGTCGGGGTCGTTGCCTGCGAGGTCCATCGGCAGGGTGATGTTCTCGAGCGCTGAGAGCGTCGGCACGAGGTTGAAGGCTTGAAACACGAACCCGACCTTGTCGCGGCGCAGCAGGGTCAGGTCGCGTTCGCTCAGAGTCGAGAGATCGGTGGTGCCGATGAAGACCTGCCCGCCGCTCAGCGTGTCGAGCCCCGCGAGGCAGTGCATGAGGGTGGACTTGCCTGAACCCGACGGGCCCATGATGGCAGTGAATCGGCCCTGCTCGAAGTGCGCGTCGATGCCGTCGAGCGCTCGAACCTCGGTGTCTCCTTCGCCATAGATCTTGGTGGCACCGACGGCGAGGGCCGCGGTGGTAACAGAAATTGTTGCATCGCTCATGAAGGCTCCGGTTCACTAGGGAGAGGATTCGCAAGACTCAAGCCGAGGCTATCGCTGCGCGGTCATCGAACTGCTTGAGTTTGTGCGAGTATCGCTGCGGAACGTGACAGAGTGGTGCGATTCTGTGGGATCGGATTGGACAATGATTCGCCAATGAAGGAGCTGATATGCGCCCTGTGAAGATCGCTGCCTGGTCCGAGGTGCCTGATCGTCAACCGGTCGGGGCGTTGGTAGACGGTGTCGACCTGGTGATCGTTCGTTTCGACGACAACCACTCGGTGCTCTACGGACGCTGCTTGCACCGCGGCGCGCTGATGGCTGATGGTCAGATCAGCGGAGACAACCTGATCTGCGGACTCCATGGCTGGGACTATGTGTTCCACACCGGCGTTTCGAGCTACGACAACCGCGAGCGACTCGCCAAGTTCGCGTCGTGGGTGGACGGCGATGATCTGCTCGTTGATCTCGACGAGATTCAGGCGTGGACCAAGGAGCATCCCCAACCCTTCGACCGTGACGCCTACCAGGGCGCGTTTCAAGATCCCCACGGCGAGGAGGCTGAGCCCCATGTCGGCCTGATCAGACGGTTGGCCGACGAGGGGCTCGACTATCTCGGTCACCACGGTCCAGTCGTCTCGATGGGAGTCGAGCGGAATCTGCTTCCGAAATGGGACGACATCCAGTTTGTGACCGCCCAGTTGGCGCGCAAGCCGCAACTCGACCATGTGGAGGTGGGCACCGAGGTGGTCATCGGGCCCAACGCTGAGCGGCCGCTGCGCCTCGACATCCCCTTGTTCGTGAGCGATATGAGCTTCGGGGCGCTCTCGGAGGAAGCCAAGGTGGCGCTCGCCCGCGGCGCAGAATTGGCAGGTACCGGGATCTGTTCGGGAGAGGGCGGGATGCTGCCAGAAGAGAAGGCGGAGAATTCGCGTTACTTCTACGAACTGGCCAGCGGGAAGTTCGGCTGGTCGATCGACAAGGTCGCCGATGTGCAGGCCTTTCACTTCAAGCTCGGCCAGGGTGCCAAGACCGGGACCGGGGGACATCTGCCGGGCATCAAAGTCCAGGGCAAGATAGCCGAGGTTCGGGGCCTGGCGCCGGGCACCGACGCGATCTCTCCCTCAACGTTTGTGGAGTTCGATTGCGAAGACGATTACCGGCGATTCGCCGACCGGGTCAGGGAGGTCTCGGGCGGTGTGCCGGTCGGGGTGAAGATGTCGGCTCAACACATCGAGGACGACATCGACGCAGCGCTGCGGACCGGAGTCGACTACATCATCCTTGATGGCCGCGGCGGCGGCACCGGTGCGGCGCCCGTGGTCTTCCGTGACCATATTTCGGTGCCGACGATCCCGGCGTTGGCACGGGCCCGGCGCCACCTCGACTCCCGCGGTCGGCGAGACATCACCCTGGTCGTGACCGGTGGGCTCAGAACCCACACAGACTTCGCCAAGGCCCTTGCGCTCGGTGCTGACGCGGTGGCGGTGTCGAACTCGGCCATGCAGGCGATCGGCTGTATCGGCATGCGTGCCTGTTCCACCAACAACTGCCCAGTGGGAATCGCCACCCAGAAACCTGAACTGCGGGCGCGCCTTCCCGTTGCCGAAGCGGCGCTCCGGCTCCAACGGTTCTTCGCTGCCAGTATCGAACTGATGGGTGTCCTGGCACGGGCCTGCGGACACACCCATCTGCGTGAGTTCTGCACCGACGACCTCACCACCTTCGACTCGAACATGGCCCAACTCACCGGTATCGCATACGGAGGAGTAGCAAAGTGAACGACCCGATCGCCGAGCAACCATCGGTCTCCGAACCGGCACTGCCTGAAGAGGAATACTCTTGGCATCGACTCCTGGGCCTTGACGAACTGCCGCAAGGCCGAGTCTCGACCGTCAACATCGGCCATGAGAGCCTCTGCGTGACCCACACCGCCGAAGGCGGCTACGGCTGTCTGGCCAATGCCTGCCCGCATCAGGCCGGCCCGCTCGGCGAGGGGTCGATCGAGGGCGGATGGCTCCGCTGTCCCTGGCACGGCTACGACTATTCGCCCAAGAACGGCAAGCCGCCCGGGGCCTTCTCCGACGCACCACCGGCATTCCGGACCGAGGTTCGCGACGACGGGGTGTATGTCGCCCTGCCCCATCAGCTGGCGAGGCCGCGAACCGTCTCTGACGTGATGGTCGAGACGATGGTCAACTGGGGCGTGACCCACGTCTTCGGCATGGTCGGTCACTCCAATCTCGGCTTTGCCGACGCTCTGCGCGCCGCTGAGGAACGCGGCGACCTTGCCTTCATCGGCATCCGCCATGAGGGTGCGGCCTCGTTCGCGGCGACCGCGTTCGGCAAGCTCACCGGCCGCCTCGCCGCGTGTTTCGCGATAGCGGGTCCCGGCTCGACCAACCTCATGACCGGGCTCTACGACGCCAAGACCGACCGCGCCCCGGTGCTGGCGGTCTGCGGGCAGGTTCCCAGCAGTGTCCGTGGCCGTGGCGCCTTTCAAGACACCGACCTCTCCGCCGCGTTCGCCGACGTCGCCCGCTACTCCCAGACAGTGCAGGCCACATCGGACCACGGTGAGCTGATGACTCTGGCGTGCAAGACGGCGTTGGTGGAGCGTGACGTCGCTCATCTGGTGCTGCCCGACGAAGTCCAGGTGCTTGCGGCCGGCGACGATGCCCGTGTGGGTTCCCCGGAGGGTCGCAGCGGAGACCGTCAGATCGGGCCTCCGGCAGAGTCGCTGAGCGCAGCGATCGAGGCGATCTCGGCTGCTGACCGACCTCTGGTCATCATCGGCAACGGTGCGCGTGATGGGATCGACGACATCGTCGCATTCGCCGAGGCCATCGATGCGCCGGTTGCCACCACCTTCAAGGCGAAGGGCCTGATCTCGGATCAACATCGCTTGGCCGCGGGGGTGCTGGGGCGCTCCGGCACTCCCGTTGCGAGCTGGTTCATGAACGAGTCCGACATGATCGTGGCGTTCGGGGTGTCGTTCGCGAACCACACGGGAATCGCCGACTACAAGCCGATCGTGCAGGTCGACTTCGACCCGATGGCTCTGGGCCGTTTCCATCCGGTGGCGGTTCCGGTTCAGGGTCATGTGGGAGTTGTCGCCAAAGCCCTGCTCGAGGGGCTTGGGAGGCTCGACGGTGCCGGGGTTGCCCGCCGCGGCGCCGGCGCTGAGGTCGCGCAGCGTTGGGCGATCTGGCGCGGCGAGAAGGCCGGTCGGCGCCAGGACGACCGTGGTGCCGGGATCAGCGCCGCGGCCCTGTTCGATGCGCTCAGCGGCTGCGTGCCGGCGAACGCGGTCATGCCGGTCGATGTCGGCAACAACACCTACTCGTTCGGCCGCTACTTCGAGGTGCGTGAGCAGACCGTGCTGATGTCGGGTTACCTCGGGTCGATCGGCTTCTCGTTGCCCGCCGCGATGGGCTGCTGGGCTGCCACCCAGAGCCAACCGGGACACGCGGGCCGCCCGGTCGTGTCTGTGTCTGGTGACGGAGGTTTCGGTCAGTACGCCATGGAGATGACCACAGCCGTTAAGTACGGCATGAACATCACCCATGTGCTGATGAACAACAGTGAACTCGCCAAGATCACCAAGGAACAGCGGGCGGCCGACTTCGATGTCTGGCAGACCTCCCTGCACAACCCGGAGTTCGCTGCCTTCGCTGAACTGTGCGGGGCCAGGGGCATTCGGGTCACCAGGATCGAGGAGCTGCCCTCGGCCATCGCCGAGGCGATCGCACACCCGGGTCCCGCGCTGGTCGAAGTCATCACCGACGCGTTGCTTGTCTGAGCCCGGTGGTGAGTTGCTGTTGAATTCAGTTATAGTTCGGTTTCAATGAGCATCATCACCACGAGTGGCCTGACGATGCAGTTCGGCGCACAGCGGGCGCTCGACTCGCTCAACGTTGATGTACAGAGCGGCGTGACCGGCCTTGTGGGTGCCAACGGTGCAGGCAAGACCACGCTGATGAGCCTGGTGCTGGGCCTGCGGGCACCGACCGCGGGGCAGGCGTCGGTGCTCGGGTACGACTCGCAGACCCAAGGAGCGCAATTGCGCGCGCAGATCGGCTACGGACCGGAGCGCAACGTCGTGCCCGAGGACATGCCCGCGTCAGAGTTCGTGAAGCACATGGCTGAAGTGAGGGGCATGCCCCGCAACGAGGCCAGAGGCCGCGCCTCAGACGCCCTGTGGCTCGTCGGTCTGGGCGAGGAGCGCGCCCGGGCGCTGGGGACCATGTCGACCGGCCAACGCCAGCGGGTGAAGCTCGCCCAGGCGATCGCCTCGGATCCCGCCTTGCTGTTGCTGGACGAACCGACCGACGGCCTCGACCCGGTACAGCGCGACGAGATGCTGTCACTGATCCGTCAGGTCAGCCGAGAGTACGGGATCGACGTGGTGCTCACGTCGCATCTGCTCGAAGAGGTCGAACGCATCTGTGACCACATCGTGGCCCTCGACGCCGGCCAACTGGTCGCTCAGGGGCGGCTCGAAGACCTCGTGGGAGACGAGCAGGGCGTGGTGGTCGAAGTCGCAGAGGTGGCGGATCAGCCCGGCGCCTTCGATGATGTGGTGAGCCGGCTGTCGCGGTCTGGACTCGAGGTCCGCCATGGTGAGGTGGAATCCCGCATGGAGGTGATCGGACCCGATGCCGACCTCGTCGCCGACAGGGTGCGCGACGCGGTCGCCGGTGCCAATGCCAGAGTCGTCCGGATCGAACGCCGACGGCGTCGTCTCGAAGACCTCTTCTCGGTGGCGGCATCATGAACGGCTCTGCCAACGGCCCTGGTAACGGCCCTGGTAACGGCCCAAGTAACGGGATTGCCAGATCAAGCGCGGACGGAACCGAGATCCATGACCGCGGCTACCGGAAGTACGAGGGTGTCCGTTCCGGTGTGGCCGGGGCGGTCCGGTCCCTGGCCTGGCAGACGATTCGCAGCACTCTGGGCTTGGGTCGCCCCGCCCGCCACAAGGTCTTCCCAGTGATCGTGGTGGTGATAGCGGCGCTGCCCGCTGTGGTCCTCGTTGGTGTCGCCGTTCTGTTCGGTGATCTCGGCAACGGTTCGGAGATCAAGTATTCGGCACTGTTCGGCTACTCGGTTCTTCCGATTCTGCTCTTCGCCTCGATGGTGGCCCCGGAGGCACTGGTCCGCGACCGCCGCGACGGGATGTTTTCGCTGTACCTGTCGACGCCGCTGACTCGGAGCACGTATTTGGGCGCCAAGGTCCTAGCTGTGCTGGCGGTGATGATGATCATCGCGCTCGGGCCTGTGCTGCTCGCCCTGGCGGGATACACAGTGGCCGGTGACGGTCCCCCGGGCTTCGTGGATTGGCTCGAGGTCTTCTTGAGGCTGACTGCCGGCAGCCTGGTCATATCGGCGGTCATGACGGCCGTGGCGATGGCGGGTGCCAGCGTCACCGACCGCAGGGCCTTCGCCAGCGTCGCAGTAGTTCTGGTGGTCTTGGGGGGCACGACTGTCAGCGAGATTCTGATCAATGCGGCGGACTTCTCGAATGTCTACGGGTTGCTCAATCCTCTGGCGACAGCGGGCGAAGCGGTAACGAGAATCCTCGGTGAGGTGTCTGACCAGAGCCAGTCGTTGTGGGAGACCGACACCGCGATCGTGGCGCTCGGTGCCGCGGCCTGGTTCGCCGCTGGCGCCGCGGTTGTGGGTTACAAGTACCGAAAGCTCGAGGCGACCTGATGGCTGTGCCCGAGTCTTCCCCGGCCCCGGCCCCAGCCCCCCCGCCTCCCCCCCCGCCTCCCCCTCCTCCTCCCGCGCCGGTCG
>JAHQYN010000077.1 GCA_024421085.1 Acidimicrobiia bacterium
CTAAACCTTTCCGGTCGAGAGCGCCGACACCTATCCCGGCGAGCAACGCGGCACCGTGGGCCGCTCCCGTATGCCGTATCTCTTGTTCGATCCCCAAGGTGTCGCTCACGGCCTGCGACCAGACCGGATTGCGAGTTCCACCGCCAATCGCCCGTACCCTCTCGGGCCTCAGTCCAAGCTCGTCGAGCACATCGACGTTCCAACGGATACCGGTTGCGATTCCCTCGAGAATCCCGCGGAACAGGTGGCCCCGGCCGTGCGTCAGGTCGAGGCCGGCGATGACCCCACGCGCCGAGGGGTCGTGCAGCGGCGTTCGCTCGCCACTGAAATGAGGCAGCACCACGAGCCCGTCGGCACCCGGCGCGACCGCGGCCGCCTCAGCGACAAGTTCGGCGAACACTTCGTCTTCATTGCCCTGGCCCGAGCGGCCGAGAACGTCTAGCCACCACCGCGTCGCGGTGCCGGCGGTGGAGATGCCACCGGCAACGAGATAAGACGATTCGAACACGAACGGCGCCGACCAGAGCCTGGCATCAAGGACGAGTTCGTCTACCGGCTCGATCATGAAGATGCTCGACCCGTACATGATCATCAGGTCGCCCTGTCGGACCACTCCCGCGGCGATCGCCGCGGCCGGCGCATCAGCCGTCCCAGCGATGACCGGCACGCCGACCGGCAAACCGGTCTGCGCCGCCGCCGAAGGCGTGACCGCCCCTACCACATCAGTGCTCCAGCGGAGATCGGGCAGTTTCCCCGTGCCCCCCACCCGCGCATTCCACGATGGATCCCAGCCGAACGCCTCCAGCGAATAACAAGGTCCGTAGTACCCCGCGGTCGAGTGATCCATCACCCACTCGTCGGTCAAGCGTCCAACCAGATAGCTCTGGCAGGTGGCGAACAGCCTTGTCTTGGCGTAGACCTCGGGTTCCTGCTCACGGATCCACAACACCTTCGGCCCCGCTGCCTGCGACGTCAACGCCGCTCCACAACGGCGCAGAATCTCATCGGCACCCAACTCCTCGGTCAAGCGGTTGCACTGCAAGGTCGCCCGGGTGTCAACGCCATACAAGATTGCCGGCCGCAGCACTCGATATTCGGCATCGAGTGGCAGCACGCACGGCCCGATCCCACTGCATCCGACTGCGTCCACCGCAGCAGGATCGACATCGGGATGGTCAAGCAGACTGCGCACGAGCGCCACCAGGCCCGCCCACCACACCTCCTCGGCGTCATGCTCGGCATAGCCGGGTTGCGGGATCGACATCTGGTGCCGCCGACGAGCGGCTGCGACCACCACATCACCAGAACCGCTGAGAACGACACCCTTGGCTTCATAGGTGCCGATGTCAATGCCAATGAACATCGCTAGCGCATCCTCCCTACGACGCCTGTGCCCCTGCGGGCGAGTCGCGGATCATGCGGACGCTTTCCATCAGCCGAGCTACGCGCGCCTCGTCCACCTCGTGCTCGAACACCCCGTCGCGCTTCAAGTAGGTGCCCACAACCGCTCCATCGGCAATGGCCAACTGTTCAGCAGCGTTTCCATTGTTAACCCCGGTGTTCACGAATACCGGTATGTCCCCCGCAGCCGCTTTGACCGCTTCGAGATCGTCGAGCGAGGTTGCTGTTCCCGCCGTGAGCCCGGAGACGCAGAGTCCGTCAGGGCGTGCGTTGAACACTGTTGAGCGAACCAGGTCTCGGAGCGTTCGTCGCCCGATGTAGCTGGCAGACTCTGGCACTACGTTGAACAGCAGCCGAACATTTTGGGCATCGACGCGGCGACGATGACGCACCGATTCGCCACACGAAGTATCCCACAGCCCGTAATCGCTGCCGTAGACCCCGGTAAAGATCTCACGAACGAACTGCGCGCCGGTCGCCGCGGCGAGATCTATGCTCGCTTTCGGGTCCCACAAGACATTGACACCGAACGGAATCTTGATCTGCTCGAGCAGTTCTCCGACAACGCGGGCCATGGCTGTGGCGGTGATCGGCTCGGTGCGTGTCATGTACGGCAGGCTGTATTCGTTTGAGAACATCACCGCGTCCACACCTCCGTTCTGCAGCGCATGCAGGTCACGAGAAGCCCTCTTTACCACGGCCGGCATGCCTTCGGCGGCATTGAAGTACGGGTCGCCCGGCAACGCGCTGAGGTGGCACATTGCGATCACCGGCTTCTCCGTATTCAAGACCTCATTCAACCAAGTGGCCATTTCTAATTTCCTCCCAAGTGTGTTCAGTTCCGTGCGAATCATACAACAATAGTGTTGATTTTGCAATTCTTGCGCCCAGCCCAGCAGACAGCGTGATCCGATCCTGTGCTAAAATCCCTAGTCTCCCGCGAACTCGACCGCTTGACGCCGCCAGCAGTCGATGACCATTGCGACGATCAACACCACGCCCACGGCGATCAGGTTGTAGAACGAAGGTGCCCCCAAGACAATGAAGCCGACGGTCAGCACCACGGCAAACAGTCGGCCGAAAACCGCCCCGGCAATGGAGACCTGACCGCCATACAGGCTGCTCCCGCCGATCACCGCCCCGGCGATGCTCGAATGGGTGCGGAGACGGTGGGATTCGAACCCACGAACGCCTTGCGACGTTACTTCCTTAGCAGGGAAGCGCCTTCAACCTGGCTCGGCCACGTCTCCAGAGTTGTGAGGCTAGCGCATGCGAGCACAAGCCCACCGACCTGATAGTGTTCCTGTAAGCGGAACGTCGTTCCGCACACACGCGAGCCGAAAGGGGGGCACACGTGCCTGATGCTGTGGGGTACCGGGCCAAGATCGGGGTCATCTTGCCGTCGACCAACACCGTCGTTGAACACGACTTCGCCCGGGTGCGCCCGCCCGGGGTCACCTTCCACAGCGGGCGGTTCCTAGTGGAGGCACCCGATCTGAGCAGCGACGAAGCGTTCCTGCACTTCTTGGACCTCATCCGTGAGACCATCCCCACCGCGATCCGCGACATCATGACCTGCAAGCCCGACCACATCCTCATGGGAATGTCGGCCGAGACTTTCTGGGGAGGCAAGGAGGGCAACGCCGCATTCTCCGCCCGAGTCGCCGCCATCGCCGGCGAAATCGGCATCACCTCGGGCGCGGCGGCCTGCAACGCCGCTCTCGGCAAGCTCGGAGTTTCACGCATCGCCTGCCTCACGCCCTACCAGCCCGCCGCCGACGAGCAGGTGTACGGCTACTTCAGCGAATGCGGCCTCGATGTCAAACGAGTGCACGGTCTGCGCTGCGAATCGGCAACCTCAATCGCCGATGTGACCCCCGAGACCCTCGTGGAGGTACTCAAGAGACTCGACGGAGACGACATCGACGCCATCGTGCAGTGCGGCACCAACCTGTCGATGGTCGAAGTAGCCGACCAAGCTGAACGCTGGCTCGGAAAGCCCGTGCTGGCCATCAACGCCGTCTGTTTGTGGCATGCGCTGCGGACCCTCGGCATCAACGACCAGTTCGTGGGCCACGGCATGATGCTGCGCGAGCACTGACGCGAGCACCGGACCGTGCCGCAACCGCATGTAGTCGTCGCCGGGGCGGGTCCCGTCGGTTGCGTCGCCGCAGCGGTGCTCGCCGCCCGCAACATCAGGGTGACCCTGCTTGAGGCCGCGCCCGAACTGCCCCGCGAACTGCGGGCGTCGACCTTCCACCCGGCCACCCTCGACCTTCTCGACCAGTACGGCGTGGTGAACGAGATGATCGGCCGAGGCTTGGTGGCCCCCCGCTTCGCCTATCGGGACCGCCGCGAAGGCGTGGTGGCCGAGTTCGACCTCACCACGCTGGCCGATGTGAGCGCCCATCCCTTCCGTCTCCAGTGTGAGCAGTACAAACTGTGTGAAATCATGCTCGACCGGTTCGCCTCGATGGCCGGAGTCACTGTCAGGTTCGACGCCGCAGTGGTCGAGGCAGCCGATCAGGGCGACGCCGCCACCGTGCGGTTGGCCTCGGGTGAGACGATCAGCGCCGACGCGGTGGTCGGTGCCGACGGCGCGTCCAGCGCCGTGCGAAAGTCGCTGGGCCTGGCCTTCGACGGCATGACCTACGAGGATCGCTACCTGGTTGTGTCGACCCCTTTCGAGATGGCCGACCACCTCGACGACCTGGCCTACGTCAACTACATCTCGGACTCGGACGAATGGCTGGTGCTGCTGCGCACACTCCGCCTGTGGCGGGCGCTGTTCCCGGTCGGCGAGCACGAATCCGACGACGAGGCGCTGAGCGACGAGAGCGCCCAGCGCCGGCTCAACGGCGTGGTCGCCCGCAAGAAACCCTACGACGTCGCCCACCGCACGATCTACCGGGTGCATCAACGGGTGGCCGACCGGTTTCGGGTAGGAAGGGTGCTGCTGATGGGAGACGCCGCCCACATCAACAATCCGCTCGGCGGGATGGGGATGAACGGTGGGATCCACGATGCGGTGCTGCTCGGTGGCGCGCTGGCCGCGGTGCTGCACGGCGACATTGCCGAGGACCGGCTCGATCATCATGGCGAACTGCGCCGGACCCTGGCGATCGACTACGTGAAACGCCACACGCACAACAACGCTCAGAGCTTGGCAGCGCACAACCCCGCGGCCCGACAACGCGCCCTCGACGCCCTGGTTGCCACCGCAGCCGACCCCGAACGGAGCAGGGCCTACATGCTCCAGACCAGCATGATCGGCGCGGTGAACTCGATGAGCGCCGAGTTGGCCGAGGTCACGGCCGTGAATCCAGACTGAAATCGGTGATTTCGATCCACCGCCGCGCAATCGGCTGTTTCGTTGACCGGAACGCTGTTTCGCTATAGAGTCGCGGCAGGTTCGCGGGAAACTGCCCGCGACAAGGCCGATTCTTGGAGGGAAACCCATGATCCGCACCAAATACCGCTTGATTGCAGCGGTCTCGATAATGGCGCTGGCGAGCCTCATCGCTCTGCCCGCCGCACTCGCCGACCACGGTGAGGGCCACAACGGAGAGACGCTGGAACTCTCGAAGAGCGAAGCACTCGAGGACGGCGAAGTCGTCACCGTGACGCTCACAAGTTGGCTTCCGGGCAATACCGCTACGGTCGTCACCTGTTACATGTTTCCGGCGGTCGGTCCGACCGATTGCGACCTGAGCAACTACGGCACGTACGCCGTGACGATCGCGGACGACGGCACCGGGATGATCGACTATCCGGTGGCGGTGATCCCCCAGCGTTGCGACGCGGACAATCCATGCTTCGTAGTGGCCGGTGACGGTTTCGTAGGAGCCAACTTCGCCGCACAGGCGTTCACCTTCGCGGCCCCTCCTGAGACGGTTGAACAGGAAGCAGTCGCCCCGGAGCCCGAACCCGAACCCGAACCCGAACCGGAGCCCGAGCCCGAACCGGAGCCCGAACCCGAGCCCGAACCGGAGCCCGAGCCCGAACCCGAACCAGAGCCCGAACCCGAACCGGAGCCCGAGCCCGAGCCGGAGCCCGAACCCGAGCCTGAGGTGGCGCAGGAAGAGACCCCAGCAGTGGCTGACGATGCTGACGGCGACGATCCAGGGTTCAACTGGATACCCATTGCGGTGATCATTCCGGTGATAATCGTCGTCATCTTGATCCCGACAATCCGCAGGCAGCGGCGACGCCAAAGCGGCAGCGCCGCTTGATGTGACCGGTCGCAGGGTGCTGAGCGCGAAGGCCGGTGTCTCATGTGCCGCCGCGGCCGCCTGCGGCAACGGCGAGGACCGGACCGGACCGGCGCTAGCTGACGACAGGCCGATCTGATGGAGCGGCATGGAACGGCTACGCCACCGGGTCTGCCGCAGTTGCCAGTGCCGCGGCTTGCGACCGTGCCCCGGCTGCCCTCACAAGTAAAGGCAAGTAGGCGATGGCTGTCAGCATGAGCAACGATACGCAACGCAGAACGACCGGAGAGATGTTGGTCGAAGACATGACCGACGCGGAGCGTGAGCGGGCACGGCAGGTCGACTCGGTGCTGCCAGCTCTGGCGGATCGGGCGATCGAAGCCGACCGGTCCGGCGAGTTCCCGCTCGAGCATGTCCGCACGATCTCCGACGCGGGCCTGCTGGGGCTGACCGTCCCGGCCACCTACGGGGGCCTCGGCGGCGGCCTGCGCGACCTTGCCGCAGCAACCTTCGCCATGGCCACCGCCTGCGCCTCGACCTCGCTGGCCTACTTCTTCCAGTGCAGCGGATCGTCTCGGGGGCTGCTGCCGCTCAAAGCCGTCGAAGCCGGACTGTTCGCCGCCGACGAAGTCCCTGTCGTCACCGCTTTCGGGGAGAAGGTGCTGCGCCGCATGGGCACCGAAGGCCGCTGGGTCGCCAACTTCGCCAGCGAGTCGGTGCGCACCAAGGACGCTGCCGTCACCATCGCCACCGAAGCCACCCGCACCACAGGCGGCTGGTTGATCAACGGAGTCAAATCTTTCGGCTGCGCCACCGGAGTGGCCGACGACTACCTGGTGACAGCCAAACTCGACAGCGGCGACACCGCCGAGCATCTGGCGGTGTTCCTGATCCCCCAAGACACTCCGGGGGTGAGTGAACGGGCCAGATGGGATGCTGTGGGCATGCGTGCCACCGCCACCCACGGGATCGTTCTAGACAACGCCTTCGTGCCGGACCACAATGCGCTGACCGTGCCCGCGACCTTCGTCAAGATGACCAAGGTGAGCCGAGGCAGTTTCGTCGGCAACCAGGTGGCCCTGTCGTCGGTTTACATCGGCGCAGCCCAGGCGGTACACGACTATGCGATGCAGTTCCTGCGGACCACCACCTACCACGGCACCGCCGAACCGATCGGCGGCAGCGACGTGCACCGCCAGCTCATCGGCAAGATGCGCGCCCATCTCGACACCGCCTACCTGTGGGCCCGCCGCCAGATCCGCCTGGAGACCGCCGACCCCGAGATCATCCCCAAAGACGATGTGATCGCCAACTGGAGGATCGCCAAGGGAGAGATCGCCGACAACTGCTTCAGTGTGGCGGTCTGCGCGCTCAAAGCCTGCGGCACCGGCAACACCGGGATGGGCGGCCCGATATCGAGGGGTCTGCGCGACCTGTCGATGGGGCTCGTGCAGGGGTTCCCAGCGGAGCGGGGCCGCCTCGAAGCCGCTTCCTACTACGTGCATGGCAATGAGGGCGCCCAGTTCGGCACCACCGGGGGCAAGACGTGAACCGGCTCCGCGATCGCCCCTGGTTCTTCCCGTCGATGGGGGCGTTCCTGTACCTGACCGGGATGAACGACCAACTGCTGCATGTGCTCAGCGGCTGGTGGCTCGACTTCGGGCGCTGGGTGCAGACCGTGGTCGTGCTGGTGCTGCTGGCGCTGGTCGCCTACTTCACCTCCGCAGCGCTCAGCCGCCGCCGCTCCGCCTACCGCGCCGCCGTCAGTGCCGCCGACGCCACCCGCCCCGCGTTGAACGTTCACCTGATCGCGCGACAGAAGAACTGAACAATGAAAGGTGCATCATGAGTTCCGCCGCCCGTGCCGACAGTCGCCTCAAGAACCCCCGAGTGCTCGTGCTGCTACTGGCAGCGGCGATGCTCGCAGCCGCCTGTTCGGAGTCGGCCGGCGATGCCCCGACCGATGCCGCCTCGACCGAAACCGCCCCGACCGACCCCCCCCCGACCCAAGCCGCCCCTCCCCACGCCCCCCCTGCCGCCCCCGCCGCCCCGCCCACCACCACAGCCGATGAACCCGGCGATGAACCGGTCCAGACCGACGATACCGGCTCCGCGCCCACCACCGCAGCAGAACCAACCGGCCCGGTGCCGCCAGGAGCAGACACCCCCGGAGTCAGCGACGACACCGTCACCATCTCCTTCATCATCACCGACACCTCCGCGGTGGCAGCCGCGTTCGGTTGGGAGACCCCCGATGAAGGCGACCGGGAGGCACAACTGGCCGCGTTGGTCGACCACTTCAACGCCAACGGCGGCTTCGCCGGCCGACAGATCGAAGCCAAGGTCACCGTGTTCAACGCCATCACCGACGGCCCCGTCGCCGAAGAGGCGCTCTGCAACGCCGTCACCCAGGACGACAAGGCCTTCGCCGTGGTGATGACCGGCCAGTTCCAGGAGAACGCCCGCCCCTGCTACCGCAACGCCAACACGCTGATGCTCGACGCCACCCTCTACCCGGTCGACAACGCAGGATTCGAAGAGCTGGCGCCGTACTACTGGTCGCCGCTGCTCCCCGCCTACGACGACCTGGTAGCTGGACTGGCCGAGGGGCTCATCGAGGACGGATGGTTCGACGGCGCCACACTCGGCGTGCTCGCCATCGAGTCGGGACTCTCCGACCGCGTTTACGAACAGCAGTTCTTGCCGAGGCTCGAAGCAGCCGGTGTGCAAGTGGCATCGTACAACAACATCGACCCGACCGACGCTACGTCTCTCAACAACGACCTGCTCCAGGCCACCATCAACTTCAAGGAGGCCGGTGTGGACAAGGTCGCGGCGATCGGCGGGTCCAGGCTGATCTCCTTTTTCATCGACACCAGCCGGACCCAGAACTACTCGCCCGCATACGCCTTGACCAGCTACGACAGCCCCGAGTTCAACGTCTCCAACTACTCCGCCATGATGGGCGGCGCCAGCGGCATAAGCGTGCTGCCCGGCTACGACGTCGGTGACGACCAATACCGGTTCCCGGCATCGGACGCCGAGCAGGAATGCCTCGATATCTTCACCGCCGCCGGGTTGACCTTCGAGAGACGCAACCACGTCCGCACCGGCCTCATGTTCTGCGACACGCTGCGTCTGCTGCGGGCAGCCTCACCGCACTTGACCGTGCTCAGCGCGCAGGGAGTGACCGAGGCGGTCTGGCAGCTCGGCGACAGCTTCGAGCCGGCATCGGTCTACGGGGTGGAGTTCACCGAGGGAAGCTACGCCGGCGGCGACGCCTATCGGCGCTTCCGATTCGACCCCGAATGCGAGTGCATGGCCCTTGTCGGCGACCCGGCGGACTTCGACGGCTGAACGGCCGGCGGTCAGACCGATGGACCCCCAGCACCAGGGACGGCCCGGCAACCCCCGACTGCTGACTGCGGTGTCGGTGCAGGCGGCGGGCCTGGCGTCTGCTTTGCCGGTCCTGTTGTTCCGCCGCACCGAGATAGCCGACCACTTCAATCTGCTGGGGGCGATCGGCGGGGAGAGCGCTCTGCTGGGTGCGGTCGCGGTGCTGGCAGCGTTGGCGGTGCCCCGGCTGCGTGACCAGCTTCCCGCGGCGACGCTGCTGGCGTTCGGAGGGTTGATCGCTGCGCTGGGTCTGGCTCTGATGGCCTCCACAACACAGCTCGTAACCTTCGTGGCCGGAGGTGTGCTGTTGGCGGTGGGGTCGGCGCCGGGGCTGGTCGTCCAGCGGGTCCTGTTGGCGACCGACGAACGCTTTGCAGACCGGTTCCGCACGCTCTCGTGGTATTGGGCGGCGGTCGCCTCGGGCGTCTCGCTGCCGCTGGTGCTGCGGGTGTTCGGTCCCGTCGACTTCACCACGCTGTTGTGGGTCAGCGCGGCGCTGGTGCTTGTCGGCACGCTGCTGGTCGGCACGCTGCTGGTCGGCCGCCACGGGCTGGTCGGCCGCCACGGGCTGGTCGGCCGCCACGGGCTGGTCCACGACGGAGACCTTGAAGTGGAAGACGCCGTGGCCCGCACCGACGTACCCTGGGCCCGCCGCGCCTGCACAGCGGCCTTCGCGGGTGGTGCAGTGGTCGTCGGCGGTGCCGATGCGGCACAGTCGCTGCTGTTGGGGCAATGGCAGCGCAGCGGCACCCAGACGGCGGCGGTGTTGGCAGCCGGGACCTTGGCTGCGGCGCTCATCAGCGGGTTCGGACCCTGGTACCACCGTCTGCACCGACTGCTCGGCGGCCGCCGGGCCGACGCTGTCGGAACCAACCTGCTGGTCGGGGGGTTGCTGGTCACGCTGGGCGGCCTGTCGTTCACCTACATCGGGTTGGTGGTGTGCTGGCTCGTGGCGGGCGGAGCGCTCGGCCTGGCCGCCGCGGCGCTCGATGCCTCGGCGTTCACTGCTCTCGCCCCGGCGCTGCGCCGCAGAGTGGCTGCTCGGCAGGTTCTCTGGGCCGGTGTCGGCGCACTGTTGGTGTCGCTGGTCAACGCGGCGGTCGTCGGCGGCTGGTCCGACCAGTGGAAGATCGCCTGGGTCGGGCTCCTGTTGGTGGTGGTGGGCTGGGGTGTGCGCCGTTACGCGCCCTCCGCCCGTGACGCCGCGACCGCCGTGGCTCAGGCCCAGGCCACAACCGTTCCCCGCCGGGTCTACGCTCGGCAGAGTGCCGCAGGCGGGCCAGCGGCGCCTCCGCTGCTCTCGGTGGAACAGGTGTCGGTGGCCTATGAGACCGTGCAAGTCCTGTTCGGCGTGGACCTTCGGGTCGACGAAGGAGCGGTCGTTGCGCTGCTCGGCACCAACGGCGCGGGCAAGACCACGCTGTTGCGAGCCGTCTCCGGGCTTGAACCGACCATCGGCGGGCGGATCGTCTACGCCGGGCTCGACATCACCAAGACCCGGCCCACCTGGCGCGTCGGAATGGGGCTGCACCAGATCGTCGGGGGAGAGACGGTGGTCGGTCCGCTGACAGTGGCTGAGAATCTGCGTCTGTTCGGCCATGCGGCCCCCGAACCGACCCGCAGCGAAGCCTTCGCCGAGGCCATTGCGGAGGTCTACGAGCTGTTCCCCCGCCTAGCCGAGAGGTCCGGCCAGCGGGCAGACACCCTGTCGGGCGGCGAGAAACAGATGCTCTCACTGGCGAAGTCCATCATCGTGCCTCCCCGCCTGCTGATGATCGACGAGTTCTCGCTAGGCCTGGCGCCCACCGTGATCGCCGATCTGCTGCCGGTGGTCCGCCGAATCGCCGACCGCGGCTCGGCTGTGCTGCTGGTCGAGCAGTCGGTCAACATCGCGCTCGCCGCCGCCGATCACGCCTATGTGATGGAGAAGGGGGAGATCGGTCACTCCGGCACGGCCGAGGAGTTCCGGGCCAAACCCAACCTGCTGCAAGCCGCCTACCTCGAGGGTCTCGCCGGCGCCCTCGACGCGGACCGGTAGAGCTGTGCCTTACTTCGACGTGCCCGGGTTCGACCTCTCTGGGTTCGATGTCTCCGGCCCGCTGCTGCTGCTGGGCTCGATCTTCGGCATCGGCTACGCCCTGTTGGGCATCGGTTTGGTGCTGGCCTACCGGTCCAGCGGCTTCATCAACTTCGCGCACGGCTCGATTGGCCTGGTTGCCGCCTCGATGATGTCGGTAGTGGTCAACGACTACGGCGTTCCCTACTGGCTCGGTTTCAGCGGAGCGCTGATCGTGGCGGCTCTGCTGGCCGCGGGCGTGGAATCATTCGTGGTTCGCAAGCTGTCGGCAGCCCCCAAGGTCCTGTCGATGGTCGCCACCCTGGGTGCTGCCCAAGCGCTGCTGCTGCTGGCCTTGTCGTTCTCGAAGGGCGGCCTGGGAGGCGGCAGCTTCCCGCAGCCTCCGTTCTTTCCGGAATTCGACCTCACCGTCTACGTCTCGCCCTCCTCGACAGCTCTGCTCTGCCTGTCGCCGCTGGTGGTGGCCGGGCTCTATGTGTTCTTGCAGCGCAGCCGCTACGGCCTGGCGATCCGTGGCGCCGCGGCCAATCCCGACTCGGCCACGCTGGCCGGGGCCGACCCGCGGCACATGGCGATGCTGTCGTGGGCCCTCGCGGGCGCCATTGCCGCGTTCGCGGCGATGCTGATCATCGGCAACCAGTCAACGGTCACCGCTGATGCGCTGGGTCCGGACTTCATCGTGCGCGGCCTGGCGGTGGCCGCGCTGGCGCGCTTCGCGAACCTGCCGGCAGCGTTGGTATCGGGGGTCGGAATCGGGATCGTCGAGCAGGTCATGGCCTCCAACCCCGACGCCACCGGCTGGTTCGAGGGGGCATTGTTCGTGCTGATCCTGGTGGGCGTGGCGCTGCAGGTGCGTTCGGTTCGTGAACAGCCCGAACGCTGGTCGAGCCTGGCGCCGAACCGTCGGCTGCCCGATGCGTACCGAGGCGTCTGGCTGATCCGCAACCTGGCCTGGGTGACCGGGGCTGTGGGCGTGGCCGTTGCGCTCGTGGTTCCGCTGTTGATCAGCAACCGTTCGGCGTTTGTGCTGTCGACCATCGTCGCCTTCGCCACCATCGGCATCTCGGTCAGCTTCCTGACTGGCCTGGCCGGTCAGCTCTCGCTGGGGCAGGTCGCCTTCGCGGCGATCGGTGCGGTGGTCGGGGTGCGGGTGGCCACCGAGACTGGCAGCCTGATCTTGGGGCTGCTGTGCGGCGGGGTCACCGCAGCGTTGGTGTCGGCCGCGGTGGGGTTGCCCGCTCTGAGGGTGCAGGGTCTGCTCCTGGCGATCGCCACGCTTGCCTTCGCCCTGGCGACGTTCAGTTGGCTGCTGCGCCAGGACTGGGCCTTCGGTGTGGGGCTGTCGTCCCGCCCGGTCAGCGCGCTGGGTATCGACCTCGGCACCTCGCGCAGATTCTATTTCGCGGCCCTGCTGACGTTTGTGATGGTGCTTGCCATCGCCCATGTGCTGCGCCGTTCGTCTTTCGGCCGGTCGCTCATCGCGGTCCGCGACAACGCCCCCGCGGCTCGGGTGCTCCAGATCGCTCCGCGTCGCCTGTTGCTGGCCGCCTACGGGTTCTCGGGGTTCGTCGCCGGGATCGGCGGGGTGGTCCTGGCCATGAGCAACACCTTCGTCTCGCGCAGTATCTTCACCCCGAGCGACAGCATCAACGTTGTGTCGTTGGCTGTCATCGGTGGCCTCTCGGAGCTGACCGGGCCCCTCCTCGGGGCTGCCTACCTGATCGGAATCCGGGAGTTCTTCGACCTTGAGCTGTCGGCGCTGGCCGGACTCAACGCGGCGTGGTTGATCCTGATCCTCGAACAGCCGCGGGGCCTGCACGGTCTGCTGAGCACGACCCGCAGCAACTTCATCGACCAGATCGCCCGGTTGCACGGTATTGACCCCGTTGCCGCCCGAACCGAACCGAGCGACATCGAATCCGGTTCGACGGCGGTGACAGTGACGCCCGCCGACCACGACAGACCCGCAGCCGACGCGATGCTGGAAGTGCGCGCCATCAGCAAGCGATTCGGCGACCTGGTTGCTGTAGACGATGTGTCGTTACAGGTCCGTGCCGGCGAGACGCTCGGGTTGATAGGACCCAACGGCGCGGGCAAGACGACCCTGTTCGAGCTGGTCAGCGGGTTTCTGCGCCCCGATGCCGGCACCGTGGTCTTCGCCGGTGCAGACATCACCGGGCTGCCACCGGAGGCTCGCAGCCGAGCGGGTCTGGTGCGCTCGTTCCAGAACGCCTCTTTGTTTCCCACCATGACCGCTCGAGACATCATCTTCCTGGCCAACAAACGAGCCGCGGGACACAGCTTCGTGGTCGGCGGATCGGCAGCCGAACGCCGAATCGAGGACGAGACCGCTGAGACGCTGGCGATGTTCGGCCTCGGCGGGTTGGCTGAGGTGCCCGTGAGCCTGTTGTCGACCGGCACCCGCCGCCTGGTTGAGTTGGCGGCCAACGTTGCCCTGCGGCCCCGGCTGCTGCTGATGGACGAACCCTCGGCCGGCATCGCCCAAGCCGAGACCGAGGCACTGGGCGCAGTGATCGCACAGATACGCGACGCCTATGAGATGACCCTGGTGGTGATCGAGCACGACATGCCGCTGCTGAGTTCCGTCTGTGATCGGCTAGTCGCCATGGAGACGGGTTCGGTCATCGCGCAGGGCACCCCGAGCGAGGTCCAAGCCGACCCCGCCGTGGTGCGCAGCTACCTCGGAGGCGACCTGACCGCCATAGCCCGCAGCGGCCCCGCGGTTCCCTTAGAATAGCTACGCTCAAGTCGCTATGACTTTGAAACCGCCAGAACCAACAACAACCATCTAAAGGGTCTCCGCACCCTCGCCGAGGAACATCGCAGCGTCAGTCGCCGAGTCGTGGTCTGCCTCGAACCGAAGCCGCGTCGCACCCGCGACAGCATCGACTTGATCGGAGCAGAGGACTTCGCTCGAGAACTCTCGCAAGGTCAACGGTGCCCGGGTGGTGATCGACCCGGGCCACGGCGGGCCGGTGGACACCGGCAAAGCAGGACCCAACGGCCTGATCGAACACGACCTGAACCTCACGGAGCGACGTGCGAGTGAAGCTTTGGAGCAGGAGCAGTTAGCTCCTAAGGCTCGGGCGATTCGGCTTGCTCTTGAGCAGGTTTCCGATTTCGGGCTATTCGCGTTTGGGGTCGGAGTGGGCGTGCTTGCGTGAGCTGTGGGCATCGTTGTGTGCGCTGGCGGGTTACTCTTGGATCGGTGTTGACGTGGAGCCGTGTGGCTCGAGGCTCGGTGTGGGAGTTGACCCTGTAGGTGGGCGGTTGGCCCGCCACCCTCACCTGCAGCCGTCGGGCGCTCACCCGACGAGTTCCTCGACGAGACAACCATGCGCTTATCGGTTGGGCGGGTCAACGG
Source organism: Acidimicrobiia bacterium (assembly GCA_024421085.1). Lineage (GTDB taxonomy): Bacteria > Actinomycetota > Acidimicrobiia > Acidimicrobiales > Aldehydirespiratoraceae > VXYK01. The sequence goes on from JAHQYN010000077.1 coordinate 14,471, forward strand.
CTCACCCACCGAATCGGCCGGGCGCTGATCTGTTGGGCGGGTCAACGGCTCACCCACCGAATCGGCCGGGCGCTGATCTGTTGGGCGGGTCAACGGTTCACCCACCGAATCGGCCGGGCGCTGATCTGTTGGGCGGGTGGGCGGCTCGCCTGACAAGTGGCGCTTCGCGTTTCGGGTCGGGTTGAGGGTGCGGTCAGTGCTGATTCTGGGGGACCCCTTGTAGAACCGCGCTGGCTCCAGCCTCGACAGCGTCTCCTCGGGCGGGTCGTCTGGGGCGGGTGCAGCCCGCTCGGAGAACCGCGCTGGCTCCATCCTTGAACGCGTAGAACCGTATCCGGGTGGTGTGTTCTGTGTAGTGTCATACCCTGTTGTTAGGTTGTGGTCATGTTCGATTCGATGATCCAGCAGGTTCGGGAGGTGACGGTTGCTGGGCTGTCGCGTGCCGAGTTGGAAGGCCTGGTTGCTGGTGCTGGGCGGGTGGTGGCGGCGATGGGGGCGTTGCAGACACGCTGCGCGACTGAGATCGAGGCTCTTGATGATGGCGGGGTGAGTTCCAAGGTGGTGTTGCGCGAGGCGGGGCGCATGTCGACCCGGGCGGCGAACAAGGCCGCCAAGACTGCTGCGGGGCTTGTTGAGATGCCCAAGTTGGCGGAGTCGTTGGCTCAAGGCAAGATCACCACAGAGCACGCCGAGGTGGCTGTGAGCGCGGCTGTCAAGACTTCGCCGCAGCAAGTCAACGATCAACTGGCCGGTCTTGCTGAGGAATCCTCGGTTGATACGTT
>JAHQYN010000078.1 GCA_024421085.1 Acidimicrobiia bacterium
CGGCGACCCGGTACACGCCGTGCCCGACGCGTTCGATCAGGCCGCGTCTCACAGACCTCGTCAGATCGAAGTCCGGTATCTCGGCCGCTGAGGCTTGCGCGCGTGTGAAATAGCCATGCTGAGCTGCGGGGATGTCCCCCAGTTGCTTTGCGACGTTGCCGGCCATCCCATATCTTTCTATCCAACGTGTTGCCGCAATTCTTGACACCTACACCCTAGCGAGATACTGACAACCTTGCAGTATACGCAAGTTTCTCAGTATGTTGAATTGTTAGCGTGGGCAGCGACCCGCCCGTTGCGTGCCCGACCCAGCCCCCGCCCCGTCTGAGCTTCAGGACGAGCGGTTGGTAGCGTTGCGGATCCTGGTAATGTCGGGAGATGAGTCTGGGGGACATATCGGATGGTGCTAGGCCGCTGGCCGGTGCCGGTGCCGGTGTCGATGTCACACCCCTCTGCCAACATCGGCACATGACCAAGAACGCTCCCGGCGAGCACCACCGAAACGGACTCGACACGGCATGTTTCGCGTCTCGCGGTAACTTCCGCGGACGGGCTGGGGAGCGGCAAATGCCAGCCATCGCCGTTGATCTGGCAGGCAGGCGCCTCCGCTACGAACACCTGGTCGCAGCATGACAGCAGCCACCACGCGCAGCGCCGTCAAGGAATGGCTCGCCGCTCAACCCCTCGACGTCGAACTCGGGGTGCCTGAGTACGACGACCGGCTCAGACTGTGGCGGGTGGCACTGCTAGCGCGTCACAACGGACACGAACCGATAGGCGAAGTCCAAGTCAGCGAAGGCGCTGTGGTCGGCAATATCCGCAACCACCCATGGAGGCCGCCCACCCTCAAGCACGAAAAGCCCGCCGACATCGCCGCTCGGTGTTGCGGTGTTGTTGGTTGACAAGTATATTGCCGTGCATGGACGCTGTGCTTCCCAATGAGGGAAGGCTCGCTTCGGTGATTTGCGTAGTCTCCTCGCACGGAGTCAAAGACTGTGTGGAATTGCATCCGACCAATACTACCGCCAAGAGATCATGCATTGGTTTAAGGGTATTGAAGCCAATGTGCTTTTATGGACGAACGTAAGGGACAAGAACGCAGTCATCGATCACTTCGACAATCGCATTCGGCCGCTTTTGGAATGATGAATGGCTGTGAAGCGGTAAGAATGCTGTCAACTTCTGTTGACACACAGGACTAAGGCAAGGAGCAGGACAATGGAAAGAAGACCGATCGAGGAAATCGAAAACGCCAATCCACACGTGGATAGAACGGCGATGGAGCGTTCCGAACAAGCGATGAACCAGCTTGCTGATGTGGGCATCAAGTTGGGTGGATACAAGTTAGAACCCGCGCTTGGCGGCACGCTGCTTGACCGTCCGATCTTCTCGTCGTCGTTCGACACGCGAGCTTCGCGGCAGAGCTGACTGCCGGCGCGCCGTCGATCCACGGCGACCGGACGGGCGCTGTCACGACGGATCGATCCAAGTCAAAGACGAAGCGCGAGGCGGCCAACCGTGCGCTGTTGCGACACCGGCTTCCCTCGAGCCTTCAGATCCGCAGAAATCGCGTGAGGCGACCAGTTGAGTTCCAGCCCCTCGGCCACCCCAGCGCACCCAGCGGCCAACACCGCATCGCCAGCCAGTTTGGGAGTCTTGGGCCGAGCCGCGTTGACACTCGCCTGGCACTGAGCACGAACAGCACAGTAGCCGCCACACCCACCACCACGGTCAACCTCGCGATGCACCGTAGACCGTCCACGACCCGCCCGACCCGCGATCACCGCGATACTCAACTGAGCCTCACACATCGCCTCGATCCGCGACCGCTCACCAAAACACAAACGCTGCGCCATACTAAACACTTCCATCGGTTCGGTTGCTGATTGTTCACCGACCATTATGGCCGACTTGTTGCAACCACCGATGGAGGCCGCCGTCCATAGCTCCCATACTCGCTCCTATCCTTGGAGCCCGCGCAAAACCCAGTATGAATCACCTAGAGAAGCAGGCGCACCGGGAGGTGTTTCAGGGAGTTGTTGAGGTTCGACTGTTGGCGCCTCGGCTCGCCGGTCAACTCGATACCGGACCAGCGTTTGAGCACCTCGTCGAAGAACACCCGGCCCTCCAGGCGGGCCAGATGCACGCCCAAGCAGAAATGCGTGCCGAAACCGAACGACAGGTGATGGTTCGGGTCTCGGGTGATGTCGAATGCCTGCGGATCGTCGAATACGGCCTCGTCGCGGTTGGCCGAGGTGTAGATCATCGCGACCTTGTCGCCAGCGGAGATCGACTTGCCGCCGAGTTCGGTGTCGACCAGCGCGGTGCGCCGGAAGTAGTGCAAGGGGTTGGCCCAGCGCAGGATTTCCTCGACAGCCTTGGGCAGCAGGGAGGGATCGTCGCGTAGCATCTGCATCTGGTCGGGATGCTGAAGGAGGGCGAGCAGGCCGCCCGACAGCATGGTCCGGGTGGTGTCGTTGCCAGCGGTCACCAACTGCACGAAGAAGCGACCGAAATCAACATCGGTCATCAGCTTCCCGTCGAACTCCGTGCCGAGCAGAAGGTCTGTCAGGTCGCCCTGCAGTGGCTGGTTCCTTCGCTTGGCGGCGAAGGCCATCCCGTACATCGCCATGTCGACGCTTGATGAGCCGCGGTCCTCCTTGGCAGAGATGTCTGGGTCCTGCCCCCCGCTGTTGCGTTCCGCCATGGCGTGGATGGCTGGCCAGTCCTCGCCTGGCAGCCCCATCAACTCGCCGACGACCTGGCTCGGGAGGTGGGCGCAGACGTCGTGGACGAACTCGACCTCAGGGCCCATCGCCTCGGCACGGTCGAGTATCTCGGTTGTGATGGTGCGGATCCGGTCTTCCATCGCGCCGATCACGCGGGCCTTGAACTCAGGCGAGATCGGCCGACGGTAGGCCGTGTGGCGCGGTGGGTCCATGGCCAGCAGCATGTCCCGCATCTGCGCGAGGCTGGGCGGATCGAGGTCCTCGATGACCACGCCTCCCTCGTTGGCCGAGAAGATCTCGGGGTGTTTGGCTACGTGCATCACATCCGCGTGGCGCAGGACCGCCCAGTAGCCGGGCGCGCCGTCCATCTCTTGAAAGACGACGGGTTCCTCCCGGCGCAGACGTGTGAAAAGGTCATGGGGCGGTTGGTCTGCGTAGGTCTCCGGTCGATGCAGTGCCAGAGTTTCTGGTGTCGTGTCGGTACTCACACTTCACAACTTAGAAGAAGAACCCCCAAGCTTGCAGATCCGCCGCGCTGCGCTGGCTTCACCTGGCGCAAGCAACGCGCTGCGCGGTGCCGGCTGCGCCCGGCGCAAGCAACACGCTGCGCGGCTCCGGCTACGCCCGGCGACAACAGAGAGAATTCAGCACCATCGTTGTAGATTGGGCGTTGGTGCCCGTACCCTCAACGGTCGGTCAGAGTATACGTGTCGTCGACCGGAGAGGAGCCCGCTATGGCAACCGGACGATCCAGTTTTGCGAAACGGCAGCGTGATATGGCCAAGAAGGCCAAGGCACAGGCGAAACGAGAGAAGCGTCTCGAGAGGGGCGAGTTCGACGAAGACGCCGACGACGGGCAAACCGTTGACGACGGCCCGAAGCTGTCTAACGACGACATCATGGCCCGCATCGAGGACCTTCACCGTCGTTACGACGACGGCCAGATGGACCTCGACACCTTCGATGAGCAGCGGGCCGAGTTGATGGCCCAGATCTCTGTCGATTGATCTCGATCAGCTTTGGGTGCCGAGAAGTTCGCTGATTCGAGCGCGCAGTTCGGCGATGCCAATGCCCTTACCGGCGCTGACCCAGAGAATCTCCGACTTGTCGACCCCGAGCTTCTGCGACAGGTCGGCACGGCGCTTCGCGGACTTGGCGGGCCGGACCTTGTCGGCCTTGGTGGCGACGAAGCAGATCCGGCGGTCGAGATGCTCCAGCCATGCCAAGGTCTGCAGGTCGAGTGCGGTGGGGCCGACCTCGGCGTCGATCAGCAACAGTATCGAGACGAGGTTCTCCCGTTCTTGGATGTACTCATTGAGCAGCACTGCCCACCGCTTCTGTTCGGCTTTGGACACTCTGGCGAAGCCGTAGCCGGGGAGGTCCATAAGCCACCGCCCTGAATCAGCCACGCCCACCTCGAACGCGTTCAACAGCCTGGTCGCACCCGGAGACTTCGAGGTCTTGGCGAGAGACTTGCGTTGCGCCACGGCGTTGATCAGCGACGACTTGCCGACGTTGCTGCGCCCCACCAGAGCGATTTCTGCATGCACATGCGGCAGGTCGGACACTCGTGTGAACGAACGCAGGAAGCGCATGGGAAGTGGGCCTGCCATCCCGCAAGGCTACGCCCCCCACAATAGAGCGGAGAACCGGTGAATAGCGCAGTGCCTCGAACCGACACGTATGTTGAACCAGCGCTTGGTTCGAAGGTCGTTGGCTCGTACCGCTACGATCGGCGCGAGCTTCGAAGGGGGAGATGTGGTGCTTCGTCCACTTGCCGGGATTCGTGTCGTTGACTTGACCGTTGAGCGGGGTGAGCTGTGCGGTCGCATCTTGAGCGATCTGGGTGCTGATGTGATCCGGGTCGAGCCGCCCGGCGGTTCGCCGTCACGCCGGACGGCACCCATCGACGGCGACCATTCGCTGTTTTGGACGTTCCGCAACTGCGGCAAACGCAGCGCGGTGGTCGATCCGACAAACGCTGACGACCTTGAACGGCTCCACGGGCTGATCGCGGCGAGCGACATCGTGATCGACTCGGCAGAGCCCGCCACGCACGCAGACCCTGGACTCGACGCCGAGGCGCTCCAGGCTCGTCACCCGCAACTGATCGCAGCATCCATCACCGCCTACGGCCGAACCGGTCCATGGGCGGGGCGCGACGTGCCCAACGCGGTTGTCGACGCGACCGGTGGCATGGCCTTCAAGGCGGGCACCCATGAGGGAGGCCCGATCCTCCCACCGGGCAACATCGCCGACGACACAGCCTCGTTCACCACCGCGTTCGGGATCCTCTGCGCGCTCTGGCAGCGCGAGGACACCGGCGCAGGCCAAGTCATCGACGCATCGGTCAACGAGTGCGTGGCACAGATCACCGACTGGTCGCTGTCGAACTGGAGTCGCACCGCAGATGCCGGCCAACCCCACTCCGAACAGCGTGCGGGACCGGGAGTGGTCTACACGATCATTCCCTGCGCCGACGGCTTCGTCCGCCTGATCGTGCTGAGCCCCCGCCAGTGGCAGGCGATCCGGGCCTGGATGGGGGAACCCGACTATCTCCAGGACCCCGAACTCGACGGGTTCATCGGCCGCCTGATGATCGCCGACGCGGTGCTCAACCCCCTCTACGCCGAACTCTTCGCGCCGATGACCATGGCCGAGGTGTCTGAACAGGCCCAGGCACGGGGGATCGTCTGCACGCCGTTCCTGAAACCCGACGACGTGCTGGTCAACCCGCACTTCGAGAGCCGCGGAACCTTCGATCACGTCACAGTCGAGGACGGGCGCACCATGAAGCTGCCCTCGGGCTGGTTCGAGGTGGACGGCGAGCGCTGCGGTCCGACCGGCCGCCCTCCCGTCGTCGGTGAGCACACCGACGAGGTGTTCGCCTCGATCCCCGCGGCGCGCCCCGCACCGGAATCTGCGGCGCGACAGGCGCCGCGCAAGGCACCGCCCCTGAAAGGCCTGCGGGTGATGGACTTCGGCCATGGCGGGGTCGGCGTGGAGTGCGGGCGGATGTTCGGCGAGTACGGCGCCGACGTCGTCAAGATCGAGAGCCGCAGCTACATCGACTTCATCCGTGCGGTGCTCGGCGCGGAGATGTCACCCTCGTTCGCCTCGTCGAACCGCTCCAAGCGCAGCCTCGGCATCGACGCCAAGACCGGGCGGGGCCTTGAACTGCTGCGGGGCATGGCCCGCGACGCCGACCTCATCATCGAGAACAACTCCACCGGCACGATGGACGGCATGGGACTCGGCTACGAGGCGATGCAGGCCGCCAACCCTGATGTGGTGATGGTCTCGAGCCAGCTCATGGGCTCGCGGGGGCTGTGGGCCGACTGGTTCGGTTACGGCCCCAACACCCAAGTGACCGGAGGCCTCGCCCATCTGTGGAACTACGAGGACTGCCCGGCGCCCGCGGGCAACCAGTCGATCTACCCCGACCACTTCGCGGGCCGGGTGTGTGCGGTTGCAGCGTTGGGCCACCTGTTGGGGCGACGACGGCTCGGCGGTGGCGGCGCGCATGTGGAGGTCTGCCAGGTCGAACAGGTGGTGTCGACGATCGGTGACCTGCTGGCCAAGGAGTCCCTGGTCGCTGGCTCGGTGCAGCCGCGGGGCAACCACTCCGACCACGGCTCGCCCTGGGGCCTGTACCCCTGTGAGGGCGACGATGCCTGGGTCGCGATCTGCGTGCGCAACGACACCGAATGGGAAGCACTGGTCGCGCTGATGGGATCACCGGTGTGGGCGACGCGCCCAGACCTCGCCAACGAGCAGGGCCGCCGCGCCGACGAGACCGCCGTCGACCAACAGCTCGCCGAGTGGACCCGCACCATGCCCAACACCGAGGTGGCCGAAACGTGCCTGGCGGCCGGAGTCCCCGCCGGGGCCATGCACACCGCGAGCTCACAGTCGACAGATCCGCACCTCGAGGCGCGCGGCTACCTGCGGTGGATGGACCAGCCGCCCATCGGCAACATGATCTTCGAGGGCGCGGCATTTTATGCCAGTGCCATGGACGGCCCCGACATCTTCGCGGCGCCGGGACTCGGCGAACACACCCGCGAGGTCGCCACGCAGTGGCTCGGCCTCGACGACACCGAAATCGAGAGCCTGATCGCGCAAGGCGTCCTCGAGATCGACCTCACCGCGACCTAACCGCCGAATTGTGACAACCATCGACACGCGAGCGACGCATTCTCGTGGTTCAATCACCGTCAGATTCTTGCACTACAGTTGTATGTGGGTTCGATGTCATCTGGGCGCAGGGCCCGATGCTTCAGACTCGGGAACTTCATTCCCGTCCCCCTCCAGGGAAAACAGGGTCAGGTTGGCGATTTTTGCGAGCCCGACCCAGAGTCCCTCGCGGGTTCCGCGGCAACTATTGAGGGATCACTGCCGAGGTCAAGTCGTTCCGCCAGAACGCAGCCGGTCTGTCTGAGCCGGCCGGGGAGGGGTCTTCGGCTGTTCAGCGGCCGCCGCCGCGGATTCGCAACAGGCCGAAGGTGCGGATAGGCACGGTCTGGGGCCTGCTGCGGCCGCCGAAACCGACCGCGAATCCGAGCGTGCCCAGCACCAGGATCGCCACTGCGACCCAGAAGAAGGTCCACTCCGGGCCGTAGTTCTCGAAGAGTCTCGGAGCCACCAACGCACTCACCCCTGCCGCCAGTTGCCCCGTTGCGGCCGCGAGCCCCTGCCCGGTCGCCCGCTCCCCGTGCTTGGTGGACGTTGCCATCAGCGTCTGGGCCGACGGCATCCCCAGACCGTTGGCAGCGCCCTCGATCATGGCCAGACTCATCAGCACCAACGGCACGGTGAGATGTCCGTAGATCACGGTGAGCGGGATGATCGCCCCCAGCGCAGCCATGGCGATCCGCATCGGTCCGTGGCGGTCCGCCAACCGCCCTCCGATGGGCGCGGCGATCATGAACGGCAAGCCGTAAAGCACCAGGCTGACACCGATGAACGTGGTCGACGCTCCCAAGTCCTGCAAGAAGATCGCCCAGATCGCCTCATACATTCCCGCTGGCATGATCAGCGCCGCGCTCAGGATCGCGGCAGCCAGCGCTTCTCGACGCCGACTGATCCTCGCCATCGTCGCGAGCATGTCGGCGGTGGTGCGCAACAGTCCCAGATCAGGGCCGTCGGGCAGGACCTCGTCCACATGTGTCGTGGCGACCGGACCGACTAGCAGTGCCAGGGCTCCGGCAAGGCAATAGAACGGGGCATCGAGACCCCAGGCTGCAACAAGCCCGGCGCCTATCCCCGGGCCGATGATGAAACCGGCGGTCTGGATGCCAGCGAGCCGGCCGAGGTGCTGTCCGGCGTGGTCGGGGTCCGCCGCCGTGAACACGGCTTGCGCCGCGGGCAGATAGGCACCGAAGGCGAGCCCCGCGGCGATCCGAGCCAAGACGAACTGCCATGGCTCCGAGGCCAGAGCGAAGGTGAGAGCGGCGACCGCGCCCCCCAAGATCGACAATGTCATGACCCGACGAGCGTGACCGCGATCGGCAAACGGGGCGATCAGAAGCTGTGAAGCGACCGCCGCAAAAAACGACACTCCGGCGATCCAGCCGATCGCGCCCCCGCTTAGACCGTGTGCATCGCGCAGTTCATGCAGCAGCGCGAACACCATCCCGATCGAGGCCGCGAGCGTGAACAGGCCCACAGGAATAATGAGACTCACGCGTCTGTTTGTCACAGTTCCCGACCTCCCAAGACTGGGCGTCACGGACACGCCTGATCGCGCTCCGCGACTCCGCGGAGTCGTGGGCCGCCTCGAATACGGAGCGTCGCCCAGTCGATTTCTGAGGCGGGCCCTGCGACCCATCAATTGACGCATGTTCGGTCTGTCGAATCATTGACAGTGCTCGCGCATGACAGGGCGTTGCGGAGGAAGTTGAGTTGGAGGTGCATCAGGTTCTCGGCGACTTCTTCCTGGGGGGTCATGTGGGTGACGCCTGACAGGGGGAGCACCGTGTGGGGGCGGCCGGCTTCGAGCAGGGCGCGCGACAGTCGCAGGGTGTGGGCGGCGACCACGTTGTCGTCGGCGAGACCGTGGATCAGCAGCAGCGGCGCGGCCCCTTTCGCATCGTCGACCTCCGCGGCGCCGAAGAGGACATCGCAGCGCTCGTAGTTCTCGGGCTCAGTCTCGGGGTGGCCCAAGTAGCGCTCGGTGTAATGGGTGTCGTACAGCCGCCAGTCAGTCACCGGTGCTCCGGCGACAGCCGCATGGAACACATCGGGGCGGCGCAGCACGGCCAACGCCGCCAGATAACCGCCGAACGACCAGCCTCGAATCGCCACACGGTCAAGGTCGAGACGGGGATTCAACTCGGCCATCGCCTTCAGTGCGTCGATCTGGTCGTCGAGCACCGGGCCCGCCAGATCACCCCGCACCTCGCGCTCGAAGGTCGGTCCCCGACCCGGCGTGCCGCGGCCGTCGGTCACGAGCACAGCAAAACCCTGATCGGCAAACCATTGCGAAACGTAGAACAGCGACCGAGCCTGTTGCACCCGCTGCGCGTGGGGGCCGCCGTAGGGGTCGAGCAGCACCGGCAATCTCATCTCCGAATCCGCTTCGGAAGGCTCGTTGGGCAACAGCAGGGCAGCCGCGAGTTCACGATCACCGAGACGGTGCATCGAGATGTTCAGGTCCACGTTCGGCGCTTCGCTTCGGCTGGCGATCCGTGACACCGCGCGCCCGTGATGACGAACCTCGACCCCGGCGCCATGATGGGACAGGCCGCGGTTCACCCGCACTTCGGTTGCACCGCCGATGACCGCGCTCTTGATGCCCGGGGAGTTGTCCCACCAGCGAAGTTCGCCGTTCCAGCCCACGGTCGCAACCTGCACGGAAGTCGGTTCCCGACAAGCGGTGATCACGATGCCGTCGCCGCCGGCGTCGATCACGCTTCGCACCTGCACCCCGTCGCCGGTCAACGCCGCGCCGTCGACACACAGCCGCCGAGCCGGCGCTCGATCCTCGACGGTGACCAGCCGCCCCTCGTGCAACGCGGGAGTTCCGGCGACCAACTCAACCCAGTGCTCATCGACCACCTGGTAGCGCTGGGAGCACTCCCCGGTCAGCGGGTCGACGTCCAAAACGCCCAGACTGCGCTGGTCTCGGCTCTGCACCGTCAGCAGTATGCCGTCATCGGTCCAATCAGCTCTGGCCAGATACTCCCACAGGTTGTCGCTCGCACCGGGCACACCCGGAGCCGCGGAACCACCCAACACGCTGCTGTCGCCGGGCACACCCGGAGCCGCGGAACCACCCAACACGCCGCTGTCGCCGGGCAGAACCGGAGCCGCGGAACCACCCAACACGCCGCTGTCGCCGGGCACAACCGAAGCCGCGGACCCGGGAGCATCGGGAGCTTGGCGGTGTCTCCAGTCCACGTCGACGCGGCTGTTGTTGAGACCCACGATGGCCAGAGCCACGTCGGCGTTGGCGCTGCCCGCTGCCGGGTAGCGAATCTGCGTCGGCGACTCCTGCGGGTAGACCGGTGCGCTGATCCACCAGATACCGACAGGCGCCACGTCGACTCGCTGGACCAGCAGCGCATCGCTGTCGGGCCCCCACCAGAACCCCCGCGTCCGGCCCATCTCCTCAGCCGCGATGAACTCCGCTGAGCCCCACGAAACGGTCTCGTCCGGTTCGCCGATCAGCAGACGGTCCCCGGTGTCGGTCACTACCCGCAGTTCACCGCCCGCCACGTAGGCGACCTTGGTGGTGTCGGGCGAAAGCCGCGGATCGAACGCACCTTCGGCGGCATCGAGCACACGCGCCTCGCCACTGAGCAGATCCACACGAACGATCTGCGATCCGACAGCAAAAACCGCGACCGTCAGGTCACGGTCAACGTCATAGGAAACGATGCCTCCGGCGGACTCCCTGGCACGCTCGCGGCGAGCCCTCTCCGCCGCCGGTTGCACAGCTTGTTCCGGGCCCAACTCCGCGGCATCGACCACGAGTCGCTCGGTGCCTTTCGCCACATCGAGCAGCCACAGCGAGTTGACCGGATCGGTCGGTCCGCTCGAACGCAGAAAGACAACCCGCTGACCATCTGCAGAAACCCGGATGTTGCGGGGAGCGCCGAGCGTGAAACCCCGCGTCAGCGCATGGCGCCGCGGAAAGGACCCCCGGCCGGTGACCGGTGCTGAATTCATCCTCGTATCCTTGCGGATGCAGACGCTGATCGCACGGGAGCATCATGGAGCAACACCGAGGAATGGTTCGCTGGGGGATCTCCTCCACCGGCAATATCGCCGCGCAGTTCGCTGACGCGTTCAGCAGAGCCGAGCGTGGGAGGCTTGTGGCGGTCGGTTCAAGAACGCAGGACAGGGCTTCGCAGTTCGCGTCCACCCATCAGATCCCCCGTGCGCACGGCAGCAACGCCGACCTTGCCGCGGACCCCGATGTCGACGTCGTCTATGTGGCTGGCTTGCAACCCGGCCATGTGCACGACACCGTCATGTTCCTCGAAGCAGGCAAGAACGTGCTCGTCGAGAAGCCCATCGCCCTCAACGTTGCGGAGGTCGACGCCATGACCGCAGCCGCACAGGCCAACGACCGTTTCTTGATGGAAGCAATGTGGATGCGTTTCAACCCCGCTCACGTCCGGGCCGTCGAGCGCATCAACGACGGTGCCATCGGCGAGGTCCGGCGCATCCACGCCGACTTCTCGTTCGCCCTGCCCTACGACCCCGACCACCGACTCTGGAACCTCGAAACGGGCGGCGGCGCCCTCTTGGACCTCGGTGTCTACCCGCTCACATTCGCCTGGTGGATCCTCGGCGAACCCGCCTCGATCACCGCGGCCGGGATCGTCGCCGACAGCGGAGTCGATGCCGAGACGACGCTGTTGTGCAGTTGGCCCGACGGCGCCACAGCAACGCTGACATGCGGAATCGACGTGACTGGAACCCACACTGCACGGATTGAGGGAACCGGCGGTTTCGTCGAGTTCCCCGCGCCGGCCCACGCCACCGACACCGTCATTGTGCAGAGCGGGCCCGAGCGCGAGGAGATCAAGGAGACACCGCCGTCGCTGCACTACCAGGTGGCCGAAGTCCACCGCTGTCTCGCCACAGGCGAACAGCAGAGCCCACGGATGCCCTGGGCCACCAGCCGCGCGATGATCGCCGCCTGCGACGGGGTGCGAGCCCAACTCGGCGTCCGCTACCCGAGCGACTGAGGACTTCCGGCGTGCGCTACCCGGGCGACTGTGGACTCCCGGCGTAAACCACCTGGACCACTTCGTACTCCGAGTCCGCGACCAGCAGGCCGCGGCCCGCAATGTTGGGAAGCTCGAGCCGCGCGGGGAGCGAGACACCGAGGAGGTCGCCATCAATCGGGTCGGGTTTCAACAGGATCCCGACTCTCGACGAACGAATCTCGGCGGCCCAATGGCCATAGGCCGACCGGTATCGGTCGGGACGCGCCGATGCCACGACATGCACTCCCGGCGGCGGCGAGGCCACCAGCGCCGCCAGCTGACCATCGGGGTCAGCGACGTTCAGGCAATCGTCGATCAGCACGACCAGCGGGCCGGACGAAACCAGCTCGGCCAACGACTCGGGACCGACCGGGTCGCGCCCCGAGCGGGCCGCGAGCTCGTTCTCTGAGCGCGGACCGTCACCCACAACCACGCAACGTTCACCACAGACCGCGGCGATCGCGGCCAGAGCGTTGGTCCGCCCAGAACGCGCCGGACCCAAGATCAGCGCGTGCTCTGCGCGATGGAGCCGCAAGGGACTCAAGTCGAGGTCACGGTCACCTACCGCCACACGCAGCTCCGCAGTGACCGCCCCAACCTCGCCGGATGCTCCTGACTCGCTCGCGGGAACCACCCCAGCGAGCACCCCGACCTCATGGGGCGCAACCGACGGAGGCGCCCAGCCTCGGCGCGCCAACACCGACGCCGACAGACTCGGCGCGTCCCTGATCACTTGGGCGACCGCTTGGTCACCGGCGCGCATCACCCGCCCGCTCGGGAACGCGTCAGTCGACTCCTTGACCCCGAACCGCAGAGCATCGGAGGGGTCGCCCACCCGGTGCAGCAGAACCGTGCCGACCGTCGCCGCCATCGACGGCGCCAGATCAGCCCCGCGGCGAAGCGAGACGGCCAACGTCACACCGACCGAGGGCCCGTCGGCCCAGATGCGTTCCAGCGCTTCGTGGACCGCCTGCTCCCGCACTGGATCATGGGCCCGGCTCAGGCCGCCGAGGTCGTCGATCACCAACAGGATCCGCGCCGAGGGCCGATCGTCGGCTCGACGGCGCACGATCTCGTCGTCCAACCAGCGGATCAGCCGGACGCGCATCTCCTTGGCCGTGGGAGTGACAACGGTTCCGCAATGCGCCAGATCCGCCAGCGGACCGAGCCCGCCCGCGTCATGGTCAATGACATACACATTGGGAGCTTCGTCTCCGGCACAACGAGTCACCCCCAACACCGCGGTACCGAGGGTCGTCGTCGCGCCCGCGCCCGGAGCGGCGACCACTGCCAGATGACCGTCAGCGAGGGTCCAGCCAGACACCGACTGTCGCTGCTGGTCGGGCTCGTCCACCAACAGCCAGCCCGAGGGCTCGCGCCCGTCGTCCGGCTCGCTGAGCTCCGCTCGGCAGACGTCGGTCGGCAGCGCAGGAGGCCATGGTGAACGCGGCGCCGCACCTCCGGCACTGGCGTGTGCAGCACGGACAGTCGCTACCAGACGTTCCAGATCAGTCGGGCCGCCGAGTTCGTCCAATGCCTCCTGCGCGCCGCGCACACAGACGCTGGCCTCGCTTGTCGAGCGCCCGGTCGACAACGCCGACTGAAACGGGATGACCTCACCGGGGCCGAATCGGGCGATCGCCCTTCCGGGGCGACTGCGGGGTATCCCGGCCGCGTCGGCGGCGTCGATGATGTCGACCGACTCACGGGGATCGCTGACGCGCAGCGCAATCCGACAGGTGGCATTGGCACGAATGTCGTCGGTCACCGCGCCGGCCGGGCGTTGCGTGGCGAGCACCATGTGGACACCCAGACTGCGGCCCCGCTGGGCGATGCCGACGAGCGAGTCCAAGAAATCAGGAAGGTCGCCGGCCAACGAAGCGAACTCGTCGACCACCACCAACAACCGCGGCAACGGTTCACACGACGAACCCGCGCTCTGCATCGCCGCGCTCCGAGACCGAAATGCGGCCAGGTCCTCAGCCCCGACCTCGCGTAAGCGATGCTCCCGGTAACGCAACTCAGCCTCCAGGCAGCGCAGCGCACGAGCGCCGAGATGCTCGTCGAGATCAGTAACCAGCCCGGCCACATGGGGCAGGTCGGCACAACAGTCGAACGCTGCGCCGCCCTTGTAATCGACCAGCACCATCGCCAAATGGTCCGGATCGGCACAAGCCGCGAGCCCCGCCACAAGCGACCGGAGCAACTCCGACTTTCCCGAACCGGTCGTGCCCCCGACCAGCACATGAGGGCCGTCAGCGATGAGATCGAGCACCACCGGGCCCTGAGCATCCGCACCGATCGGCACAGCCAGGTCGGCAGTGCCGCTGCTGCGTCGCCAGCGGCGCAGAATCTCGTGGTGATCGTCACCGCTCACGCCGAGCAGCCCAAGCAGGCTGCACGCTGCGGGAACGCCCGCGCCGACCAGCGGCAGTTCAGGATCATCCAGGCGGGCAAGGCGCCGCGCGGCCCGCTGTGCAACCGCCTCTTCAATGCCCCAGCCCAGCACCCGCCGGCCGCCGCCGTGCTGACGGGGGTCGACGATCTCCGCAAGACCCGAAGCTTCAGCGGTCACCACCAGGTCGCAGCCCGCAGGGAGGCGATGGGCGTCGTCGACAAGAATGATCGACGCGGTTCGTTCACTGCCGAGCAGTCGGCGCCCAACCGTGGACCGGCCTTGGAACGGGTCGGCACCGTCGATGACGGCGAGGATGACACGGTCAGAGACCGCGGCGAGCAGGGCGTCGGCCGTGCCGACCTCGCCGGTGGAGACGACCGTCGCCCCCCGGCGAGCAGTCATGTGGTCGGCGGTGTGGGGAAGCCAGCGACACCAGTCCCACACACCCGGGTCGTCGGCACCGACGGCCACTGCCAAGTCGGCCGGACCGTGGTGCACCGCCGCCTGCAGCACCAGGCCCCTGGCGATGGCGAGCGCGGCGGCGCGCTCACCGAGCAGGCCGACGACATTGCCCGGCGACAGCGCCACCTCCACCGCGACGTCGCTCATCGGAGGCAGACTCACCAGCAGCGCCGCGGCGCGGTCCGCTGGCGGCTCGCCGCCGGGGGTCGTGAGCGTCGGCGAGAACACTTCGTCGGCCGTTCCGATGGCGACACGGAAGGCGTCGGCATGGTCGGGCCGGCGCTCCCAACAATGCACCGACGGCCCCTCAGCGCGCCTCACGACCTCGGCGAGGTCGGGATGCAATGCCCGCCTCCGCCCCGTCTCGACGACTCGGCCCACCGGCAGCGCCGCGGCCAGAACCGCCAACTGCTCTTCG
>JAHQYN010000079.1 GCA_024421085.1 Acidimicrobiia bacterium
CCGCAGACGCTGTCGAGGCAACGAGAACCCCGACCCTTCAGACAGTGTCGAGCGCGCTGACCCCGGCCTGAAGCTCCCGAGTGATGAACGAGGAGTGCTCACCGAGCGCCTCGGCCAGATTCGTCAAATTCGGACGAAACTCAGTGTTCCAGAGTTGATGGAACCGGTCGGCCCGGTTGCCCTGCCAGGTTGTGCCCTCAAGCCCGGACTGAATCGCCCGGATCACGTCATGCACTGCTTGTTGCTGCCGAGCGAAGTTGCCAGCCAGCTGCTCCATCTGTGACTTGCTCATCACGAGCATGTCGCCCGCCATATCTATCCTCCTTGGTTGTTGGTTCTGAAAATTGGAAATCGCAACGGAATATCCGTCGAGACACAGCATTGCAGTTAAAATATTGAAACACAACCATTTTATTGAGAAATCCCATGAATCGCTCTCGGGGAGTGATCAGCTCAGCCAGAAAGCTCGCCTCTGACCGCTGCTCACTCAGCGGCCTTGCCCACTGACGACTGTCGGAGGTCTCGACTGCCTGCCATCTCCGCCGCAACTTCGAGGCCCTCGTCAGTCTCACTGCGCACGATCAGCCCGGTGACCCCCGCTGGCACGACCTGGTGCCAGCGGCGCCGGCACCGCTTCGCCGAACCCAACAGCGAGCCGGCATCGATGTACTCGTCGGGGACCGCGGCGACCGCCTCGTCCTTGCGCCCCGCCAGCCACAGGTCCTGAATCCGCTGGGCAGCCTCGGGGAAGCCCCGCCGGGCCATCGCCTCTTTGTGAAAGTTCCTGCTCTCACTGCCCATACCGCCCACATACATCCCCGCCAGCGGTTTCCTTGCCTCTATGGCCGCTCTCACGTCGTCGGTGATCTCGATGGTCAACCCGCCCATGACGTCGAAGTCATCGGGACGGCCGCCTCGGCGAGCCCAGCCCCTCTCAAGGTTGGGACCGTGCATCTCCCATCCGTCGGACCCGTAGCCCATCGGCAGCCAACCGTCGCACACCTCCGCGGCGAGCGCGGTATTGAGCGGCGCCCCCGCGGCGATCCAGATCTCGATGTCGCCGGCCGGATGCAGGATGGACTTGAGCGCCTTGCCCTGGCCGATCGCGCCCGGCCCCTCATATGGAAGCGAGATCTCGGCGCCGTCGTGGCTCACCGGCCCGTCACGGGCGATGACCTTGCGCATGATCGCCACATAGTCGCGGAGCCTGTTGACCGGCGACCCCCAGGGCTGGCCGTACCAACCCTCCACGATCTGGGGTCCCGACACCCCCAGTCCGACAATCACCCGACCGCCGCCCGCCATGGCGTCGATCGTCATGGCTTGCATGGCGGTGGCCGTCGGGGTGCGGGCCGCCAGTTGCACGACCCCGGTCGCCAACTTGATCCGGTCAGTGTGCGCGGCCAGGAACGCCAGCGGAGTCAAGGCATCGCAACCGTACGCCTCGGCGGTCCAGACCGAGTGGTAGCCGAGCCGCTCGACGATCCGCACCCGCTCGACGGGCACTTCGAGACGCGCCGCACGATAGAGGTCGAGTCCCAGACCGAGTTTCACAGTCCACAACTTAGAGGCCGAGCGGATTGATCACGCACAGGGCCGCGACCGAACGAGGCCGTGGCCCGAGCGGCCCGTGAGCGCAGCGAACAAGAGCGGGAGACAAACGGTCTCGGCGCACCTACGCTGTTCAATCCGCGCACGTTCTTAACGGCCGGTGAACGGATGGCACAGCGCGCCCCCTGCTGTCTGCGGGCGCTTGTCTGCGGGCGCTCCCAAGCGCAGGGTCGGTAGCGTGGCGCAACTGATGCCCACGCGCCCGAACAATCCCGTCAACGGCTCGTCACCGACCTCGGCGGCCCGAGACCAGTGTCGCAACCGGACAACCTTTGGGGGCCCCTGCCATCGCCCAGTGACGACGGCCGGTCTCGTCTCCCGCTGCGCGCGGTCAGGCCACAGGTGAGCACGATCCGGCCGGGCATTCCTCGCTCGGCTCCCGATGTGCGCGGTCAGGCCAGCCGTTCGGCGAGCTGCTTCACGAGCGCCGCCACCTCGGCGGCTGCGGCGTCGTAGTCGCGCTGTTGCCCCGCGCCGGGATCGACGACCTCCTCCCAGGCTTCCGGCTCGACCTCGCTGAGGCCCAGCTCGGCGACCCTCAACGCCAGATCATCGACCGCTCCGGGCCTCAAGTCACGAGCGACACGTCTCAGGCTCCCGGTCTTGGCGGCCCCCTCGGGGTGGGTCCGGCGCAGCCAATGGAGGTGGCCCGGCTCCATGGCGACGATCAACGCCGAGCGTTCGACGTCCAGCGCTTCGAGTTGGCGGCTGCGATGCCGAGAGTCGCGCAGACCGTGGCGCTCAAGCGCGGCGCGGGTTCGCACACTCATCGGTTGCCCGGCGACGACATGGGTCCCCCCGCTGAGCACCGAGACCGGCGGGTCGTCTCCAAAGTGGGCGCGCATCATCGCTGCTCCCATCACCGACCGTGCCGCGTTGCCGGTACACAGGAAGGTCACGATCGGCCTGCCAGGATCGTGGGTCGGGCGCGGCACCTCGCGGACTGTCTGCGTTCGATCATGTGGCACGGTTGTTCTTCTATCAGAACCCGGGGCGCGGCCAACGCCACACACGCTGATATCTTGGCAGTTCCCAAAGCGTCGGCGATTCGCTATCATCGCAGGCCATCGCGGTTCATCAGATGCGCCGTGGAATCCAACAACCCGATCAGGAGGGGAAATGGGACCAAGAAGAATACTACTGCTGCTAGCTGTGCTAGCTCTGTTTGCCGTCGCTTGCGGCGACGACAGTTCGACCTCAACAGGCAGCAGCACGGAGGAAGTTGCGTCCACGACCACGGGCGGCGACATGGCCGAAGAGACGCCGACCACCATGGCCGAAGAGACGCCGACCACCATGGCCGCAGACGACATGGCCGAAGAGACGTCGACCACCATGGCCGCAGACGCCATGCCCGAAATGGACCACCTCGGTGACGGATCGCTCGGCACGATCGTTGTGGAGCCGGGCGCGGAGGTGCAGATCCGTTCGCTGAACGCGATCACCGGCGACACCGCCAACTTCGGTCTGCCCATCGCCCGGTCGATCGAGATAGCCGTCGAAGACTACGGCGACGTGCATGGCTTCGGCATCAACTTGGGCGACGGCCTCGACGACCTCTGTTCCGCCGACGGCGGCCAAGCTGCCGCACAGACCATCGTTGCCGACGAGCAGATCGCTGGCGTGGTGGGCACTTCCTGTTCGGGCGCCGCGGTGGCTGCGGCACCGCTGATCAGCGCCGCCGGGATCGTGATGATCTCTGGGGGCAACACCTCTCCGGCGCTGACCTCGGACCTCGCCGGCACTGCGGGCGAGTCGTTCAATGAAGGCTACTACCGCACCGCGCACAACGACCTCTACCAGGGTCGGGCGATGGCTCTGTTCGTGTTCAACGACCTCGGCTTGTCGACCGCGGCAGCGATTCACGACGGCGACCCGTATACTCAGGGGCTTGCTCAAGCCTTCGTAGACGCCTACGAAGAGCTCGGTGGAACGATCACCGGGTTCGCAGGTATCGCAAAAGGCGACACCGACATGGTTCCTGTGCTGACGGAGGTGGCGGCTGCCAACCCAGAGGCTCTGTTCTTCCCGATCTTCCAGCCTGAGGGCGATTTCATCGCTGCACAGGCCCCTGGCGTTCCGGGGTTGGAAGACACCCAGCTGCTCGCTGCCGACGGTCTCTTAGTCAAGCAGTACCTCGAGCTCCCCGAAACCGAAGGGATCTATTTCTCAGGGCCCGACGCCCGGTTCGGTGAGAACGTCAACGAGTCGACGGGCCAGTCCGCGAACGATGTAACCGCCGCTTACGCTGCTGATTTCGGCGAGGAGCCGACCTCTCCGTTCTGGGCTCACGGCTACGATGCGACCGCCCTGCTGCTTGACGCCATCGCCGCGGCGAGCGCCATCGACGGCGACGGCAACCTGGTCATCGACAAGGCTGGCGTGCGCGAGTTTCTCTACGGTGTCCAGAACTACAGCGGACTCATCGGCTTGATCAACTGCGACGACTTCGGTGACTGCGGATCTCAGAAGGTGACGGTCATCCACAACGACGACTCCAGCGATTTCGACGCGTCGAAGGCCAACGTGGTATTCGAATACGCGCCGTAGTCGAAGACTGCGAGACAGTACCGGCCTCCACACCGCGTGGAGGCCGGTACTGTTCGGCTTCGGGGGGCCTGAACAACTGACATGCCATCACTAACGACGACTAGAAGTGCAATCTGGCGGCGCCGAACTGCTGTAGACACTTTCTTGTTCATCATGAAAGCGGCGATGAGCGTTTTCGTGGTGCTCGGTCTGTTGATGTTCATAGGCCAGCAGATCGATCCCCAGAACTTCATCGCATCGCGGATCAATCCGGACGCCACCGGTTTGACTGCCGCGCAGTTCGAGGTCCTGGTGATATCGGGACTTTCACAGGGAGCGATGTACGGTCTTATCGCTCTCGGCTATTCGATGGTCTACGGGGTGCTCGGGTTCATCAACTTCGCTCACGGCGAAGTCTTCATGGTAGGCGCCATGACCGGGATGATCACCTCCAACAAGCTCGATGATGCCGGACTGTGGCAATCCAATTTTCTGGGTTCGCTGACGTTCGTCCTGCTGCTTGCGATCGTCTGCTCAACGCTCACCGCGGTGATCATGGAGCGGGTCGCCTACCGGCCGTTGCGCGGGTCGCCCCGACTGATACCGCTCATCACCTCGATCGGCGTGTCCTTCTTCATTCAGAACGTCTCAGTGGTGCTGCTCGGCCCGGGTGCCAAAGGCTACCCGTCACTGCCGGAGTGGCTCTCCAAGAAGCGGGAACTCTTGGGAATAGTCACGATTGAAGGCACGCGGCTGATGGTGCTGGTCGTGGCGGCCATAGCGATGGTGGCCTTGTGGTACCTAGTCGAGCGGACAAAGACCGGCAAGGCGATGCGGGCGGTCGCTGAAGACAAAGAGATCGCTTCTCTGATGGGAATCAACGTCAACCGCACAATCGTCACCACCTTTGCGGTCGGCGGTGCCATGGCCGGGGTCGCGGGCATACTCTGGGGTCTGCTGTTCCGCTCGGTGGTCCACACCACCGGGTTCCTGCCCGGGATCAAGGCGTTCAGCGCCGCCGTGGTCGGCGGCATCGGCAACATGGGCGGGGCAATGGCGGGCGGTATCACCCTGGGCAGCGCCGAGTCCGTGGCGCCGCTGGTCCTGCTCGAACCGTGGGGCATCAACGGCGTGTCACAACTCAAAGATGCCGTCGCGTTCTTGGTTCTGATCTTCGTGTTGCTGGTCAAACCGACTGGTCTGTTCGGTGAACGTCTGTCAAGCGAGGACCGAACATGAGCGCCACAGAGACGTTGCCGACACGGCGAGCGTTGGATCAGAACTGGCGAAGGTTGCTCAACTGCGGCCTGATACTCGCATTGATATTGATCTTCGTGGCGCTCACCAACATGCCACTCAAGCTCGATCGCCGCAAGATCATCGAGCCGATCTTCTCCATGGGTTATCTGTCGCTGTTCTGGATCCCCGCGGCCATGGGATTCCTGGTCAGCCAGGTACCGGTCTTGGAGGGAATGACTACCTACAAGAAAGGGCTGCGCGAAGTGTTCGCGGGCTCACTTGTGGGGTTGGTAGGTGGTGCCGGACTCAGCCTGCTGACCTTTCTGCTAGACAACTACAATCTTCGTGATCCGCTGGTCAACTGGAGTCCCCAACTACTGGATATCTTGTCGTTCCAAAGGAGCAGCGTTTTCGGTGTCTTGATCTGGCTGCCTATCGGAATGGCACTCGGCACGCTCGGAGGGCTGGCACATGTAGTTTCGACAAGAACTCGGCGGGTGGCGAGTTGGGCCATCTTGACCGTGGTCGGTTTCGCGGTCTTTGAGACGGTTCTTCTTGACCTCTCAGAGGGGTTCGCGTGGTTGGGTGCAGAATGGTTGACCGATGAGGTGTATTTCATTCGCGGTGGTTTGACTATCCACGGTGCGATAATCCTGGCCGTCGCCGCAGGCATCCTGGCCGTGTTCGCGCGGGGCCCGGCGAGCCGTGTCAAAGCGAATCTTCAAGCCTTGGAGGGCACCGCGCGCACGAAAGCGAATGCGTTCGGTCTGGCGCTCAGCGCAGTCGCGCTGGTAGTCCTGCCGCTCTTTCTGGGCGGGATAACCAACGAGCTCCTCGCCAACGTCGGTCTGTTCGTGCTGCTGGCGCTCGGGCTGAACATCGTTGTCGGCCTCGCCGGGATATTAGACCTCGGCTATGTCGCCTTCTTCGCCATAGGCGGTTACACCACCGCACTCTTGACCACTGGCAACCGCGGGGAGTCCTGGCCCGAATGGTTTCCTCAGTTCTATTGGGGCATTGCCCTCATCGCAGTCGTGTTGTTCGCGGCGTTGGCCGGCCTGTTCATCGGTGCGCCGGTAATCCGAATGCGCGGCGACTATCTGGCCATCGTCACGCTCGGATTCGGCGAGATCATACGCTTGCTGTTCTTGTCGGACTGGCTCGGCGGTTTCACCGGAGCGGCGCAGGGGGTCCTCAACATCCCAGGAGTTCAGGTGTTCGGCTTGGCCACGGTCAAGGGCACCGACCCCAGAGCCGTGTTCTATTTGGTTCTGTTTTTCTGCGCGATCGCCGTCTACGTCTCGTGGCGTCTGGAACGCAGTCGCCTAGGGCGTGCCTGGATGGCGATCCGAGAGGACGAGTCTGTGGCTGAAGCGATGGGAATCAACACGGTCAACGCCAAGCTGATGGCTTTTGTGGTGGGTGCCGTGCTGGCCTCCTTCTCAGGGGCAATACTGGCCGCAAAAGTGGGTTCAGTGTTCCCGAACAGTTTCATCATCTTGGTTTCGATTGTAATTCTCGTTGTGGTCATTGTCGGTGGGATGGGCAATATCGCTGGCGTGATCGTCGGCTCGGTAGTGCTGATCGGAATACTCGGCGGTCCCCGCCAACCGGGTCTGCTTCAAGAGTTCTCCGAATACAAGCTGCTGATCTATGGAGTCCTGCTCATCGCGATGATGCTCAAGCGGCCTGAGGGGTTGCTTCCGAACGTGCGTCGCACCCGAGAGCTCCACCAGGACGAATATCTGCAGGATGCGTGGCTGCGCGGCGAAGTCGACATCGACTCAGACGCCGACGATGATCTGAGCGCGGCGAGCAGCGCGAATCCCAGTGCCGGGATGCAACCCACATGAGCACACGCCTGTTGACCATCAACAAACTGAGCGTCACATTCGGTGGGCTCCATGCCCTCAGAGACTTGGACTTCCATGTCGATGAAGGGGAGATCGTGTCGGTGATCGGGCCGAACGGTGCCGGCAAGACGACCTTCTTCAACATGATCTCAGGCATGGTCAAGCCGACCTCCGGCAACATCATCTTCAAGGGCGAGTCTCTGCTGGGGCTCGACCCCAACCAAGTGACTGCCGCGGGCATAGCCCGCACCTTCCAGAACGTCCGCTTGTTCGCCAACATGACCATCTTGGAGAACGCCATGGTCGCGCAGCACTGCCGAACGCACCAGAACATTTGGGGTACGCTGTTGCAAACCCGCGCCTTCAAGCGCGAGGAGCGTGAAATCCGCGAGCACGCTGAGAAGGTGCTCGGCTTCTTCGGCACGCGCCTAACCGGATACCGGCTCGACCAACCCGCCTCGGTGCTTTCCTACGCCAACCGCCGGCGCCTTGAGATCGCCCGGGCGATGGCAACCAAACCCACGATCATCTTGTTGGACGAACCAGTGGCCGGAATGAACCCCAAGGAGTCGGCAATACTCACCGAACTGATCGGGGAGCTGCGCAGCGACTGGGGCTTCACAATAGTGATGATTGAACACGACATGAACGTGGTGCGCGATGTCAGCGACCGGGTGGTGGTGCTTGATCACGGCGAAACCATCGCCCAAGGCAGTTACGAAGATGTCTCCACCAACCCAGACGTTATCGAGGCCTACCTGGGGCGCTCGGTAGCGGAGTCGTCATGAACACGGCCAAGGATGCCCCGGCGAAAGAGGCCACAGCGCTGTTGGAGATGCGCGGCATCAACACCCACTACGGTGCTGTGCATATTCTCAAAGACGTCGAGTTCGCCATATTTCCCGGTGAGTTGGTCTGCCTGCTCGGCGGCAATGCCTCGGGCAAATCGACAACCCTCAAGACCCTTTTGGGGATGGTCGAGCCGACTACCGGTGACGTGCTGCTGAACGGCGAGGTGGTCACCAACGAATCCATCTCCTACCGGGTGGAGCGCGGCGTCACCATGGTTCCAGAGAACCGTCGCCTGTTCAAACGCCTGACCGTGAAAGACAATCTTGAACTCGGCGCGTTCCTGCGTTCGAACCGACGAGACGTGGACTCCGACCTGGAACGCGTATTCGAGATGTTCCCGCGGGTCAAGGAGCGGCTCAAGCAGCGAGCCGGAACCTTGTCGGGTGGTGAGCAGCAGATGGTGGCAATGGGCCGCGCCTTGATGTCTGACCCCAAGGTGCTGTTGATGGACGAGCCGTCAATGGGGTTGGCGCCCGTGCTGGTGCAGACCAACTTCGAGTTGATCGAGCAGATCCACTCACAAGGGGTTGCGATCTTCGTGGTTGAGCAGAACGCCAACATGGCGCTGTCGATCGCCGATCGAGGCTGGGTGCTTCAGACCGGCCGAGTCGTTCTCGACGACACCGCCGAGGCTCTCCTCGCCAACCCCGAACTGCGGGCCAGCTACCTCGGCGAGACCTGATCAGCACCTTTATTGCCGGTGGTGGCGCGCCGGTGGCGGCGCGCCGGGGTCGGCGAGCCGCGCGAGAAGGGCCAGTGTCTTGGCGCGGAGCGTCTCCGCGGCGGTCGCCAAGTTCTTCACGAACTGAGCTTCGGTGGCGACCGGGGAGTCGACCAGATCGGTGACCGTCTTGAGAGCGCCCACGGGAACCTCGTGGAGGTGGCCGACCCAGGCGACAGCCGCCGCCTCCATCTCCTTGACCTCAGCCCCGCCGGCGATGATCCTCTCCCGATCCGTCGGTGATTCGTCGAAACTGTCGCCGGTTGTGACGATGCCGAGTCGACAACCGAGCGCCGAGGCATGACTCCGCAGGTCCGCCGCCGCAAGCTTGCTCTCACCCATGACGTCGAAACCCGGCAGCGGGATCCGCCGGTCATGACAGGCGAAGTGGGGCCAGGCGAAGTAGGCATCACCGATCTGCGCGCCGGCCCGCAGCCAACCGCCGGCGGTCCCGACCGAAAGAACCAGATCCGCAGCGGGCCGATCCAAGTTGAGGGCACGATCCAAGTTGAGCGCACGATCCAAGTTGAGCGCACGATCCAAGTTGAGGGCGACGTGGGTGGTGAGGGCCGCGGCTGTGCTGCCGACCGCATCGACACCGAAGATCGGGTCGGTCCCGTTGACGGCGAGGACCACGTCGGGTCTGTCATCAGCCGCAGGCGCATGCGAGAGCCGGCACGGCAGGCCGGCTGCCCAGACCGGCGGGTCGAGAGGCTTTGCGCCGAGGGCGTCTCGCAGCGGTGCCGCTTCCTCCTCCATCGCCATGACGATCACCACCCGCTGCGCGCGCTCCACAACGGCGTGACGGGCCTCCGCGGCATGACGGGCCTCCGCGGCATGACGGGCCTCCGCGGCGTGACCGCGAGCCGCGGATTCGACATCGTTGCTCATTGGGGTCGAATCGTATCCAAGAGCGCTGCAGACTGGTTAGAGCGTGTCATGTGGCGGCGGTGCCACTCCCGCTCTTGTTCCACTCCCGCTCTTGTTCGCTTCGGTCACGGTGCCGCAAGGCCGCTAGCGGCCGCGCGGGCTACGGCCTCGCGCCGTGTGGTCCGCGTGGTCCGCGTGGTCCCAGCTATTCGCTCGGCCCCTACCGCAACAGTCCCAGGGCGGCAGCGACGCGGTCGCGGTGCTGCCGGGCATCACCGTAGGCGCCCGAGAGGCTCCAACCCCGCTTCAGCCAGATCTGCAGGTCGTACTCGAACGTGTAACCGATAGCCCCGTGGCACTGCAGAGCCGCGCGGCAGGCCCGATCGACCGCATCAGACGCCATGGCCTTGGCCATCGACACGTCGCGGCCCCGCAGCAGCGCATCGTCACAGTGCGCGACCGTCCAGGCCGCCCGGTACACCAACGGCGCCGAGAACTCGATCCCCAGTCTGACGTCGGCCAGACGATGCTTGACGGCCTGATAGGTGCCGACCGGCTTGCCGAACTGCCTGCGCTCGGTCACGTACTCGACGGTGGTGTCGAGCAGGCGCCGAGCAACACCTACACACTGCGCGGCGGTGCCCAGGGCGGCCCGATCAGCCGCCAGAGCCAGATCCGCCCCGACCAGCGGCTCCGCCGCGCCCGGATCGAACCTGATCTCGAAGAGACGGCGGGACTCGTCGATCGAGTCTCTGGGTTCGACGGTCACGGCCTGTGAATCAACGGCGAGCAGCGAGCCTGCGTGTTCGGCTATCACCAGGTCGGCCGACGCTGCGGCCACAACATTGGGGCCTCCCGATGCCAACGCCAACGTGACCGTGCTCTGACCGCTGAGCGCCGGATCCAACAGCTGAGAGGCACGCGCGGCAGCCAGCGCCGGAACTGCCACGGCCATGTGCTCCATCAACGGTTCGGGAACACCGGCGTAGCCCGCCTCCTCCAGCAGACGAACCGACGCCACCTCGTCCATGCCGAGTCCGCCCATCTCGGTCGGGGCCATGGTCGCCAGCACACCAACCTCGGCGAGCGTGGCCCACAGCCCTGCCACCCGCCCGTCGTCGCTCTCCCAGCTTGCGCGGATCGCCTCGGCGCTGCATTCGCCAGCGAAGACCTCGCGGACCGTGTCACGGAACATGTCGTGCTCTTCGCTGAAACTGAAATGCATCAGCGCTACCTCCGGGGCAGGCCCAGGACGCGCTCAGCGATGATGTTGCGCTGAATCTCGTTGGTCCCCGCATAGATCGGCCCGCCCAAGGAGAACACGTATCCCCCCAGCCAGTCGCTGTGGACTTCGGCTTCATCGCCGAGCAGGCGCAGCGCCGTGGCATGGAGTTCCAGGTCCATCTCAGACCAGAAGACCTTCATCAAGCTGGCTTCTGATCCGAGGTCGCCGCCGGCCATCAACTCGGCGGCCACAAAGTAGGTCTGCCAACGGTATGCCTCGGCACGGATCCAAGCGTCGACCACCTCGTCTCGAAGGCGTGCGTCCAGGCCGTCGGCCGTTTCACTCAACTCGGCGGCGAGCAGCCTGAGCCGCTCCGCAGCAGCCATGAACCGACCTGGGCTGCGCAGGCTGAGCCCGCGTTCAGAACCCGCAGCGGCCATGGCCACCGCCCAACCCTGGCCCGGTTCGCCGAGAACGTGATCGGCCGATACCCTGCAGTCGTCGAAGAAGACCTCCGCGAATCCCGACTCGCCGTCGAGGCGTCGGATCGTCCGGCGGGTCATGCCCGGCGCGTCGGCCGGCACCAGCAGGTAGCTCAGACCGGCGTGACGCTGCGCGGTCGGGTCGGTGCGCACAATGCAGAAGATCCAGTCCGCGTACTTGCCCCTTGAGCACCAGGTTTTCTGGCCGTTGACGACATAGTCGTCGCCGTCGCGGACCGCCGTGGTCTTGACTGCGGCTAGGTCCGACCCGGCTTCGGGCTCAGACCAGCCCTGTGCCCAGATCTGCTCGCCGCTGGCCATCCTCGGAAGGAAGTAGTCCTGTTGTGCCTTCGTCCCGAAGTTGAAGATCGTCGGCGCCAGCAGGCTCACACCGTTGGCACTCACCCGGCCCGGCACGCCCGAGAGCCAGTACTCCTCCTCATAGATCAGCCATTCGGTCAGGTCGCAGTCGCGCCCGCCGTATGCCTTCGGCCACGCTGGCACCGACCAGCCTCCCTCGAACAGAGTCCGTTCCCATACCCGGTGCTGCTCGAACCCGTCCGCTGAGTCCATCGAGGAGAACGGTTCGGTCGGGCGGTTCTCATGCAACCAGGTCTGGATTTCGTCGCGGAACTCGACATATCGAGGCGACAGCTCAAGGTCCATCAGCGGAACTCAGCCTTGCGTACACCGGCCGGGTCGAACACATCCCGGATCAGCCTCAACTCCTCATCGCTGGGCAGGCGGCTCTCGCGGAGGTCGCCGGTCACGGCCAGCTCGAAGGGCGAGGCCTCCTGAGCCTGTTCGAGGCTGACCCCGGGATGCAGCGAACGCACACGCATCCTGCGGTCCTCGGTGTCGAAGTCGTAGGCTCCGAGGTTGGTGACCACCCGGCGAATCTCGAAGTGTCTTCGGCTGGCCTCCGGCAACTGTGCGATGCGGTCATACCCGGGGGCGGAGACGACGTCGACCGTGTTGGAGAAGGTGCGGGCCTGATTCGGTATCCAGTAGGTCGTGGGGTGGTTGAGCAGGTTGCCCGGCGCGCCGCGCAACCCCAGCAGCTGTGCTTTGGGCTTGCGGTAGGGCCCGATGGCAGCAAAGTTCTGGTTGCCGTACTGGTCCATCTGGCTCGCACCCATCACCACATGGCGCTTCCCCGACCACATTTGATCGAAGACCGTCCTGAACGGCATGTACGCCTCGGTCACTGCGGTCGACGGGTCTCCCCCGAGCGGAAGGTTGCCCTCGATCGAATAGGCGATCGTGTCGGTCAGCATGAGGCCGGGTTCAAAGGATGCCCGGGCCAGACGACCCGCTATCACCGGCAGCGGGCCCATGGGGTTGCACAGCACCTCGCCGTCACCCCTGAAGGCCTCCGCCAGAGCGACGACGCAGATCTCATCAAGAGTCACGTTCATTATGCACTCCTTTCATCGACGCTGACCTTCGGCTATCGAGAAACCCTAGACGGAATTCCAGCGCGCTTCACAATGCCAAACCGGAATGGAAGCTCCAACCGACGCTCACGCGTCCGCAGCCGCGGGCGGGTCTCGGATCAGGATGAGGTCCGGGAAACCGGGTTCGGCCAACCGACGCTAACGCGTCCGCAACCGCGGGCGGGACCAATTTGCTTGGCCTCTCGGTCGGTGCCTGCCGAGCGGCACGCACAGCGGCCTCCAACGCCATACTTGCGGGGTGACCAACGACGCCTGCTGTGCTCCTTGCCGTGCCGGTGAGGTGGAACTGGGCGATCCGGGCGGGCCTGATCTGGGCCGTGCTCGAACCGCTGACGGCCGCGGTGTTGGCGGCGTTGGGGGTTCGTTCCCGCAGATGGTCGACATTTCGGCCGGGGCGTTCCAGAGTGATCAAGGGAGGGTCGTACCTCTGCCACGACTCCTACTGCAACCGTTATCGCGTGGGTGCCCGGTCGTTCAACACGCCCGACACCTGTGCCGCCAACATGGGTCTCCGCATCGCCGCGGATCCCGCAGCTTGAACTCTCGTCGACACGCTGACCCGCACCGCGCGGCTCCGGCTGCACCCTGCGAAAGCCCTGTTGGACTGGCGTGCGGGCTCACCGACGGCTTTGGCCGAGGCTTTGACCCCGGTCCGCGGTCTCAGATGACGAGGCTGACCACGACAGCGATGACCGCGACGGAGAACAACAGCAAGTTCACGAAGTTTGTGTAGATGACTCCCGCAACTCGTGCCTCGGTCTTGTTCACCCGTTCAACGATCTCAGCGAGTGCAAGCGTGATGTCGGCAAAGCCCTGCGCCATCTCAGCGCGTACCTCCTTGAGGCCAGCGTCGAGGTTCTGCTTGGTTGACGCCTCGAGAGCCTTGAGGGCTTCCTTGGTCGATGCCTCGTGAGCCTTGAGGGCTTCCTTGGTCGATGCCTCGTGAGCCTTGAGGTCGTCTTTGGTGGCGAAGTTCTTGAGGTCGTCTTTGGTGGCGAAGTTCTTGAGGTCGTCTTTGGTGGCGAAGTTCTTGAGGTCGTCTTTGGTGGCGAAGTTCTTGAGGTCGTCTTTGGTGGCTAGTTGTTCCCAGCCGCCTGGTGGATGGTTGTCCATGATATATCTTGCCTGCTCAGCACCTAGTTTTTCGACCAGATTCTCAAAGATTGCTACTCGTCGCTGCTCGGTTTCGATTGAGGACACGGTGGGTTCACCCCTTCGGTAGTGTTTTGGTTTTGGTCAGGGGGAAGTCTGATTGGTTCTTGTCGTGGCGACGCTGTCGCCGGTTGCGGGTCACGATAACGCAGAAAGTCGTCAAGGGCAACTGCTTACAACAACAAACTGTGCGAACAGTCACCGCGGGGCTGCCCGGCAACGTGCACCGGCGAGAAAGACCTGCGGGTCGGCTGCGGGGTGGCGACCTGCAGCGTTCACCGCCCGGTTGAATTGCAGCGCTATAGTCTTTGCGTGTTTCAGGCCAGTCTCTCGGTGTGCGCGAGGCGCAGCGTGACAGCAACGCCTGCGTCAGATACTCGTCGCCAGTCTCTCGGTGTGCGCGAGGCGGAGCGCTGGGTTCTGTAGCGGGTGATGTGGTTGATGCGTGCTCGGTGCCGCTCGCCTCGCGGTTTCGCGCGGGTGTTGGTGGTTTGCGTGTTGCTGTTGCCGTTGTCTGCTGCGTCTGGGCGACCTTCGGACGGCCTGTTCAGGGACGCTGGCGACTCCGTTGTTGAGTCGGAGCACTTCGTGAGTCTGAGCCAAGGCGTGTTGGGGCCGTCGCGGGTGAGTGTCGCTGAGAACGATTTCGGGCGGGTGGCGACCTACTCGGTTCTGGGGTCGGCGGACCCTGGTGCGCTGGAATGGAGTCTCGCCGGGAGCGACGCCGCGCATTTCACGATTGATGAACCAGCCGGGGCGTTGCGTCTGCGGGTCGAGCCGGCCGCGCCGCAGGTGTGGCCGGCAGCGACCGATTTCGAGGTTCCCCGCGACAAGGACGGCGACAACGTCTACGAGGTGACCGTCATTGCGTCGATCTCGGACGGCACCACCGCTCGTCGGGCGGTGGAGGTGACGGTGACCGATGTCGACGAGGTGGGCGAGGTTTCGTTGTCGACGGCGAGACCGAGGGTGGGCCAACCGCTCACCGCCACGTTGAACGATCCCGAAACGGGTTCGGTGGACTCGGCGCTGTCCGATCCCGACACGGGGGCGGTGGACTCGGCGCTGTCCGATCCCGACACGGGGGCGGTGGAGTGGGTCTGGGAGCGCTCGGCGGGGCGTAACAACTGGGTGACGATCGAGGGTGCCACCGGTGCTGTCTATGTGCCGCGAGCGGCCGACGCGGGCGAGCACTTGCGGGTCACTGC
>JAHQYN010000230.1 GCA_024421085.1 Acidimicrobiia bacterium
AGTCCAACGCCCGCAGCAGACGCATCACCGTCTCCATGCCCGGGTTGGCAAGGCTGGACTCGATAGTCGAGATCTGCGGACGCGAAACATTCGCCGCCACGCCCAACTCGGCTTGGGTCATCCCCCGTGAACGTCTCGCAGTGCGGATCGCTTGCCCCAACCTCCCGCACGAGGATATTCCAGTGATAGGTTTGAGGTCCGACTGCATGGCTCGCTCCTCCGTAACCGATAGCCGACATTTCATGTATCCTGCACATTGTAGCCTATCCACTACACGTCCAGTACGAGAATGTTCGCCGCAGGACTCGACCTAGGGGTTCTGCCAAGGCGATCCCGCGTCTATGTAGCTGGTCTTCGTGCAGGTGAACCGGCACCAGCCGCGCAAAGCGTTACGCGATGACCGCACCCTCACCCAAAAGCCGATCAGCCTCCCGCAACTTGCACACAATCTGCTCAGGCGCATGCCTCTTGCGTTTCGCCATAATCGTGATCCTCCTTCCATCCAGCAATACTGCACAACGGACTCACACAACAAGCGGACCAAACCAAGGGGGTCAGGGTGGGCGCGGTGGTCGAGTGTTTCCACTACTATGCTACACCCAAGCTAGATTGAAACTCACGTCAATAACAATTCAGAGCCTCATGCACGAGTGCGGTCGGGTCAGAAGCTGTGCGTGTCCATTGATGGCCTCGTGTGGGATGTGCCAACACAACGACACTGAGGCGGCGGCCTTCAAAATTTCGGTACCATGCACTTTTCCACGGCCGTGCGTTCTTGTCGATCCAGCGCTTAACGAATCGGTTCGTCTTCAGTCGCTCGCGGACGAAGGCTCCTTGCGAATTCCCCACGACCACGACGACTTCAACAGACAGCCTATCGATCACTTCTCGATGAAATGCCCAGCACTTCTCGGCATCAGCGTCAAACTTCCGAGGGTATTTTGCTGTTGTTGAAGAGCGGGCGAATACTATGTTGCTCGCTGGTACCGTACCGGGATCAAGGCCCACAACACAAAACAGATGCCGCAGGCTGGGCTGTATACCACTCTCACCAGGCAGACCACCGTGCCATCGCTCATCTCTGTACGCAGACCAATTGCAAGGCGCGCACTCCATTACCCACTTGGTGTGACTATGTACGGTCTGACCTGGGTGGTCTTCAGGGGCTCCGCCGGGATTAATGCCGAGCACATAGAGTCGCGAGGGCGACCCGAACGCCTCTCGTCCCGAATAGAACACCCTGCCATTTGAGTGTTCCATTGACTCAGGTATCAACTTAGCGAAGTCTGCAATCATGATCATCTCCCGTTGTCATTTTCGTGTGGTACGCGCCAACAAACCCAGCGCGATAGTGACGCTAGCTCAAACCGTCAGCCGCCACACCCTCGTGATGCCGCTACCCGACGGGCTATACCGGCGACAACGTACCCGCTGCGGACACGGCCCGCAAGGCGTTGATGCCGTCTGGATTGCGCTTGATGCCGGGCCCGGTGTTGAGTGCCGTCACCTGTACCCGATCTTGTGCCTCGACTCCGACGGTTGGCACGACTGGCGCATGCGTCGTTCGTGACATCGGGGACCGTCCCGAATCGCAGACAGGAGACCCGCTCATGTTCCCAACCGGCGGCTAACGGTGAACTTGACTGCGAACGGGCCGGTCCAAACGATGTGATTCACCTGTTACGATTCCGCTATGGCAGAAGCGTGGCCTTCCACACAACCAATTCATGTCCGATGGGAAGACAGGGCGAAAGGCGTCGTCCCGATGCCCGGTGGATATGACGGTTATTTCGATTCCCTCCGATGGACGGCGGAGAGCACACGAGATGCGCCTCCCTCGCAGCCTGAACTCTCCGCGCGGATGTCAGATCACTTCAGGCTGACAGCCAGCGCCGCGAGGCTACGTTTGAGTTTTCTGAAGAAAGTCGGATTCCTAAGTGTCGATTCTGGTGTATGGGTGCTTCCCGAGTCAACCAAGCGGTGGTTGCTTGATGACGACCCGACCCCGTTAGTGGCGCGACTTCACCACCGAGTCCAGTTCGTTGGTGAGATGTTGAAGAGCCTCGAACAACCGATGACCACCGCCGACTTGCGCCGTTTGGCTGGTGAGCAGTATTTCATGGGTTG
>JAHQYN010000080.1 GCA_024421085.1 Acidimicrobiia bacterium
ACCGTCCGGTCAGTCAAGGTCGAACCGTCCGGTCAGTCAAGGTCGAACCGTCCGGTCAGTCAAGGTCGAACCGTCCGGTCAGTCAAGGTCGAACCATCCGGTCGGTCAGGGGTTGGTCAAGGGTTGGTCAGGGGTTGGTCAGATCGATTGGCTCGGGAATCCGAGGCCTTCGTGGTCCTGTCCGTCCATGTTGGCATTGAGGCGGGCCTGGCCCATCAGCTCGGCCATGACCGGGCCGAGTTCGGTCGGGTCGTCGGGCTGCTCGGCGGTCGGGCCGAGGTGCCAGCCTTCGGCGATCCCGAGGTGGCGCCCGCGGATGTCGAAGACGCGGCCTGTGACGTTGCCTGCCTCGGGGCTTGCCAGCCAGGTCGTGACCACCGCTATCCAACGCGGCGACATGGCCTCCATGGCCGACTCCGTAAGGTTCTCTGCCCCTCCCATCAGCGGCAGGGTGAGCCGCGACACTGCGGTGGGTGCCAAGCAGTTGACGGTCACGCCGTATCTGACGAGTTCCTGCGCGGTGATTACCGTGAAAGCGGCGATTCCGGCTTTGGCGGCACCGTAGTTGGACTGGCCGACGTTGCCGTAGATGCCTGAGGGCGAGGCGGTGTTGATGATGCGGCCGTAGGCTTCGCCGCCAGCCTTGACTTGGGCCCGCCAGTGGACCGCGGCGTGGTGCGACGGCCCGAACGTGCCTTTCAAGTGCACCGCGATCACTGCGTCCCAGTCGTCCTCACTCATTGAGAACACCATGCGATCACGCAGAATGCCTGCGTTGTTGACCACGATGTTGATGTCGCCGTAGGTGTCGATCGCCTGATCGATCATGGCTTTGGCGTCGTCGAAGGACGCCACGTTGCCGCCGTTGACGACTGCCTCGCCACCCATCGCCTCGATCTCCGCTACGACCTCCTGTGCCGGGGTCAGGTCGCCGCCACCGCCGAATTCGTCACCACCCAGATCGTTGACGACGACTTTGGCACCCTGTTCGGCCATCATGATCGCGTGGTCGCGGCCGATGCCGCGGCCTGCGCCGGTGATGAGGGCGACCTTGCCTTCAAGCAGCTTTCCCATATCCCCTCCGGGGTTAGAACCTGCCGGAACGGACAGGTTGCAAAAAGTTGACGACCGTCATTGTAGGCACCGCATCCCGGTATCCCTGACCCGCGGAACCGGGCGGGGCGGAACCGGGCGGGGCGGAACCGGGCGGGCGGTTACCAGCCGCGTGCCACCCAATCGTCGAAACTGGGGATTTCGGTGCCGATTGTCGTGTCGGCGCCGTGGCCGGGCAGAACGATGGTGTCGGGGTCGAACACCGCGAACATACGGTCCTCGATGCTGGCCAGGATCGTCGGGAAGTCCCCGCCGTCGAAGCTGGTGGCTCCGGGTCCGCCGGGGAAGAGGGTGTCGCCGGTGAACAGCAGGGGCGTGTCCTCGACGCTGAACGACATGGAACCCGGGGTGTGTCCCGGCGTGTGATGGGTGTGGATTCGCAGCCGGCCGATCTCGATCACCGATTCATCGGTGAGGAGGTAGTCATAACTCGGCAGCATGGCGGCGTCCTGTTCGGTGACACCGACCTTGTAGCCGGCCTCTCGTACCGCAGGGACAGCCTGGATGTGATCCCAGTGACCGTGGGTCTCGAGCACCGTGCGCACATCGAGCGCCTGGCACAGTTCCAACAGCCGCTCGTGTTCGTTGGCGGCATCGAGCAGCACGCCCTCTCCGGTGGTGCGGCAACGGACTACGAAGACGTTGTTGTCCACGGGACCGACGACGATCCGATGCACCTCGACTCGGCTGTCGGACCAGTGCAGAGTTGAATCAGCCGGTGTCGGTGCGGGCGGGGGCGGTGGGGGCGGTGTCGCACCGAGATCGTAGCGGCGGCACGCTCAGGCCGCCGGCTCACGTACGACGCTCAGGCCGCCGGCTCGTCTTCGACGAGACGCACGTTGCCGAGGGGCACGCCGGGAGCTCCGCAGTTCCAGCAGGCATCCGCGCTGGTTCCCCTCCAGGTGACATCGCAGCGGATGCAGCGAAGCGGTCTGTTGACTCCTCGGACCGCCGGGGAGACTGAAGCCAATTCGGTCACAGGCGTCACACTATGCACACCCGCCATGTCAACTGGGTGATCCCCAGCCAGCCGTCGGATTTCGAGCTTGGCGCCCTAGCCTGCCTTGAGCAGAACCAGGAGATTTCCATGGCCCCAACCCCCCGTCCCAACAGCGATGGCTCGAGCCCCAAACGACAGCGGTTCGACGAACCGCCGGAGATGTTCATCGACACGACCAAGCCCTACACAGCGACGATGGACACGTCGCTCGGCACGATGACGATCCACCTCGATGCCGCGGCGGCTCCCCGCACCGTCAACAACTTCGTGACCCTGTCGCGCTACCACTACTACGACGGAGTCAAGTTCCACCGCGTTATCAACGGTTTCATGTGTCAGGGCGGCGATCCCGAAGGCAGCGGCCGTGGCGG
This sequence comes from Acidimicrobiia bacterium, assembly GCA_024421085.1. GTDB lineage: Bacteria > Actinomycetota > Acidimicrobiia > Acidimicrobiales > Aldehydirespiratoraceae > VXYK01. The sequence continues at coordinate 2,485 of JAHQYN010000080.1, forward strand.
ACCCGGCTACCGTTTCGAGGACGAACTGCCTCGACCCGGGCATTACGAGATCGGATCTCTGGCAATGGCCAACGCCGGTCCCAACACCAACGGCAGTCAGTTCTTCATCGTTTCGGGGTCGAGCGGTGTCGGCCTGCCGCCGCAGTACTCGCTGTTCGGCAAGGTCGTGGCCGGCCTCGACGTGCTCGACGAGATGCAGCGAGTCGATACCGACCGCAACGACCGACCGTTGACCGATGTGGTCATCTCGTCGGTCACGATCACCGAGGGAGACTGACATGACGATCACCACGACCGGCCCTATCAACACGACCGGCCCTATCACCACGATCGGAGTAGTCGGCACCGGCGCGATGGGCAGCGGGATCATCGAGGTTGCGGCCAAGGCGGGAGTCGCTGTCGTCGCCTACGACGTCAACGCTGCGGCTGTCGAGGCAGGCTCCGCGAAGGTGCAGGGTTCGCTGGAGCGCGCGGTTGCCCGCGGCAAGCTCGATGAAGTCGCCCGCGGCACCGCGGCTTCGAGAATCGCCTGGACCACCGACCTCGCAGACATGGAAGGGTGCCAACTGGCCGTCGAGGCCGCTCCGGAAGTCCTCGAGCTCAAACTCGACATCTTCAAGAAGCTCGATGCGGTACTGCCCGCAGGGGCGATCATGGCGACGAACACCTCGTCGATACCGATAATCGACATTGCCATGGGGACCGAGCGGCCCGAGCAGGTGTGCGGAATGCACTTCTTCAACCCGGCGACGGTGATGCGGCTCGTGGAGGTGATCTCCACGCAGCGCACCGACGCTGGGGTCGCACAGACCGCGGCGGGTTTTGCTACCGATGTGCTCGGCAAGCGGGTCGTGCATTGCAAGGATCGGGCCGGTTTCGTGGTCAACGCCTTGCTGGTGCCCTTCCTGTGTCAGGCGATCGCCATGTTCGAGGCGGGCCATGCCGCAGCCGAGGACATCGACGAGGCGATGAAGCTCGGGGCCGGTCATCCGATGGGTCCGCTGGCCCTGTGCGACATGATCGGTCTCGACGTGATGCTGTGGACCGCCGAGTCGTTGCACGACGAGTACCGCGAGCGCTTCCTCGCTCCCCCGCCGCTGCTTCGGCGGATGGTGTCTGCAGGTCACCTCGGCCGCAAGTCCGGCAAGGGCTTCTACGATTACTGATTGCGGGTCACCCAGTCGTCGGCTTCGGTGAAGGCTTGCTGTTCCGCTCTGATGGACCGATAGGCATCTCGGTGGCGTCGATGGTGCCTCAGTCCACGGAGGTAGTCCCCGAAGTAGGCCCGCAGGAACGCCCAGCGGCCCGCTTCGTGCCATTGTCGAACATGCACGAGTTCGTGCGCCAACAGCTTGCTGCTGCCGCTGCGGTCGTCGTCGGTCCGCAGCAGCACGAACCGTCCGACCGCCATTGCACTCGAACCGAAGGGAAGCAGCGGCACCCGCACTATCCGCACCCGTTCAGCCAACTCCCCGCTGAGAACATCGTACGATTGGATCTCTGGTCCCTCTAATCGCCTCATGTTCGACATGATCGTATTCGACTTCCGCGCGGCGCCTCGAAGACTGTCCGCGACGTCCCGCCGGGGTTCACCGGAATGAAGATGTCGGCGCGCATCGGCGCGGTCTCAGCCGCGCTGGTACTGCTGCTGTTGATCATCGCCCTGATGGCCGAACCGACCGACGATCTCGCCGGCGACGTAAACGCTGCGAGCACAACCACAACCACCACCACAACATCCACGACCACCACCACGAGCACAACCACAACCACAACCACCACGATCCCCGAGTACACCGGTTGGGTGGACCCCGAAACGTCGGGAACGGCCTGGGGCACCGAGGTCCGGGGGTTGCTGACATTCCGTGGCAATCCGACCCGCACCTACTACGGAGAGGGTCCGGTACCGTCTGCGCCGCAGATCCTCTGGACGTATCCCCGCCAAGGTTCCCTGTGTTCGCTCTCCACGACCGGCGGTGAGACCACGACCTGGTGCGGTTCGGGCTGGACGGGTCAGCCTGCCGTCTTCGAGTACGACGGCAGAACCTGGGTGACACAGGGCAGCTACAGCGGCAACGTCCATTTCCTCGACTTCAACGACGGCACCCAGATCCTCTCGGACTTCGCCACAGGCGACCTCGTCAAGGGCTCCGCGACCGTCGATCCCGACGGATTCCCTCTGCTCTACACCGGCAGTCGCGACGGTTACTTCCGAGTGCTCTCCTTCGACGGCGACGAACCCGTCGAGCTCTGGGCGCTGTGGGGCTACGATGTCTCGCCGACCCAGTGGAACGACGATTGGGACGGGTCGGCGCTGGTTCTCGACGACTACCTGTTCATCGGCGGCGAGAATTCTCAGTTCCATATCGTCAAGCTGAACCGGGGCTATGACGGCTACGACGTCGACGGGAAGGTCACGGTCGACCCGCACCTGGTGTTCAACGCCCCGGGTTGGGATGACGAGTTGATCTCGGCCGTCGGGCCGAACGTCTCGATCGAGAACTCGGTGGCGATCTCAGCCAACACCGTCTATTTCGCTAACTCCGGAGGGCTGGTCCAGGGGTGGGACATCAAGGGTCTTGCCGATGGTGTCGAGCCGACGCGGGTGTTCCGCTTCTGGGCCGGCGATGACGTCGATGCCTCGCTGGTGATCGACAGCGAACAGATGATCTACGCCGCGGCGGAGTACGAGCGGGGCAACGCACGCAGCCAAGAAGTAGGTCAGATCTTCAAGCTCGACCCGTCTCGGCCGGATGATCCGCTCGTCTGGAAGGTGGATGCGCGTTCCTATCTCGGTTCTGGAGTCTGGGCGACACCGGGCCTCTACCGCGACATTCTGATCGTGCCCACCGACCAGGGGACCGTGCTGGGGCTTGACCGCGCCACCGGTGCGCAACGCTGGTCGATCAAGCTCCAAGGACCGGTCTGGTCGTCGCCGGTGATCGTCGACGACGTGTGGATACAGGGAGACTGCGCGGGTTTCCTGCGTGGATTCGATGTGTCGGACACGTCCGTTGAACCGCCGCAGCTTTGGGAGGTGCATCTCGGCGGTTGCATCGAGTCGACTCCGGCTGTCTGGGGTGGCAGGATCATCGTCGGCACCCGTTCAGGAAAGATATTCTCCGTCGGCTGAGCCAACCGGATCCGGCAGGGCAATGCCACAAGCGCCCGCCACATCAGCAGAAGGGGCGCTTGTGCTGCAGAAGTGCCCGTTTGTGCAGTTCGGCGAGTAGCGTTGACATCCATGGGCGGATACCTTGACCGCACCTACCACGGCCCTCTCGGCGAGGCCCCCTACCACGCCTATATGCCGCACGGCATTGTCGGCTGGAACCCCGCAATGGGCCAGCAGGCAACCGCACGCGTCAAGGCTGCCGGCGACCGGATCGCCACTATGGCAGCCAGACTACCGCCGCACCGATCCCTGCAATGGTGCCTGAACCGCGCTGAGGGGATCGCTTCGAGCGACGTTGAGGGCATCTCTACAACCCTCCGGTCGCTGAGCCTCCTCGAATCCCTGCGCGCCGAACACGACCTGGAGCGCAACCGGCGCGACACGCAAGCCCTCGGAGCGGCCCGCCTCACCGCCCGCGCTACCGACATCGGCCGCCGTGCCGACACGCCAATCACCGCCGCCGACCTCCGAGAAATGCACCTGCGGCTCTTCGATGCCAGTTCCGTCCCGTTCGAGCCGGGCCGGTTGCGCTCCGATGACATCTGGGTCGGCGCCCCCGGCGCCACCCCGCTGGAGGCCCTGTACGTCGCGCCGCCCGCTGAGCATGTCGGCCCGCTGGTCGACGACCTAATGGAATTCGTGTCAGCCCACGACCTGCTGCACCCCCTCCTCAAAGCCGCCGTCGCCCATCTCCAGTTCGAGACCATCCACCCGTTCCCCGACGGCAACGGACGCGTCGGGCGGGCGCTGATCCACTGCGTGCTGCAGCGCAACTGGCCCGAGACGCCGCCCATCCCGCTGTCAGCCGCCATCGCCGAGCACAAACAGGCCTACTACCAGTCGCTACGCCCCTACCAGACATACACCGGCGATCCCGAGAGTCCCATACGCGCAGCCTGTGCAGAAGTCGCCGCGGTCTACATAGCGGACGCCGCCGAAGTCGCCTGCGACTACACCGAGGCCACAGCCCGGGCCGTCGCCGACATGCACGCCGAATGGGACGGTCTCAACCTGCGCCCCCACTCAGCGGCTGCCGCGGTCCTAGAGGTCATGGCGACAATGCCCGCCGCCGGGGTCGAACACCTCTGCGCCACGACGGGCCGCTCCCCCAACGCTGTGCGACGAGGTCTGCGCAGACTCGTCGCCGCAGGTGCCGTCTCAGAGACGCGCGACGAACACACGGGGCGCAGAGTGTTCGAGGTGTCCGAGCTGCTCCAGATCGTCGACCACCGACAGAAGCTGCTGACCCGCTGCTGGCAGGCGCGCCAAGGTGGTTTCAGGCTGTCGCCGGCCGAGCTTCTCACCGAATGGCGCCACGACATCACAGCCACTGCCTAATACGGCGCTTCCGAAAGCCGGTCAACGACGTTGATCTGGTACGAGAAGCCACGGGCACCGTTCGAGTGGGACGGCGAGACAGTCGTGTCTTTCACGAAGGCCTGCTTCAGCTGGGTTCAGCGGCGGTGCCAGGTGGAGCCGGTGGGGGTGTCTTCTATGACGATGCCCAGCGCGGTGAGTTCGTCGCGAATTCGGTCGGCTCGGGCGAAATCCTTGGCTTCTCGTGCTGTAGAGCGGGCGGCAACCAACGCCTCGATCTCAGCATCGTCGGCGGACCCGGCGGTGTCTTCGGCGCCGCGGGGTCCGCCGACTCGGATGCCGAGGGCGCCAGCGAGGTCGATCACGGTGGCAACCAGCACCGCCGCGGCGGCGGTGCCGCTGGTACGGCTTGCGTCGAGGGCGGTGTTGGCTTTGCGGACGGTGTCGAAGATGACGGCGACGGCCTCGGGGGTGCCCAGGTCGTTGTCCATCGCCGCCGCGAACGCCTCGAGCGCCGCGCTTTCACGATCGGCGCTGTCAAGGGCAATGCCGGCGGCTGCGGCCCGGCGGGCCATGGTGTCGATCCGCTCGATTCCGGCACGGGCCTGCGCCATCACCTCGGTGTTGACTTCCATGGTCTTGCGGTAGTGGGTCTGCGCCAGCAGCAGGCGCAGCGCCCGGGCGTTGAGGGGGTGCTCGTCGAGCAGGTCGCGCACCGTGCGGAAGTTGCCGAGCGATTTCGCCATCTTCTCGCCGCCGACGTTGAGCATGGCGTTGTGCAGCCAGTGCTGAGCGAACGTCCGGCCCGCCGCTATCGCTTCGGCCCGTTCGTTGGTGTGGTGCGGAAACACGAGGTCGTCGCCTCCGCCGTGCAGGTCGAATCCGTCGCCGAGGATGCCGAGGCTCATGGCCACGCATTCGATGTGCCAGCCGGGGCGGCCCGGTCCCCACGGTGAGGGCCAGGCCGGCTCGTCGGGCTTGGCCGACTTCCAGAGTGCGAAATCGAGCGGGTCCTCCTTGTGCTCATCTACCTCCACGCGGGCACCTGAGCCCTCGGCGAGATCGTCGAAGCTGCGGTGTACCAGGTCGCCGTATCCCGACACGGAGCGAACCCGCAGGTAGACACCGGATTCAGTGGTGTAGGCCGAACCGTTGTGCACCAGGGTCTCGATGAACGCGACCATCTCTTCGACGAACTCGGTGGCGTGGGGGCGGTCGTGGGGATGGAGGATGTCGAGCTCGTCCATCGCCTCGATGTAGACCGCTTCCCAATGTTCGGCGACCTGGGGTTCGGTGAGACCTTCCTTGTTGGCGCGGTTGATGATGTTGTCGTCGATGTCGGTGACGTTGGCGACGTGATGGACCTCGACGCCCCGCCATTCGAGGTAGCGGCGCAGCACGTCGTAGGTGAGGGCTTGGCGGGCATGGCCGAGGTGGGGGTGGTCATAGACCGTCGGCCCGCAGGCGTAGAGCGAGACCTTGCCCGGGTCGCGCTGGGCGAGGGGCCGAACCTTCCCGGTGAGAGTGTCGTAGAGCTGGATCAAGGGACTGGTGCCGCCGGGGTTTCCAGTTCGATTCCGCACAGGTCTGACAGTTCCCGCAGCACGGCGGGCGCTGTCGGGTCGTCGCCGCCGCCGAGTATGGCCGTGGCGAGTCCGAGTAGTTCTCTTCTTGCCCGGGGGGCGTCGAGGTCGTCGTCGAGTGCGGCGCGCAACCGGCTCGCGTACGGGGCCGGGTCGGGGCCTGAGGTGGCGTCGGCCGCGGCGAGCAGCGTCTCGAGGTCGGCTGCGGCCTCAGCGATGTCGTCGTCGAACCATTCCCAGTCTTGGCGATAGTGGTGCGCCATCAGGGCTAGACGGATCGCCCTGGGGTCGGCGATTTTCGACAGTTCGCTGACGAACACGAGGTTGCCGAGCGATTTGGACATCTTCGTGCCGTCGTAGGCGACCATCCCGCAATGCATCCAGTGGCGCACGAACGTGGTGCCGGTAGCTGCTTCGCTCTGGGCCCGTTCGCATTCGTGGTGCGGGAAGATCAAGTCGCTGCCGCCGCCGTGCAGGTCGATGGTGGTGCCGAGCAGGCCCATCGACATGGCGCTGCATTCGATGTGCCATCCGGGGCGGCCCGGTCCCCACGGCGAGGGCCATGCGGGTTCGTCGGGCAGGGAGGGTTGCCACAGCACGAAGTCGAGCGGGTTGCGTTGGCGGGGGTCGTCGGGGCGGCCGCCGCGTTCGGCCGCCAGTTCGACCATGGTCGCCTCGTCGTAGCCGCCGACCGCGCCGAACGTGTCGAAAGTCGTCACGTCGAAGAATGTGGCGCCTTCGACGGTGTAGGTGTGACCTCGCCCTTCGAGGACCGTGATCAGGTCGATCATCTCGGTCACCCATTCGCGGGCGTGGGGTTCGGCTGTCACAGGCCGGGTGTTGAGCGCGGCCATGTCGCCGTGGAAGCGGGCTGTTTCGGCGGCCGCCAACTCCAGAAAGTCGACACCGAGCTCCCGGGCCTTGCCGAGGATGCTGTCGTCGACGTCGGTGATGTTGCGGACGAGTTTGACGCGGTGGTCCAGTTCTTCGAGCCGTCGGATCAGCAGGTCGTAGGTCAGGTAGGTGTTGGCGTGCCCCAGATGGGTCGAGTCGTAGGGTGTGATGCCGCAGACATAGACCGACACTTCTTCGCCTGGCTCGAATGGGACCGTCGAGTTGCGCGCTGTGTCGTAGAGAAGCACCCCCGCAACGGTAGCGCCCCGGCGATTTCGTCGCTACGGACCTCCCACACGGCACGGCCGTTGCGGGTGCGGCGATACGCGTCGAGGATCGCACCCGGTCGTCGCAGCACCAAGACTCGACCCGGTCACTGCAGTTTGCGTGATTTCAAGATGTCCGAACGGTAGCGTGACGACAAGATGTCTGAACTTCCAAGTTTTGAACGGCCGCCCGTCAAGGAAGTCGTGATCGCCGCGCGCTTCAAGCGCGCTGACCGTTATTCGATCCTGACCCTCGGGAAAATTGCGAAGCGGATGGAAGCTGCCGGCTTCTCAAAGATCGAGGAACAACCCAGCTACGAAGCGCCGGTCGAAGAGTTCGGTTCAACCAACGAACAAAGCCGAATGTCGCTACAACTCCTCCCCGGTCCGGTCCCGATTCGCTACTGGTTCTCAAGCGATGCCGGAGACGAACTTCTCCAACTTCAGTCCAACTGGTTCGCAGTGAACTGGAAGAAAACTGCTCCTTCGGCCGAGTACAAGCGTTGGAGGCACTGTTGGGACGATTTCCAACATTGGCTGACGGTCGTATCCGCAGCCATTTCCGCGGGAGAATTGGACTTCGACCAGGTGGAGGTCACTTACATCAACCATATTGATCCGGACGGTGTCTGGACTCACCACGGTGAGGCCACCAGAGTGTTCACGGCGCTAGCACTCACCCAAGGTGAATTCCTTGGGGTGCCCGAGCAATACAGTTTGAACTCGCAATACCTGATCCGCGCGGACGCCGACGAGGGAACCGCTTCAGGGCGACTCCATGTGTCAATAAATCCTGGGTTCCGTAGACCAGAGGGCACTCCTATCTTCGTTATGAACCTGACCGCGCGGGGAGGCCCGACCGGTCCCGGAATCGAAGGAATACAGGGTTTCGCGGAGGTGGCACACGAATGGATCGTTCGCGGGTTCACGGATCTGACATGTGACGCAATGCACGATGTATGGCAGAGAATACGATGACGGAAAGGAGTTCCCTTCGATGAGCTATGTCATCGACCGACACCGAACGACGATGAGTGATTCGGACGTGGTCCATCGAGCCCAACCATCTCGGCATCCGTGCGGTTGGATGTCTGCCGACGATTGGGTCACCGGATCTGAGTTGAATTTCGCCGCTCCTTTGGAACCGATTGGATGGTCTCCCCAGTTGTTCGCGGGCCTGAAGATGGCTGCACTACGGCAGATCGAACATCAGTTGCGGTCGATCACCGACAACTGGGATGGATACCACGCAAAGGCACCGAGCACCGAGGCGATCGCGACCACCTTGACGGTCCTGGACTCGCTGCTTCCCGTCATACCATTCCCAAATGTTTGCCCAAGCACCGATGGCGGCGTGATCCTCGAATGGGAGTCATCAGATGCCGGGGTCCTCCTGATCATCGAGTCCGCATACGAAATAGAGACAACGGTTGACCTCGAGGGGTCTCGATTCGAGGGTCCGATCGAAGCGGTGATGTCGGAGTTGGCTGCGGCGATACAGAAAATCTCTTCAATCGCTTGAGCAGACCGGCCGTGCCGCCCGATCCCTCGTCTGTCTACGACGACGACCCGACAATCGGCGATGATGAACTCCTCTACCGGATGGTTACCCGGCAGAACACAAGTTATGGTGACGACGGCACTGCTCAGCGCGGTGCCACAAACGCGTTCCAGGATCTTCCGTCTGACAGATTGGATCGTGTCGGAGCACCCGCGGTAGCCGTCTCAGTGTTCCTAGATTCGGAACTGAGATCCAACGGCTTGTCCGCCGATGATCTCGTTCAGAGTTGGGGTCCAAAGTATGGTGTCGTCTCAATTCACGCACGCGACGCACGCAACGAGGATCAGGGAATTGTGCGCTGGCGGGTTCCTGATCAACCGGGCCACGCAATGATATTTTCTCTTTCCGGATCCAAGAAGACCGGTGGTCAGAGCAAGCGTCTCGCCAAAGCATCTGTTGTCGTCATCGCACCAGGTTAGGTCGGTCTGGGTCGCACGCCCCAAGCACGGCCGCGGCGGATGGGCGCTCGCCTTGATGTCATTAACCTCGGGGGCTTGCCGACGCACTTGCCAGTTGCGCGGAAGTCGTTGTCTTCACTGGTCGTCCGGCGCGCCGATGGCTGACTGGTCGACAATATCGCGAACAGATAAACAACAATATCGCGATTGGAATCGCCCCAATATCGCGATTGGCGGGACGTATGATGGGCCTGGGAGGTCGCTTCGTGGCTGATTGGCTCACACCATCTGGATATATGCCTCGGGTGGCAGATCGTGAGGTGGAGAGCGCCTTGCGCGCCTCCCCCGCGGTCGTCGTCGAGGGGCCTCGGGCGGCCTTGAGATAGACGTGATCCTCACAAGCTTGGACGACCGGGAGTGGGCTGCGGCCGAGGTGAAGCTCGGCGGAACCGAGTTGATCGAAGAGGGCGCAGCGTCGCTACGGCGGTTGCTTGACCGGGTTGACACCGCACAGATGGGCGAGCTGCGCAAGCTCATGGTCATCACCGCCGGCGGCCGCGGCTTCGAGCACCCGGACGGAATCTCAGTCGTCCCCATCACCGCCCTGGGACCGTGACCTAGAGGAAGTGGAGTCGGTGACGACGGCCGGGACGGGGACCTCGTCAACAGGCTCTGGCCGCTGGACACACTCGCAAACCGCTGCCCCGGGATCGAGCAGCAGTTGGTGACCGTCATCGAGCGGGCCCCGCTCATCGAAGGGGACCAGTTGGCCGCGCTCATGCTCGCCGCGACACTGGATATCGAGGCAGTCCTTCGCGACAAGGCCAGACTCACACCAGCCGCTACCGGCTGAGCCTCAGCCTGTGTCGCCACGAGGAACCTCCGAGCGACCCGCTCTCAACTGTCAACTGTTCTCTGCACCATCTGTGTTCCACGCTTGTGTTGCGTGGTACAGTGTCGCCTGGCAGCACAACGCAGCCGGGACAACACAACGACCGGCGGATGCTCAACTATCCGCTCGCGCCCTCAGAAAGGATTTTGTTACATGTTGCCCAAAACAGGTTTGCTGCTGATGGTTGCGCTGCTGACAGTGTCAGCGTGTAGCAGCGACGCCACAGACACCTCGGTCACGGAACCGGAAACCAGCAGCCCCGCCACAGACACATCGGTCACTGGACCGGCAACCAGCAACCCTGCCACAGACAACGTTGATGGCACACAGCCCGAACCAGTCAACGTTGCCAACGAATGCGTGTTGCATAATGTCACCCCGGTATATGACGCAGATGGCGACATCGAATGTTTTTGCAGCAGCTAGTAGTAACCGCAGTGTTGCGTGACAATTCAGAGTTATCACCGGAACCTGATGATCCCGAAAACCCTACCACTGTTTATGACAGGTTTATGACAAGCCCTGAACTCGAAGCGCGTATACAAACCGCAGCTGAATGTTATGCTGGCGCGTTCACTACCGTGTTGAACACAGAACGCCAAACCGAAACAGCGTTAGCGTTATCGAAACTATCGTTGATCAACGGGTTCCCGTTGACTACGCTCACAGACCCCGAACGTGACAGGTTATGGCAGGTAGCGGCTGGATGCATCGTGGATTATCCGTGGGGTGAGCTTTTGGCGGCAGCCGGGTTTTCAGACATTTTCGATCCTACGGCCAGCCAAGCAGACGCTAAGCTAATGTTGGATTTGGAAACCGAGTTCGCGGCCTGCACCGAAACGGTTTTGTCTACCCCCCCAAAACAGTCCGTGGCTATTGGAGCTGTCACTGTTTAACTCTGAGGCCGCAGAGATCATGTTTATAACCGCGTTGTTGGGAAGTTGTCGCGACCCGCTACAAGAAGCATGGATATTAAACATGGTCGCAGAACAAGTAACCGATAGAGCTACGGCGGAATGTATGGCACCTACAGTGTTAGACATATTGTATGCTAACCCTGCGATAGCACTCGACGATGAACCACTCGACGCAGACGACCCAGATAACTTGCTTAACATATTCGAAGAATGCGGATTTATGCTCGGCGAATAACAAAACTCAGCTTTGAACCCGCGGCGATACCAACTTGACAATTTGTTTGCTGGCTGCCGCCGTCGCGCCCAAAATTGGGTGCCGATCATCTGCCGGTCCGAACACCGGATTCAGGTTAAGGCGTTGTGTCTGACGACGACGTCCTTGATTATGCTGGCGTTGTTGGGTTTGTTGCAGGTGGTGACCGCCCAACAAGTTTGGGGGTAGGCTAGTTTAGGATTTCGAGCGGGGGTGGTGTCCTTGCAACATGTTCCCCCGATCTGGTCAACGTGACCGGAATCACCGGTTCCCAACCATAGCGTTGCTGTGCTCGCTTGATAACAGTTTGGCCTTGCGCGTAAGTGTGGGATTTGGGGTTGCTGGTGTCGGTTGGGTGGTCATGTTATCAGGAGTCCTCGGGCTTGGTAGTTGGTGGGGTTGGTGAAGCCGTGGGCGGTTCGTCGTAGGGTTTGGAGGAGGTTGTTGGTGCGCTTTGATTCTGCCGTTGGAAGGTCGTCCGGTGTGGTGCCAGGCCAGGATTTCGTCGGACCAGGCGATGATGGTGTCGACGATGTTTCCGAACTCGGGCAGCTCACCAGTTTTGTAGAGGTCACAGAACCTGTCGAGCGCTTCGAGGGCGCCGTCGTGGTCCTCGGCTAGGTAGAGGCCGTGGAGTTCTTGGAGTGCTTGCCAACCGGTTTTGAGTCTGGGGTGCGCGTCGAAGAGCTTGTCGAGTCGTGCCTGGTCTGTGTCGGTCAGTGTGTCGCCTCTGCGTGCCAGCAAGAACCGGGCACGGAACACTTGAGGACCTGCGACGGGTTTGGTCCCGTCGTGGATGCGTTGGGTGTCGCGGCGCACCGCACCGAACCCGGCACAGAACCATCTGATGACACCGAACCGGTCCAGCACATGACGCGCGTGTGGCAAACAAGCGCCGATGGAACTCTTGTAAGCGGCCGATCCGTCGCTGACAACGACTTTGACGCCTCGGCGCCAGCGGTGCGGCTGCGACATCAAAAACCCTGTCAGAGCAGCGCTTGAGCGGTGTTCGACCATCGCCAGGGTGTGGCCGGTGTCGCCGTTGAGGATCACGGTCACATAGCGGTGGCGTTTACGCATCGACGTTTCATCGACCAGCAACACCTTGCAGCGTTGACTGCGGCGCTGTACGGCGATCAACGGTGACCAGGCCCGCACCAGCGTCATGATCACCGTCCAGTGCACACCGTGGCGGCGCACCACCGCACGGATCGACATGACTTGCGCAGCCTGCGACCAGCCGATGCGCCATGCGGCGCGTCAACTTGCCGTCAAAGGAGTCGTGGTCCTCCAAGAACCGCTCTGTACAGTTGCCGCAACTGAACCGGCGCCGCATCCACACCAACGTCGTCC
>JAHQYN010000231.1 GCA_024421085.1 Acidimicrobiia bacterium
TGCATGGCGGGGTCGGCCGCGAGGCCCGGCACGACATCATGCGAAGATTCCGCGAGAACGACTTCGACGTTCTCCTGGCGAGCCGAGTGGCGAGCGAAGGCCTCGATTTCGAGTTCTGCTCGGCCGTGGTCAACTACGACCTCCCTTGGAATCCAATGGAGGTTGAGCAACGGATCGGCCGGGTCGACCGATTTGGCCAGATCGCGGAAAAGATCCGAATTCTGAACTTCCACACGCCTGGAACTATCGAGTCCGACATCATCGAACGTGTGCATCAGCGGATCGGCGTCTTCACGGACTCCATCGGTGAGCTCGAACCGATCCTCCAGTCGCGGATGGGAGACCTGCGCCGCGCAATGTTCGACTTCGCGTTGACGAAAACCGAACGTGAACGCCGGCTGAACGAGACGCTGGCGGCAATCGAGGAACAGCGGCTCGCTATCGACGATGTCGAAGCAGCAGCCTCCTACCTGTCCTCGACAGACACCGCAGAGATCGACGGCTTGGAGGAAGACCTCCTCAAGTCCGGCCGGTACATCGGCCAGCCCGAGTTGGTCCACCTGCTGCGCGATTGGGCCGCTAGCGCACCCAATGCGCACTGCGAGGTCAACAGCGGTGGCGCCCTGCTCACGTTCCGAGGCACCGCGGCGATGGAACAGCACCTGCGGGGTGTGCAGTCTGAAGGTGAGCGATCACGAACCGAGATCGACAAGCTGGCCAAGGCGATGCTCGATGAACGTGACCTGGTGCTCTGTCTCGATCCTGACCACGCTCGAAAGACTGGTCAGCGCCTGCTTTCGGCCAACAATCCGCTGGTCCGGGCGGCGCTGCGCGTGCCTGGTTCGTCCCAGGCGCGCTTTGCTCACATTCGGATCAACAGCGCTTCTGTCACGCCGGGCTCGTATTTTGTCTTGGTTGCTCTGGCCAGGTGGGTCGGGCTCCAGCCGTCGGCCGAGTTCTGGACCGCGGCGGTTGATCTCGACACGGGAATCCTGACTGACGAGCCCGTGGGATCGGCCGTATTGGCTGCGCTTGCGGAATCTCAGCTTGAAGAGCACCAGACGGGTACAGACGTGGACGTTGACGTGCAACTTGATGTGGACCTCGACGTGCATCTCGGGGAGGCTGAGCGTTCAATCTGGAAGCGATACGACGAAGAGCTCCGTCGACGCCAAGCGATGAACACCGCGCTCGTTGAGTCCCGGCGCATCAGCCTGCAAGAGACCCACGATCGGAAGGTCGCCCAGATCGACCGTCGCATCGAGACTCTGAGGGAGCGGGGGAGCACCGGGGTGATCCACCTCCATGAAGCCCAGCGATCGAATCAGGACCGACTACTGTGGGAAGCTGTGGAACGGCTCGATCGGAGCCGCAAAGGTCACATGGACATCGAGACGATCGCTGTCTGTGGGGTAGAGGTGACACCCGATTGACCGATATGACACGCGACCAAGACCACCAAGCTGTCCTCGATGCCGAGCGCGCCGTCAATGAGCAGTATCTGAATGAGCTTGAACGTCGCCTTGCTGAGCAGTCCCACCTCTTCAGGCAGATCACCGTCGTCCAGAGTCACGCTTGGACCACCTCCTCGCTACCTCGACCAAGCATCGACCGCGGGGCGACCGCTGCGGTGATCGGCCGTGTCGCGCTCGAGGGCGACCACCCATGCTCCGACATTCTGGGCCAGACCTTCTACATCGCCGGCCGGTATGCGAAGACGGACGGGTTCGAGGCGGTCAACTGGGCTGCGCCAATTGCAAGCCTGTACTTTGAGGGCCGCTCGTCGGCCCACGAGACTGCCTCAGCGGTGACCGGTAGGCGAACGTTCGTGCTTCGACTCAACGATCTAATCGACTACTCCGACGAGATCGAGACCGATGTCGCGGACCCCTTTGCGGGCCAGGCACAAGCGCTTGAGATTCCTGAGCCTCCGAAGCGGCGCCGACCGCCGGTTCGGCCTAGCGCGGAGGACAACACCCGGCAGGAACCGAAGGCCGCCGAACTCGACGGCCCTCCTCCTGTCGAGCCAACCGACCCGTTCGCCACTGAACCGACCGAGCCGACCGAG
>JAHQYN010000081.1 GCA_024421085.1 Acidimicrobiia bacterium
CTGATGCGCCAGTTGGGGATCCGTGGTGTCAAGCGGACAAAGAAGGTGAACACCACCCGAGCGGACCCCAAAGCCGCACGTCCGGCCGATCTCGTCGAGCGTGACTTCACCGCGGCTGCGCCGAACCGGCTGTGGGTCGCTGATCTGACCCACGTCGCTGCCTGGTCCGGTGTCGCCTATGTGTGTTTCATCACCGACGCGTTCAGTCGCCGCATCGTGGGCTGGCGGGTCGCGTCGAACATGAAAACCCAGATGGTGCTTGACGCGTTGGAGATGGCCCGCTGGAACCGCGGGACCCGCCTCGAAGGTCTCGTCGCGCACACCGATGCCGGCAGCCAGTTTACCAGCATCGGTTACAGCGAACGCTTCGACGAACTTGGCGCGGCACCTTCTATCGGATCTGTCGGGGACTCATATGACAACGCCCTGGCCGAAGCCGTCAACGCGCTCTACAAAACCGAACTGATCCGCGGTCCCGGCCACCGGCCGTGGCGGACCATCGACGACGTCGAACTCGCCACCCTCGGCTGGGTCTACTGGTACAACACAGTGCGCATCCACGGATACCTCAACGACATCTCACCCGACGAGTACGAAACCGCCTACACTGCAACAACAACCGACCACAACAAGACAAAAAACCACAACATTCAGCCTACGCGAAACCCAGTATGAATCAAGCACCTCACCCTTGACGCAACCCGCGACTACCAACCCCAAAACCAACCCAAACAAACCCCAACCCGCGCAGGTTCACCACTTGCACATGTCTTGACACATCACAGTCATGAACCTTTCAGCATTTGAACCCGCAATGCGGGCACGCAACCCGCGTCTGGGTCGACTCGACCCGCACCCTCAACACAGCCGAGGTGTCCTCAACCACCTCCAACGCACGAATCCGACGCAGATGCAACCGCATCCTTATAACATCACTAGCCATCGAGGCCCTCCTAGATATTTGGTTTGCATTAATCACCAATACCAGCAGGGCCTCAACCCAAACTCAAGGACCCCAAACAACCCCCATCCCACATTTACGCGCCGGATCGCTCTGTTGGGATCGCCCTCGTAGGCGGAGTCCACCAGCCGCGCCCGCCGCTCGCCCTGCGTCGCCCCGATGAACACGAACAAATCAGCCGTGTCCACACCCGCCTCAGCATCAAAGTCCCTCGAGGCGTCCCCAACGTTCCCGATCTTCACCTGCCCGTAACCGCCGTGTTCAACCAGCCAGGAGGCGATGCCATCTTCAAACGCCGCTTCAGTCACAGACATCCGCACCTCCCCCTTGTCCGAGTAGCCCGACATACCCTAGAAGCAAATGAGATGAACCGTAAACCGATGGTGGGCAGATTCCCGCGATCTAGGTACCGTCCGCTGGCCGAATAGCAACGGTTGTGATTCATGGATAGCCACGAGAATGGATGCATCTCGGAACACCGATTTTAACTCATTGCCCGACAACTCCGTCACATCACGCTAACTGCGGTAACGAGAACACACCATCGGGGCGCTCAGCTCCTTGTATCGTTACAGCGTGACTGCCGTCAAGAACTGTGGCCGTTTCGACGATCCATTCGGACATGTGTGCAGAATGTGTTGAGGGTGCGACGACCCGCAGCAGGGTTACCGCGAGGGAGACCTGAGAGCCAATCTGGGGCCTAGAATTGACTTTGCAAAACATCTTTGATACCCTCTCGCCGGTGCAGACAACTTTTTGCTTCCGGTCTCCCGAGGTAGAGCTTTGGCGTTAACGTCGACGATTGGGGCCAAAAACGTAGCGCAAGGTTATTTTGCGGAGGGTTTTGTCGCGTCGATAGCTGCGCCAGCCGGTCTTGACGTTCTATGGCCACGACTCGGCCACCATGCAGACTTAGGGATATTCCTCCCGGGTCCAAAGGGAACGTCGGGTAGCAAGCAGATTACTGTCCAAGTCAAGAGTTGGTCGACGGGTAGCGTGAACAAAGACGGTAACTTCCACTACCCATTAGCGGTTTCGGCATTCAACTATCTGGCTGGCGGCCACCACGACGTGCGTCACTATCTTGTGTTGTGCGTGGTGCCTCCTAGTGCTGGAAACTACGCGCATGCAACGGACCGTCGGTTAAAACTAAGCCACGCTGCTTACTGGCTGTCTCTGTGCAACGAGACGCAGGACACAAGTCTTAGGGAGAACGGGACTAAGACCGTTCTTGTGCCCCGGATACATCTGTTGACATCAACGACCATTCGGGCTCTCGTCGAGGGCGACGAGAATTTGGCCGTGGTCCGATGAAAGTACGGGTTATTGACGAAGAGGCTCTCGCCGCAGCGGTACCGAGGAGTATCCGGCTATATCTACGCACGCGACTTTGGGAGAGGCAGAGCGAGCCACCGGCAACTCCCGATGTGTGGACGTTGGCGAAAGAGGACGTGACGTATGAGGTAATCGCGCCTTCATCTCAAGATGCCCGAGATTTTCCTCAGCGAGTAGCCGAGTTGCTCCGAACCGTTGCTATTGCCGAGGATCGATCTGAGTTAGATCTATTGCGTGAACTCGACTCCATCCGATACGACATACAGTACGTTCACACTCACTCCTCCTCACCGCCTGGTACGGCACCGTTGCGCGATGCCGCGAGCGCCTTCGCTACCGCTCATGCAATGCTTGCGGCATCAACTGCATCGTTTGAAGAACCTCGTCTGGTGCTACCGTCTAGAAAACCACGCCGTACTGTGGATCTTATGGAGAGCGTGCTTGCTGGCCCGACAAGTGAGGGCAGCTATGTCATCTCAATCTGGGTTCCTGTTCCTCCGCGACTGACGGAGGTTGAAGATCTGGTTCTTTTTGATGAATCGAGCGAGCCATTCGCGCGGCGCGCAACGAAACATCTGCACCGAGCATTGCTCGCCGCACGCGCAGCTGCGTCCGAAGCGCGTGACAGAGGCGACGTTCTTGATGCATTCATCGCTCGTGAGGATTCGGGCCTCAGCGCCAACCTGTGCGAAGCGCTAGTCAGTCTTTCTGGAGCGGAAGCGGCTGGTTTCGACGTGCGGTTCAGTTGGTCACTTGATTGGCCCACTGAGTATCCCAATCAGCAGATTTCCTTCGACCAAGCGTCGATTCCCGTCTTTCGTGAAGCTGCTAGTGCGCTCCGGTCAGAATCAACGGAGGACGAGATCCGATTCCACGGAAACGTGGTCCGCTTACACCGCGAGGGGCAGTTCGGCCGCGGCGAGGTTACCGTCTTAGGCTCTGTGGTCGGAGATCCGGTGGAGAAGCGACGTCACGTTTCGCTCGACTTGTCGCAACCTGACTATGAGTTGGCAATTCAAGCGCATCAGAACTTCGCCAACATTGCAGTCGGGGGTTCGTTATCCCAAAAGGGAAACCGGACATACATGAACAATGCACGGGAGTTCGTGATAGAGGCGCGTGCAGATTGACCCGGCCCGCAAATCTGGACTATTCCTAGTTGTCGTTTCGCGTGAGGTTGATGGCGCGTGATGCGGGAGGGCTGTCTACGGCGGTGTGCTGTCGGTGACAGTTATAGTCGTGGGTCCAGCGTTCGAGACGGATACGGCGGTCGGTTTCTGATCGGTATCTGCAGTTGTAGAGGAATTCGTCGGTGAGGGTGGGGTTGAACCATTCGGCTTTGCCGCTGGTTTGGGCCGGTACGGTTGGGTTCGGTGATGCTTGATGGCTCGCTCAGCGAGGAGTTCGACGAAGGCGTTGAAACAGAAGTTCGGTCCGTTGTCGGTGAGGACCTCGTCGACAGCCATGTTGTTGAGGAAGAATTGTGAGGCGCGGCCGAGAAATGCGTTCCCCCAAACACCCCCCATCCCACATTTACGCGCAGACTCAAAAACTCAAGATCCGTCGCGCGAAGCCAGATGCACAACACAACTGCTTCGGCTTGGGTGATCTGCCCACAAAGCATCCGTACCCACAAATCGTATTTCTGCTCCGCAGTCAACAACTTCTTGTAACTTCTTTGCTGAGAACCCATCGGACGCAGCCACTTTTTCTAAAACCACCAACCCCGCCCGATGTAACGTAACAAAACCCAGAATCCGTCTCGCGAAGTCAGACACAACCCAGTACCAGGCGCTCGTGTCGATGAAGACTCGGCGCACTCTGGGCCGGTGGCGGTTGACGACTTGTGATCGGGTGCCTTGCTGAACGCCTGTTGGATCATCTCGTGTTTGTTGGTTGCGATGTCGCTGGGTTCAGCACCAGTGCCAAGAAAGCCGATCAGTGGCGTGATGTCACCCGCGCGGGCGGCGGCGGCAGCGTCGTCGTGCCGTATCAACTCTCGGATGTAGGCAGAAAGGCTGAGACCTCGCTCGTGCGCCCGACGTTTGGCTGCGGCCCTCAAGGCCGGATCAAGCAGCATGTTGGTCGGTTGGGTCATCTAGACACAATAGTCGACATGCACAATTTGCGCAACATATCTGAGCCTGCGCGTAAACGTGGGAGGCGGGTCCCGATGTCGGCCAGTTCGCTGTCCGTCAGGCCCTCGGGCTCGCTGGTCGCGGCAGTTGATGGCACACCGACGCGGGCGCAGGCACGAACTGAGACGGCGAGTCAGCACGGTGAAAGGGGTCGCAGGGGAGTTGTACATACCGCTGCAAAAAGACGCTTCGCATCGCGCCCACGACTTGAGCACCTACCACACCCGCCAACGGAGGCCGCCCTGCTTCTGGTGAAACGGTGACAATTGCTGATCGGGGGTGTCCGGTCGCCCAGGTGACCACGATCCCGAAGTCACGGTTGCGCGCATTGATCGATTAGGGCCGCGCCCGCCCGGCTCGCCGTGATCCAGCGACTCTGCCGGTCCCCGAAAGCGGTCCAGCGCTGTCTCAGGCGCTGTTGGAGATGCGACACGACGAGCGTCACTGAGGTGGCGTTCTACTAGACACGTCGGTACTGGTGAAGCTGGTGGTCGCCGAACCCGAGACAGCGGCCCTTCGGCTGCGGATTGATAGTGTGCTGCGGCACGGGTCGCTAGACGGACTTAGCGGTGATGTTTGCTAGCCACCCATTGCAAATATTGGAAGAATCCAATATTATACGGACATGGCTTCAGACCTGCTTTCGCTCGCAGACGCGTCTGCGCTGCTCGGTATCTCCTCTGAGCGTGTTCGCCAACTCGTGGTGGCAGGAGACGTTCGGGGCGTAAGGTTCGGAAACGCTTGGGCGGTTTCGCGGGGGTCGATCGATTCGCGCCGACAGTTGTCGAACCGTCGTGGGCGCCCGCTGGGTGCGCTGCGTGCGTGGGAGGCGATCGCCGCCGTCGAGGTGGATCTGCCGAATGTCAGCAGGTATCGCAACCGAGGAGTGATTCATCGCTACGAAATGAGCGGTGCCGACCTCGAATTCGTATCCCGGCAGGATGGGGCCATGGTCAGTGGCGCGGTCGCTGCGAACGGCTACGGCGAACTGCTGCGAGGCGACGACGCAGTGGCCTACCTTTACGTTTCGGTGTCACTGAACAATAGGATCGCTGCGCTGGTAGCTGCGGTTCCAGATCAGCTCGGCAATGTGATCCTTCGTGTCGTGCCTGATGACGTGTGGCCTTTCGCTGAGGGTGTCGCAGTTGATCAGGGTGAGGCGAAGGCGCGTTTAGCACCCCCTGCTGCAGTGGCGTTGGACTTGATGGACTCTGGTGACCCTCGCCATTGGATCGCGGCGAAGAACCTTATCGAGACTGGTGGTTGAGTCTTCTGTGATCGTCCTGCCGCCGTTGCTCGGCGGACAGGCGGAGTCGTGGTCGGCCCTAGTCGAACTTGCCCCTGCGTTTGGTGCAAACTGGTTGCTGGTTGGTGGCCAGATGGTGTTCTTGCACGAGGTGGAACGCAACGCAAACGAAATTCGGCCGACGAACGACATTGACGTAGTCGTCAACCTGCGGGCTGAGCCAGCAGGCCTAGAAAGGATTCACTCGACGCTCGTCAACGCCGGGTTCGGTCAGGATTCGCCCGGGCCAGAGGGCACGGCCCATCGCTATCGACGTCAGGCAGCGATGATCGACGTGTTGGCCCCCGACAACGTTGGTGCAAAGGCCCGGCTACGTCTCGGTGCAGGCCGGACGATTGAGGCACCGGGAACGACCCAAGCCTTCGCCCGCAGCGGGGTGGTCGTTGTGGAGGTCGATGGTGTTGCTGTGCAGATTCGTCGCCCAGGCATCGTTGGAGCACTGCTCGGCAAGGCAGCCGCGGTCGTGAAGATCGCTTCGCAATCAGCAGCCAGTCGAGAAAAGCACTTACGGGACTTCGACTCATTGGCCAGACTCCTTGGCGTGGCCGACCGTGAACGTGCTGACCTGACAAGGAGCGAGCGGCGAACGATCATCGCTCTCACCGAGGCACCAGGTCTCTCCGAACTCGCCGTTGCTTCGCTGCGACTGCTCGTCGTTGGAGAACCTTAAGCACCTCCATCACCTGGAGCAAGAACGAGGAAGCCGACGACTGGGAGGCAACCATCGACACGACTTGAAGACGGTCAGTCTGCGGCGGTGGTCTCGATCTCGACCATGAGTCCTAGGACGGCGAGCCTCGTGACACCTAGCAGGCTCATTGGGGAGAGGCACCGACGGGCCCGAATCGGGCGGCGAGCACATCGAAGTTCGCAATGGCTTCGTCAATATCCGTGGTGTAGACATTGAGGCGGGTGAGGTCGCAGAGCCCCATGTCGGCAGCGCTGAGAACCGCCTCGAGGTTGTCGAGCGCGAGCGTGATTTGGTTCCGCACGTGACCTGGGTGTTGCGGGTTGCCCTCGGCGTCAACGGAGGTTTGAACAGCGCACGCAGGATCAGACCCCAGCCACGCCGACTGCCCGGACCCTCGCCGTCATCGGCAGAGTCCGGGCCGGCGTGGCCCATCCGTTCCCCCTGTCGGGGACGGTCCTGGTGGGGCGAGGTACCGGCGCCGAGGTGCAACTCAACTACCCGGCCGTGTCGACCGGCCACTGCAGCATCTCGGCCACCGAGATCATCGACCACGGTTCGCGCAACGGCACCTCGGTGGACGGTCGTGTTGCGCCGCCGGGCGTCGAGGTGGTGTTTCCTGTCGGCGGGATTGTGTGCATCGGCGCCACTCGCCTGATGCTGCGCCCGGCGCAGGACGATCAATCAGTGGCGGTCACTTCCGCGCTGGGTGCTTCTGGCGGCACGGTCCCTTTCAACCGCCCACCTTGTCAGCTTCCTGATGTGGACCTCCCCGGGCTCGAGGAAAATGCTAGAGTCACCGCTCGGAGGACAGTGATGCTCTTACGATTCGAGGTGTCGAACCATCGCTCCATCATGGAGCCAGTCGAGTTGTCGATGATCGCGGTAGACGAAGACCGTCCGGCTGCGCGCAGTTTCGAACTCCTCAACGAGAGGGCCCTGACCGTCGCGGGCATATATGGGCCGAACGCCTCGGGAACGTCCAACCTGCTCGATGCCCTCGATTGGCTATCGAATGCAGTTGGAGTGTCATTACGAGGGCGGGATGAGGAAGTCCCACGGGACCCCACCGGTTCCAGTCGGGACCTAGTTCAGCATCGACCTTCGAAGTCGACATCATGGTTGACGAGGTGTGCCATCAGTATCGGCTGGAGCTTGACACCGAGGTGCGCTACGAGAGTCCGCACAGTTATCCCAAGCGAAGGCGGCGGATGCTGTTCGAGCGCGAAGGACCGGAGATCCGTTTTCGGGAGGGTTATGGGGCCGGAGGCGGGATCAGAGAACTGCTCACACCAACCACGCTCGCTCTATCGGCGGCGATGCGGTTCGAAGACTCGGGTCCGGGACGCGTCGCTCGTGCCCTAGTTGACATGCACATGATTGGATTGAGACCTTTCGGGAGAAGCCGGGTTTTTTATCGAGTTCGACAGTTGAGGTCTTCGTCGGATCGGTGGTTCGAGGAGGAAAACGGCCAGTCTTCTCAGCGGGTTTCGGAGTCTGCTGACGTGTCACGCCCGTTGTGGTTGTTGCAAATGGCTGATCCAAGTATCGATTTGGTCAAGCTCGTTACGTTGCTTGACGGGGGTGGTGAAACCTTCGAGGAGATCCGATTTGTGCGTTCGGTTCGCGATGGAGCCTTCGAATTCGGGCTTGATAAGGAATCTGCCGGTATCCGAATCATGTTCGCTCTGATTGGCCCGGTGCTGACCGCGTTGCGGGACGGGGATACTGGTCCAACACGAGATCGACGCGAGCCTGCACCCGCGGCTGTCGGCACAGCTCCTCGGACTCTTCCACGATCCGGACAGGAACCCGCATGGCGCTCAGCTCATATTCACGACGCATGATGTCTCTCTGCTCAACCACTTGAACCGCGACGAAGTCTGGCTCACTGAGAAAGACAGCGACGGTATGACCCAACTAGTGGCTCTTGCCGAGTATCGAGGCGAGCGAGTCCGTAAGTCCGTCAACCTCGAGCGGGCATATATGCAAGGGCGGTTCGGAGCCGTACCCGAAGTCGACCAGTTCGCTGTCACTAGGCCGTACTGGTCCGCGCGCAGTGAGTGGGTGTTCACCTGAAGTATGCCGTGTCTTCGATGCCAGGTCGGCTTCCTCCGGGACGCGTGCTCCAACATCCCTGCCGCAACTCTTGCGGACGCGATCAGGGTTGATTTACCAGCGTTGTTGGGTCCGACCAAGAAGGCATTGGTCCCAAGAGTCATCGTGAACCTCTCGAAGGCCTTGAAGTTCCACAATTCGAGTTTCTTGATGCGCATGGGTTCCGCTCGACCACTGTGTTTCATGACCGTCACCCTAATGGTCCGCTGAGGTTGTTGGGTCGAGTGAGTCAGAGACCTCGCGCTTGTGCCCCGTTCAGATGCCGTTGCTAGTGGGCGATGGACCGAGTTCACCTATGCTAAGGAGGGCTCTGAGTTGCTTTGGCCAGACCCAAGGAGTCGTATGCCTTCACAGCTTCCTGACTATGGCGACTCGGTGCGTGCCGCGGTTGCCGACTACTGGGATGTGCGGCGTTCGCAGGCGGACAAGTCTGAGGGCAGGGGCGTGTTCAACACCGGAATTCGTGCCGAGGTGACTGGAGGTCGCCATATGCATGCCTCGCTTTGACCCGGGTGTCGTGGCGCTGCAGGTATGAAGCAAGGCCAAGATACTCTCCAAGATCAACCAGGTGACCGTCTTCCCACGGGTTCACGGGAGACCGTCCGCTCCGCCGAGTATTCGGAACTGACCAGAGCGCGGAGCCGTTCGCCGTACTGGTTGTGCATCCAGCGGTCTGCACAGATGAACGCATGTCGCGCTCACGCCCGACACCGGCAACGGTCATCGGTTGCGGCGAGCGCGTACTAGGCGCTTGTGTCAGGGAGTTGAATGGGGCGACCGTCACGACATCGGCTCCACGAGCCGCCAAGCGTCGTAGTAGGACTGTCCGATCGTTCCCAAGGCGTCAGTCCAGTCGCTTGGCGAGCTGCTCACAAGAAACTGTCTGAGTTCCTCGGTCCCGCGACCCGCGCCGTGCGTCTGGGCTAGCGCAAGCGCAGCCGCTCTTGGAACGCCGAAAAGGCGGAGCGCCACCGCTTCTCGCGTATCGACTCCATAGTAGACGTAGGAAGGAATGTCTCGTGAGTCTCCTGGGATCTCCTCGTCCGGGCGTCTGGACATTACAAGTGCCTGAAGCGCCGATAGACCCCATGAGACGGTTGGTAAGATCGATCCGAAGAGGCGTTGGCAGCATTGTGTAAGCGCTTGGGTGTGGTCTCTGTTGCTCCCGTCTTGCGCTGTCGTGAAGTAGCTGTCTGCTAGATTACCGAGCGACATCCCTCCAACCCAGTCTTTGACGACTCGAGACAGGAATTTTCCTTCGGATTCAGCGGGATCCAACCGCTCAACTAGCTGTTCGCGAAGCTCAGGGACTTGAAGGAGAACCCCGATAGCATCGCTGAGAGCCTCTGAACGCTGGGAGAATAGCTCGTTGCCTAGGAGTTGCTCGCCGACACCAACGTCCGACATTCGAGCCAGAGTCGCGCTCACGCTTTCCCAGGAGAACCCGGTCGAGTCTACTAATGATATGGGCTTTCCCGAGAGTCGGGAAGCGTAGGCTTGAACGCCTTGGACAAGCGATTCAGCCCAAGCGGGTTGGCTTGCCCGAAGTTCTTGAAACCCAAGCGTGCCCCGCAAGACTTGCTCTACCCGAACTGAAAACTCCTCAGCACCCACGATTCGATAGGTATGGGTGATGAACTGAACGAAGCTCGACCAATCTCCCATGAAGCTGAGCTCTGAGAGATTGAGGGTGGCAGAGCGACAAAGCGCCGCTTCGACCATGGATACGAGAGTTGAGTTCAACTCCATTGTAGCCAATTCGACGTACTCCCTCAATGCTGCCTCCCGCTCCGCATTGTGAGCTGCCAGGAGAATCAGGCCGGGTTGCCCCTGGTTGACGCGACCCGCTCTACCAGCAATGTTCCAGAAGTCCTCGGTTGGCATTTCTACGCCGTACGGGTACTGATAGCTGCCAAGGACAACGTTGCTAATCGGGAAGTTGATGCCTTGGGCCAGCGTTGTCGTTGCGACAATATGGTGAAGTGTGCCGCGTTCAGCGAGTGCTTCAATCATCGAGCGGACATCGTCTGAGAGCCCGGCGTGGTGAACCGCAACACCCTTCCTTAGAAGGTGTGCGAGTGGATAATCCTGACCGTACTCGGTTGCAAGGAGGTTGCCGATGGATTCGACTAGATCATCATGCACTTCGTTGCCGCGTGAGTCGGCAAGGCGCTCGGCAACTGTCCACGAGTGTTTTGGCTGCCCGACGAGGGTGACCGTTGTCCCGCGTGTGCTCAACGCCTGGGCTGCGGCAGTCGCAAGCGTCGTTGGGGTCTTGAGCTTCGAGAAGGTGAGTCCGAGCGGCCTACCGCCGGCCAATTCGACTGTTTCTTCGGTTTGTAGAGATCGGGCATTGGTAATGAGCGTCTCCGCCATTACACGGGCATTCCCTCGTGGGGCCACCTTCTCTAGTTTGGCCAAACCCACTACGCGGTCGTTAGGTAGCCACTCAAGACCCAATTCCACAGCTTGGTTGTTGGCAGGATCAAGCCATGACGCTATGTCCGACGCGTTAGGGATAAACGGTGTCATCAACAAGAAGCTGGCATCTCGTGCTTCACGATTGATCGTCGCGAGGAGAAGCTCAAGCTTGAGCCCCCGGCCGCTTGTGCCGAGGTTGTGTGCCTCGTCCACAATGACCAAGCTTAGGGGCCGGCCAAGATCTGATATCCAGCCGCCTCGTAGTAGAAGATCAAGTTTCTCGGGGGTGGTCACGACGACGCGGAAGGGATCGGCCGAAGAGCCAAGTATCTCGGCCTCAACGGAGTCAACTTCGAGCGCAGGCGAGAATCGCTCGACCCGTATGCCAAGCGGAGCGAAGTCTCGTCGCAGACGTGCCGTCAGTTGGTTGACCAGCGCGCGCGTGGGCGCCGTGTAGGCAACCCAACCAAGCTGCGTATCGTAGCTGTCAAGTGCTTGCAAAATTCGGAACTCTGCAACTAGCGTCTTTCCGGCCGACGTGGGTAGAGAGATTACTACCGATCGACGGCCGGTCCCCATCAATCCTTCGTCGACTAGAGCCTTATGTTGGGGTGGTAGCAGTTCGAGGAAGGGCTGTTCGTTCTGCCGGCTCGCTAGTTGTTCGACAAAAGCATGAGCTCTCGTACCAGCACCGCGTACAATTCGCCAGATACTGCGCTCGACTAACGAACGAGTGGCTAGGGTGAGCAAGCTAACGAGAAACAATAGGTCGGCGTCACTTGCTTCGTTCGCAGCGTCTAGCGCTCGGTCAAAATGAAGTTCTGCTTGCTCAATGGGGTCGAAGTGCCCAGTGGCTTCTCCGTGTTCGGTGTACTCGGCTACAATTTCTGCTGCTCGCAAAAGGTGGTACATGGCGACGAGTTTCCATCCGTCGCGGGCTTTGGCGTGGTGGTCAAGGAACTCGGGTTCGTTCGTTGATTGCTGGTCGCGGAACTGCGTAATGAGGTCCTTGAGGTTGTCCAGATCTCCCCACCCGCGCTTGCGTATTAGAAGTTGCCACACCTCGAGCACGGTCCGTTCGGCCTTGGTGCCCCATATGGTGTCCACGGTAATCGCGCCCGTCACTCCTTGGAGCAGGTGCCTTGTCTGCGCGTGCATTTCCCCGAGCACGCCAAAAGCCGCTGCTCGTGTTCGGATCTGGGAGATCTCGAGCGCAGAGAGTCCAGATCGCGATACCTCATCTTGGAGAACTGCTCGTAGTAGCTCGAACGCTTTCCGACATGCTGGAGTGGCATCACCATCTCCTGCTAGTGCAAGTTGGTATGCTGCTACCTCGATCGCGTGCGCTGAGAAGGAGACGGCGCTGGGATCCGGGAGTGCACCGGCAACCCCGAGGATGGCCAACGCTGCCAAGTTATCCGCGTCCCGCGATCCTGAGCGGACGGGTTCAGACTGGATGGCCGCTAACAAGTAATCACTCATGCTGCCACCCACTTGATCCACTCAGCCATGGGCCTCGGAATGTACATGGCGTGAAGTTCGACCGACCCGGGCGCAGTTACTTTCTCGCCCAGCGACCGTCCTCTAGCGTTTACATCATCCTCGCTGGGGTCGGTATCGCGAACAAGCATGCCGACTAGCCGGACGGACGCTCCCCTAGTTTCTACAAAAGCAGCGAATGCTTCTTTGAGTGAGGAGCAGGTCTCCTGGTCGTGAACGTGGGCAAAGAGCCACTTGATAAGTGACAAGCGAAGTTTGTCGTCGCCGGCCAGTCGCTCAAGCTGTTGGTTCATCCCGTTCTTGCCGGTAACGACGCTGGGTGGCGAACTCTTGTCCGATGAGGACTTGACCTCTCCGAAGACGAGTCGGTGTCCGCCCGGTTCAACACTGATCCCGACGAGGTCGGCCCCCGGGAGGCTTGATCTTGGGTTGCGTTCATCACGCTTGGTATTCCAAGGGAAAATCACTTGGTGTTCTTTCTTAAGGACCGTTTCGGCAATCGCCTCTCCGACCTGCCAAGGAACTACATCATGGGACACGGCTTCCTCGAGAAATTGTTTGAGCCACTGTGATGACGCTCTCGTTTTGTCCAGATCTTGAAGCATCTCCGCGACATTGCGCTCGAACGTCAGGTCAAGCACTCGGTCAGTGATGTCAGACGATATAGCCACTATTTCACCCTCGGTCCATGTCGTGCCGGTCCACGTACATCGGGCTTGCGATCCTTCGAAGACCCTAGTTGGCATGATTATCGGATTCTGGTTGTTGGGGAAGAAAGTGTACGGGGGACGCTCTGACGGGGTCGGGATCTATTCGTCGAAGAGGGTGCCGTCGTCGGTCGGGGTGGTTTGTGCTTGAAGGTCGGGTATGGGGCATCGGTAGGCGGTCATGGTGTAGGCTACGCTGGATTGGCCGAGGCATCGCCGACGACCCTGGAGTGCATGTCCTGTTGCACCAGTATGGTGGCCTGGGTATGACATAGGCCGGGCCTGTCGTTAGGTTTGTGCCAGGTGGGTTGGTGGTCATGTTAGGCGGTTGGTGGTTTCTGTGGGTACTGGACGGCGAGTTGGTTGACGCAGGCGGTCAATCGTGGTGTGTTCATTGGTTGTGGTTGTGTTCTTTTGGTTTTGCCGTTGCCGATGGCGAGGTCTAAGAGTTTGAGCGCTGAGCGTTCGTTGGGGAAGTGTCTTTGGTTGTGGGTTGGCAAGTTCCATCGGTGGTTGCGTCAGAGGGTAGTGTAGCGGTATCTGGTCGGTGCGCAAGACCTTGCCGCGGGGTTCGAAGAATCCGACCATGAGCTTGTCGGTCGGATTCAGTCTCGCGAAATCGCGACGAAACTAGTCGGTCTCATCATGAGTGGGCACTGGGGAGGCTCAAATCCGCTTACACCCTACCCCAGTTGAGCGCTGAGTGTCGGGGAGACTTGCAGTGCCCCTGAGCTGGGATCATTGGTTGGTGCGTTCGATGGCGCGGCGGTCGGTGCCGAGGTAGTTGGCTATCACCGCGGGGTCGGCGAGCACCCCCGGCAGCGTGGAGGCGTCGCTGGTGTTGCCGGCGACCACCTGGTGCGCGATCGGGATTGGCCGGATCCCGTCTGAGGTGCACAACAAGCCGATCACCCCCGCGCCACAAAACCCCAGGTCAGCGGCCTCTTCGCGTCACCAAAACCCCAGCAACCCGCCGACTCCGGTCAGAACGCTGGTGGTGGGAGTGTGTTGCTGTCGGTGACCGTAGTTGATGGAGCAACGCGGGCTCAACCTCGCCATTGATCGCATCGCCCCAACCTGGATCGGATTTTTTCTTAAATTTCTCTTGACTTGCGAGAATTGGTGTAATATCTTGAAGATATGCGTTTATATTTTGCCAAAAATATGCATTGTCGTAAGCTGTCTGTTCAGGGGTGATCGTAGCGTGAACCCTCCCGAACGCACCAGTGCAATGCGGCGCTTTGTCGTGCCGTTGCTTGCGGTCGTGCTGTTCGGTTCGTTGCTTGGTGTGCCTTCGGCTGCGGCACAGGCGCAGGTGCCGGAGCCGCTGCCGGAGCCGCTCGAAATCGGAGATCAGGCGGTTGGGGGTGGCGGTGATTCGGAGCGGCCGAAGGTCGTGTCGCTGGAGGTTGTGTCGAGTCCCGCCGACGGTTGGCGTTCTGCGTACGGTGAGGGCGAGTCGGTGCAGTTTGGGGTTACCTTCAGTGAGC
>JAHQYN010000082.1 GCA_024421085.1 Acidimicrobiia bacterium
GGGAGGTTGATGTGATAGTTCAAGGTGGCTCCTCAACCAAACAAAGACTGCCGACGCAGTCACCGGCACCGTACACCAGCCAACCAACAGACACAAACCCGCATCGAACCAGAACACCTGGACCGGCTCGGCCAGCCCCCATGGCATCACAGCACGCGACCGACGCGTCGGCCAAGCCCCGGTCGCGCAGCCCGGTCAGCATCATCGCCCACAGCTCAGTCGCCACCGCCGGCTGCCGGCGGCGGCACGCGACGAAGCGGGCGCGGTTTCGGGCTCGGTGCCGCCAAGCTGGCCCAAACAGTTTCGCGGAGGTTGTCCGCCGAGGCGGCAGCCCGTCGCGAAGCTTCGCTCCAAGACCGCAGGGGTTGTCGTGCATTTGTCTGCAATGTCGTAACCGGGTTGCCTGGGGTTGTGGCGTGTCGAACGAACTGAAGCGTGTCGACTGTCAGCGGCTACGGTTGTGGTGGTGACCGGCAACGAGCCCATCCCTGAAGCAACGGTCGCCCGTCTGCCGGTGTACCTGAGGAGCCTTCTGGAGCTGGCTGCGAGCGGTCCGACGACCGTCTCCTCGGTGGGTCTCGCCGAACTGGCCGGGGTCAACGACGCAAAGGTACGGAAGGACCTCAGCTACCTCGGCCCGCACGGCACCCGGGGCGTCGGTTACAACGTCGACCACCTGATCGTTGAGATCAGCTGTGCGCTGGGGGTGACCAACACCTGGCCGGTGGTGATCTGCGGACTCGGCAATCTCGGTTTGGCGCTGGCCAACCACACCGGATTCACAGACCGGGGGTTCCCGATAGCCGCCGCGGTAGACACCGACCCCGACAAGATCGGAACCACGATCAACGGGGTGGCCGTGCATCATCCTGAGCACCTGCCCGAGGTCGTGGCCGAACACCAGGTTGCGATCGGGATCATCACCACTCCCGCCGAGGGGGCGCAGCAGACCGTCGATCTGCTCGTCGAGGCCGGGGTTCGCTCGATTCTCAGTTTCGCCCCGGCGGTGTTGGTGGTGCCCGAGGGGATCGACGTCCGCTGCGTCGACCTCTCCACCGAACTGCAGATACTCGGATTCCATCTCCAGCGCCTGTTTCCGCCCCACAGCGGCGAGGTCGCCGAAATCTCCTGAGACAGGTACCGTTCTGTTGTTGTGAAGTATTGAGCCTGAAGTATTGAACCCTGAAGTATTGAGCGGCGTCACGACGACCCGCTCCCGTACCGGATTTGAGGAACTCCGCTGTGTCGATCGTCGCGATTGGGTGTAATCATCGGTCGACTCCGCTCGCCAAGCTCGAGCAGATGACCGTTGCAGCCGACGACCTGCCCAAAGTGCTCGGCGGACTGTCGCAGGCGGACAATCTCTCCGAAGTGGTGGTGCTGTCAACCTGCAACCGTGTCGAGGTGTACGCCTACGCAGAGCGCTTCCACGGCGGCTATCAGGATGTGCGTGAGTTTCTGGCCCGCCATGCAGGGTTGGCACCCGAAGACGTGGCCGACCATCTCTACGCATACCACGACGCTGATGCGGTCCGGCACCTGTTCT
Organism: Acidimicrobiia bacterium; assembly: GCA_024421085.1. Taxonomy (GTDB): domain Bacteria; phylum Actinomycetota; class Acidimicrobiia; order Acidimicrobiales; family Aldehydirespiratoraceae; genus VXYK01. Next base: position 1,547 of record JAHQYN010000082.1, read on the forward strand.
CGGTTGCTGCGGGCCTTGATTCTGCGGTGGTGGGCGAGCATGAGATTCTCGGGCAGGTACGCGACGCCTGGGATCGTTCGGTCTCGGAACGCACAGTGGGGTCGGCACTCGGCGCCCTGTTCCGGCACGCTGTCGAAGTGGGCAAACGCGCCCGGTCCGAGACTTCGATCGGGCGGGGAATCGCCTCGGTGTCTCAGGCCGCGGTGGCGTTGGCCGATGATCGCATCGGCGGCATCACGGGACGTAGTGTGCTGGTGGTCGGCGCTGGTGAGATGGCAGAGGGAACGGTCAAGTCCCTGCTCAGAGCCGGTGCTTGCGAGATCATTGTCGCCAACCGCACCCGTGAGCGGGCCGAGCAGCTCGCCGCGCTCTGCGATGGGAAGGCCGTGGGCATAGAGCAACTCCCCGATGCCCTCTCACGGGCGGCGGTGCTGGTGACCAGCACCGGAGCAACCGAACTGATCCTGGCGGCCACCGATGTGGCGACGATGGCCGCTCGGCGCGGCGAACTGCCACTGGTGATCGTCGACATTGCCGTTCCCCGCGACGTCGACCCTGCGGCTGGCCGGCTCAAGGGCGTCACCCTGCTCAACATGGACGACATCGGCGAGTTCATCGACGGTGGCCTTGAGAGCCGCGACCGTGAAGTCGCCGATGTCGTGGAGATAGTCGATGCTGAGGTTCAGCGCTACCGGTCGATCACCTCAGCACGCGAGGTGGCGCCGCTGATCAGTGCGCTCCGTCAGCAGGCCGAGGAGATCAGGTTGGCGGAGCTCGAGCGGATCAGCGCGAAACTGCCGGAACTCGATGCCGACCAGCGGGCGGCCGTGGAGGCTCTCACCAGACGGATTGTCAACAAGATGCTGCACGGGCCGTCGACTCGTCTCAAAGAAGCTGCGGGACGGGCCCGCGGGGATCGCCTGGCCGAGTCTCTGCGGGATCTCTATGACCTCTGAGTTCCGCTCGGAACGGTCGGCCGGCGCAACCGAAGAACGAGACCGCTTTGAACTCCGCTCGGAACGGTCGGCCGGCGCAACCGAAGGACAAGACCGCTTTGAGCTCCCCTCGGAACGGTCGGCCGGCGCAACCGAAGAACGAGACCGCTTTGAACTCCGCTCGGAACGGTCGGCCGGCGCAACCGAAGAACGAGACCGCTTTGAGCTCCCCTCGGAACGGTCGGCCGGCGCAACCGAAGGACAAGACCGCTTTGAGCTCCCGTCGGAACGGTCGTTGGGCGCGGCGGACCCGAGCGCTCCGACGGCGTAGCGAACCATGCTCGCTGCTACACGGCAAAGCCCCCTGGCCTTGTGGCAGACGCGTCATGTGGCGTCACTGCTGGTCTCGGCGGGCGTGGCGGACCGGGTCGAAGAACTCGTCGTGTCAACCTCCGGCGACAGGCGACGCAACACCCCGATCCAGGCGATGGGCGGGAAGGGGGTCTTCTCTAAGGAAGTGCAACAAGCGGTGCTCGACGGCCGCGCCGATATTGCGGTGCATTCCGCCAAAGACCTCACCTCTGTCACCCCTGACGGGTTGGTTCTTGCCTCGGTGCCTCAACGGGGAGACAGCCGCGACGCGCTGGTGGGAACGCGCCTGGGCGACCTTCCCGAAGGCGCCCGTGTCGCGACCGGGTCTGTGCGCCGGCGTGCACAGCTCGCCTGGCACCGCGCCGACCTGGTGTTCTCAGACCTGCGAGGCAATATCGCAACACGCCTGGGCAAGGCCCGGCAGTTCGACGCGATCGTGATGGCGATGGCCGCGGTCGAGCGCCTTGAATTGGACGTTGAAGTGCTTGACCCGCTCGACCATGGAGTCATGGTTCCCCAAGTCGCCCAGGGTGCGCTTGCTATCGAATGCCGGGCCGACGACCACGACACGCTGGCTGCGCTGGGAGCCATTGAGGATCCCGCCGCACGGCGGGTCGTGGACACTGAGCGAGCCTTCCTTGCCGAGCTCGGCGGAGACTGCACGCTTCCCGCGGGTGCGATTGCGGTGCTCCGCGACGCGGCCGACACCGACGGCGACGGCGACAGCGACGGCAGTATCGAATTGGTGGCAATGCTGGCTTCGCTCGACGGTCGAACTCTGCTACGGCAGCAACGCCGCGGGTCGGACCCCGACTTCCTCGGCCGCTCGACGGCCCGCTCCCTGCTTGACGATTCCGGTGGCCACGCCCTGTTGGCAGAAGCCCGAAGGGCCGGCAGTGCCTGACGGGCCGGCAGTGTCTGGCGGGCCGGGGTCTGGCGGGCCGGGGTCTGGTCGCCCTCTTGACGGCGTTCGGGTGGTGGTCACCAGAGCTCGTGAGCAGGCCGGGGCGCTTGCCGACGCGTTGACGGAACGCGGCGCCACCGCGGTCTCGGTGCCGGTAATCGAGATCGTGGACCCCGTCGATGGCGGTGCGGTCCTGAGAGACTGCCTCGCCCGTCTGGGTCAGGCCGACTGGCTTGTGATCACCAGCCCCAACGGGGCGACGAAAGTCTCCCAAGCGCTCGACAGTGTGCCGCTGAATCCGGGCGTGTCGGTCGCGGTGATCGGCCCCGGCACGGCTGGACGCGCCCAGGATCTGGGCATCAGAGTCGATCTCATCCCCGACACGTCGATTGCCGAGGGCCTGCTCGAAGCGATGCCTCTTCCGAGCCGCGACGGCGCGACCGTCCTGCTGGCCCGCGCCGCGGCGGCCCGCAGGCTGCTCCCCGAAGAGCTCCGCAAACGAGGTTGGACGGTCCACGACGTCGCGGCATACCGAACAGTCGGCGTACCGGTCAGCGATGCCGACATGTGGGCCTGTCGGCACAGTGATGCAGTGGCGTTCACGTCGTCGTCGACTGTCAGCCATCTCCACCGCGGAGTCGGTGCCGAGAACCTCCCTGCATTGATTGCCTGTATCGGTCCCGCCACCGCAGCAACTGCGCGGGAGTTGGGCCTGACGGTCGATGTGGAAGCCGAACCGCACACCATCGACGGACTCGTCGACGCGATCGTGAACCACTTCTCGGGCACCGCCGAAACCAAGCGATAAAGTTTCGATGCGGTGGGAGTGCTAGCCTCTGACCGAACCCGGAACTCCTTCGAGAGTTGCGAAACAAGACAAGACTGGGGGCCGTTCAGGACCATGTTGAGATTCGCTGAAGAAGTAATATTGCTGTTGCTGCGTGATGATGACGGCAAGTTCGTGCATGTGCCGAGCTGGTTGCTGGATCGGATCCTTGCTGGCGCTGTGCTGATGGACTTGGCGATGGAGTACCGCATCGACACCGACCCTGAGAGGCTTGTCCTGGTCGACGACACACCGACCGGCGACAGCCTGCTCGACCCGACACTCGCTCGAATCGCCGCAGACCCGCAACACCAACATCGAGATGCCCGCTACTGGGTCGAGCAGGAGGCGACCCACTCCGTGGAGATCCGTGAGGAGGCGCTGCGGCGTATGGTCGACATCGGGATCCTGGAGCGTGAGGACGACCGATTCCTGTGGGTCTTCAAGTCGCGCCGCTACCCGATGATCGACGGCAAAGCCGAGCGCGAAGTGAAGCTGCGGATCATGGGCGTGCTGTTCAGCGACGAGATCCCAGATCCTCGTGACGTCGTGATCATCTGCCTCGCCGACGCCTGCGGCCTCTTCGCAGAGTTGCTGCCCAAGCGGGAACTCGAGCAGGCATCAGTGCGGATCGAGCAGGTCCGCAAGCTCGACCTCATCGGCCAGGCGATGTCTCAGACCATCTACGACATGGGAATGTGGCTGGCGGCGAGCCGCATCGAAGGCCGCATGTTCTAGGACCCCGCGACCCCGGCGCACGGTGAAGAACGGTCCGTGGTCCGGTCAGGAGGGCACCCGCATGGTGAATCGTTATGGTGGCTGCCCCGCGATCAAAGCAGGGGCGTGGGTGAACTCATTTCCGTGTCTGTTCGTCTTGCAAATGAACCCGAGGTAGACAACTCCTGTTGTGGGGTGTTTACCTATTGAGGTAGGCGCTGATGTCCACCAAACGACGCCCTCCAATTACACAGACCTCGTCACCTGCCCCCGAACCTGCTTCGGCGGACGAGCCAAGAGAGCCGACGCAAAATCCTGCTGAACACTTCAGGCCAAGAGCGCGTGAACGCGCTCTTGGCCGAGATCCAAGGCGAGATCATCGACCGGCTGACCATGGCGACGGTTGCACAGCAGAAGGACCCGATGAAGCGGGCGCGTGATGCGAGGTTGGCCAAGAACCTTGGCGGCGAGGGGTTCTTGATCCTGGGCCACCAGGGGGCTGACCCCCACATCGCCCGAGGATTGGGGCTCCCTGTTCCCTACAAGGGGGAACTGGTTTCTTGCCGGGTCGCCCCGGCCGAGAATGGAGCGGATCGCAGTGTCTGGCTGGGCAAAGGGTGGTGGCGACTCGCTGATACCAACGAAGCGTCAGAACCCAGTCCCGACCGCGACCTCTATCTCAAGTTGAGTCGACAGATGATCGAATCTGGGCCAGCAGACTGAGGGTGGCCAGGTGGATCGTGGTGTTGACCAGTTGCGTTCCGGCCCTATTCGAGGATACGCGCGAGGTGCAGAGCGATCTCACGGGCGAGCACCGGGGGGACTGCGTTCCCGATCTGGCGGGCGATCTCGATCTTGGTTCCTTCAAAGACGAATGTGTCGGGGAAGCTCTGGAGTCGAGCAGCCTCGCGGTGGGTGATCGGCCTTTCGTGCTCAGGATGTAGGTAACGTCCCTTCTCGGGCTTGAAGAACTCGGTCCGTATGGTCGGCCCTGGACGGTCCCACCACATCCGACCCATCACATCAGTCGTGCCCGTGGGCTTGTTGAGCCAGCACGCGGGCGTGATGTCGGGACGATTGCGCTGCAGATCGAAGCGGTTGCCTCCCGGTGGGATCGCCCGGTAACGCTGCAGGGAGATGTCCCGCGGGTTGCGCCGGATATGGAGATCCTGGGAGCCGTCCTCTGCTGTGGTGGGTTGATCTGTAGTGGGCTCGGCAGGCAGATCGGAGATCGCGCCGCGTACTGTGCGATACGGCTGTTCGAACATCGGCGAGTCGCCGTGCGTGGGCGGTGGGGGCCAAGGCACTGACTGTTTGCGGACGGCCATGAAGATGCCCCGTCTACGGGTCTGCGGCACGCCGTAGTCCGCTGCATTCAGTACCCCGTAGCCGTATCCGAACTGTGACAGGAAAGGGTGACTGGCCATCCGGTCGAGCAGCTCGTTGAACTGTGCGGACCGCTGGAACTGAGGGACGTTCTCAATCACGAACGCTCGCGGTCGCACCTGCACGACTGTGGCGAGGAAGTGCTCCCACAGTCCGTTGAGTGCCGCCCTTGAGTCGGCGTCGCGGTCACGACCCAGCGGAGAGAACCCCTGACAGGGCGGCCCTCCGATGACGATGTCGGCGCTGGGATACACCTTGGGGTCCACGAACTCGATGTCCCCGTCATGGACGTGTGTGCCGAAGTTGGCCTTGTAGGTGGCCGCAGCCGCTGGGTCGTGCTCCACCGCGAAGACGGGGTCGTAGAGTTCAGCTCCCGCGCTGTCGCGTGCCAGCCAGAAGCCTGCGGTGAGCCCGCCCGCTCCTGCAAAGAGGTCGATGGTTCTGTAGGCCATGGTCTGGTTTCCCTTTCACGGAGAGTAGTAGCCGACAGCCGCGAGCCGGGCGATACCCGAGCAGCCTGAAATTGGATCAACTGGCTCAACACCGGCCTAGCGGGGAAATCGCATCTGGCACGTCAAACAACTGACCGGAATCGAGAACCCAACGATGACAGAGCGGTGTGACACCGACCCGCCGACGGCCCCGGAGACCGCGACAATGCGACACGGCCGTGCCCCTTCCCCGCGCGCCCTCCTGGTTTGCCCCTGCTCGCTTCGCTATGGGACCGGTAGGGCGTAGTCTGGTTGGGTGCCCTTTCCGCAACGCCGCCTGCGCCGTCTGCGCCGAACTCCGGCGCTTCGAAGGCTGGTAGCAGAAACACATCTCCATGTTGATGACTTGGTTGCTCCGCTGTTCGTGCGCGAGGGCATTGATGAACCCCAGCCGATCCCGTCGTTGCCCGGCCACTTCCAGCACTCCCGCGATTCGCTGCGAGCCGAAGTCGATCAACTCCGGGCGCTCGGGGTCGGCGCGGTGCTGCTCTTCGGGGTACCGGAAACAAAGGACGCCGAAGGGTCGCAAGCGTGGAACCCGGACGGGATCGTGCAGGTCGCGCTGGCGGATCTGCGCGACGACCACGGAGACGAGATGGTGCTGATCGCCGACCTGTGTCTTGACGAGTACACCGACCATGGTCATTGCGGGGTGCTCGACACCACAGGTCAGCCGGACAACGACGCCACCCTCGAGCTCTATGCACGGGTGGCGCTCGCACAGGCACAGGCCGGAGTCGACATCGTGGCACCCTCGGGAATGATGGACGGCCAGGTGGCGGCCATCCGCGGGGCTCTCGACGAAACGAGTTTCGCGGACATCGCGATCCTCGCCTACTCAGCCAAGTACGCGACCGCGCTCTACGGGCCCTTCCGCGATGCGGTCGACGTGACGATCGCCGGTGGAGGCGACCGACGCGGCTACCAGCAGGATGTGGCTAACGCCCGTGAAGCGGTCGAGGAGATCCGCGAGGACCTTGCCGAGGGCGCCGACATGGTGATGGTCAAACCGGCTCTGCCGTTCCTTGATGTGATCGCGCGTGCCAGAACCGAATTCGATGTCCCCATCGCCGCGTACCACGTCAGCGGAGAGTACGCGATGGTCCACGCCGCCGCGCGCCTCGGCTGGCTGGAACTGGAGCCTGTGGCGTTCGAGCATTCACTGGCAATCAAACGTGCCGGAGCAGACCTGATCTGCAGCTACTTCGCCCGTCTGCTCGCCGAGAGACTCCAATGAGCGACGCAGCTGCCAACAGCCCGCTGTCAAACAAGGCGCTGCCAAACAAGGCGCTGCCAAACAGCGCGCTGCCAAACAGCGCGCTGCCAAACAAGGCGCTGCCAAACAAGGCGCTGTCAAACAGGGCGCTGCCAAACAGCGCGCCGTCAAACAGCCCGCTGTCAAACAAGGCGCTGCCAAACAGCGCGCCGTCAAACAGGGCGCTGTTCGATCGCGCTGAGGCGGTCATACCTGGAGGCGTCAACTCGCCGGTGCGAGCCTTCGGGTCAGTGGGAGGAACACCGTATTTCGTGGCCCGCGCCAGCGGCCCCTACGTCTACGACGTCGAGGGGAACCGCTACATCGACTACGTGCAGAGCTACGGCGCGACGATTCTCGGGCATGCCCACCCGGCTGTGACCCAAGCCGTGCAGGCCGCCGCGGCCTCGGGCACGAGCTACGGCGCGCCGACACACAACGAGGTTCGCCTCGCCGAAGAGATATCGAGCCGCATCGCGGGCCTGGAGATGGTACGACTCGTGTCAAGCGGCACCGAAGCGACCATGACCGCCATACGCATGGCGCGCGGCGCCACCGGGCGTGACCGCATCGTGAAGTTCGCCGGCAACTATCACGGCCACAGCGATGCACTGTTGGTGGCCGGAGGGTCCGGAGTCGCCCAGCAGGGTCTGGTCGGATCGGCGGGTGTGACGGCCGGCGCGGTCGCCGACACCGTGGTTGCGCCCTACAACGTCGTGCCCGAACTCAATGAGACGGTTGCGGCGGTCGTGGTCGAACCGGTCGCCGCCAACATGGGCCTAGTCGAGCCCGCAGCCGGATTCCTCACGGGGCTCCGCCGGGCCTGCGACGAGGTCGGGGCCCTGCTGATTTTCGACGAGGTAATCACCGGTTTCCGCCTCTGTTATGGGGGTGCCGCCGAGTGGTACGGCGTGAGCCCCGACATCTGGTGTTTCGGCAAGGTGATCGGCGGCGGCCTGCCGATGGGGGCGATCGGTGCCTCGGCGGAGATCATGAGCAACCTCGCCCCGTTGGGAAGCGTGTATCAGGCTGGCACATTGTCGGGTAACCCGTTGGCCACCGCGGCGGGGTTGGCAGTCCTCGAACTGCTGACACCCGATGCCTACCGCGAACTGTCGGAAATCTCGGCGTATCTCCAGGCGGGGTTGACCGCAGCGTTCGACGAAGCGGGTGTGGAGGCCTGTGTGCCCAGGGTGGGACCGCTGTTGGGCCTGTTCTTCGGCAGCGAGCCCCCGACAGACTTCGAGTCCGCCAAGGCGGTCTGTGACAACGGCGCCTACCCGCAGTTCTTCCATCAGATGCTGAGCCGCGGCGTGGCTTTCGCCCCTGGCGCCTATGAGGCCGTGTTCACGTCCCTGGCCCATACCGAGGTCGAGCTGGATGCCACGATCAAGGCGTGCAGAGAAGTGGCCGAGGAGATGGCATGAACGGGCCGCGACTGACAAGAAGATGGTTGGCAGCCGGGGCCTTGGCCCTGCTGGTCGTGGTGGTTGCGGCGTTCTGGTTCGTGTTCTTCCGTGGCGATACGCCCGCACCGGTGAGCATCGGGGCAGGCCTCGAGCAGCTCCAAGAAGACCTCGCTTCTGAACGGGACACAACCCCGGATCCGCCACCGAGCAGAGACGACGCCGATTCAGGATCTGAGCCCGATTCTGAGCCCGATTCAGGACCCGACCCAGGGGCCGATTCAGGATCCGAGCCGGACCCAGGACCCGACCCAGGACCCCCGACGGGAGGCGCCGCGGACGGAACCTGGATCGTCGACGACGAATTCGGCGAGTTCGACTTCGACACCGCCAGCGGTTCGTTCGCCGGGTTCCGCGTGGACGAGGAACTGACGGTCGGCGAGGTCACCGCGGTGGGCCGCACCGGCGGCGTGACAGGTTCACTCATCATCGATGACAGCACGCTGGTCGCCGCTGAGATAACCGTTGACATGACGACGATCGAATCGAACGACTTCAGACGCGAGAACGCCATCCGCGGCGCGGTCCGAGCCAGTGTCTACCCGACCGCGACGTTCGTGCTCACCGAGCCGGTGCAACTCGATGTCGATGCCCTGGAGTCGGGCGCCACGCACGAGGTCGAAGCGGTCGGCGACCTGACCGTCAACGGCACCGCCAACCAGGTGTCCTTCCATCTGCACCCCACGATCGTCGAACCCGGCCTCGGTCTGATTGTTGGTCATACCGAGATCTTCTGGTCCGACTTCGGCGTCACTGCACCGAGAGCACCGATCGTGGTGTCGGTGGCAGACCACGGCATAGTCGAGTTCCAACTGCTGGTCCGCCGCCAGTAGTCGAACACGAACACCGTCTCGGCAGCCGCAAGTTGGCGAGCCTGCGCGTAAACGTGGGGGGCGGGTTGGTTGAGGGTCCCTGACTGGGGGTTGGCGGCCCTCAAACGTGTTCGTCATACCTCCGATCTACGCTGTCGGGGTATGTCATTGGATTGGTCTTCTGGGGATTCGGGTCGAGCGGTCGTAGGCTTACCGCGGTGTCTGTCGCCTGCTCCCACGGAACGAGGGCTGCAGGCCATGGTTGACTCTGCTCCCCGACAACCAGCGGGTGGGGAGACCCGTTCGCGTGGGCCGATGACGGACAACATTGAGGGGGGGAAGGGCAGCGTCTTTTATAGGGCGCACTCGTATCACACGAAGGTTCCGGTGGAGGGCCTGGTTCGGTTGCTTGAGCATTACACCGATCCTGGCGACGTGGTGCTCGACCCGTTCTGCGGGTCGGGGCAGACGGGTGTTGCGGCCCTGTTGACCGGGCGGCACGCGGTATTGTCTGATCTGTCGCCTGCAGCGGTCCACATAGCACGGGGTTACACCCGGCGAATAGACCCTGTCCGGTTTGCGGAGGTCTCGTCAGCGTTGCTTGCTGGACTCGAGCCGTTGGAGATGGATCTGTACGGGGCGGTGGAGGGGCGGGTCGAGTACACGGTCTGGTCTGATGTGTATCGTTGCATGACGTGTGAGCGCGAGATTCTGTTCTGGGTTGCGGGCGTGGATCATGATGCCGGAGCGGTCAGGAGCACGATGCTGTGCCCCGCGGGCCATGGACCGTTCAAGAAGAAGGATCTGTGCTGGCTGCGCTCCGAGCCGGTGCAACAGAACATCAGTGTTGGCGGGCAGCGCACCCGGCTAGTGAAACCGGTCGACGCGTCGGTCGCTGACCGTGATGTTGAGCGAGCCGGCATCCCGCATTGGTATCCGACGGTTCCTTGGGAGCGTTGGCGCGAGATGTGGCGAGCGCAGCACGCCGTTCAAGGGATTGCGACCTCGGCGGACTTCTTCACGGCGCGCAACCTGTGTGCTCTGTCGGCGCTCTGGGAAGCGATCGGGCAGGTGGACGACGATTCGATGCGGGCCGGGCTTCGTTTCGTGTTCACCGCGAGCGTCAACCGTGCCTCGCGCCGCTACCAGTGGCATCCGAGGCATCCGACCAACGTCTTGTCGTCCACCATGTATTTGGCATCGCTGAACTACGAGTTCAACGTCTTCAGCCTGTTCCGTCGGAAACTCTCCACGATCACCGGCATGTACCGGGCAACCTGGCAGGCGCCCGGCACATGTGAGGTCCACGCCGGTTCCGCCGAGCATCTCGCCTGGGTCGCGGACAGCAGCATCGACTATGTGTTCACCGATCCACCGTTCGGCTCCAACATCTACTACAGCGACTCGTCGTTCCTCTGGGAGGCATGGCTTGGGGAACAGACCGACGTCGCTGCCGAGACCGTGGTCAACAGGCGGCTGACCCCAGATAGGGGCCGAACGACGCTCGACGACTACGAAAAGGCGATGAGCCAGGCGATGGGGGAGATCAGCCGTGTGATGCGCCCCGGTGCATGGGCGTCGCTGCAGTTCCACAACTCCGATGATTCGGTATGGTCAAGCATCCGCAATGCTGTCGACTCGGCAGGGTTGCGCGTGGAAGCCGCGGTTGTGATGGACAAGGGGCAGGCATCGTTCAAGGGGCTCCGACACGAGGACAAGGGTGAGAGGGTTGCGAACTTCGACCTGGTGATGCACCTTGCTTCAGGGGATCCGGCGGGTGCCGGCGCCCGGCGGCGCGAGGCGGATCGGGCTGAGATTGAGAAGGAGCTGTTGGAGTACGTAGCGCACCAGCCTGCGTCGCGTCGCACCACTCCGTGGCTGCACTCACAGGTGATGCGGTATCTGCTCGCTGACGGTGCTTGCCCTGCTGGGTGGAGCTTTGCCGCGGTGGAGGCTCTGTGCAGTGAGATTCTTGAGAGGAGGGGCAACGCATGGCATCTTCCGGCCACAAGCAAATAGTCCGCCCGTCGATGGCCGCGCATGGGCCGCTGCCCGAACATGTGGCTGGCTCGAAAGGAGGGCCCTGGTACACGTCACATACGTATCCGACCAAGGTGCCGCCCGAGACGATCACGCCGTTCATCGAGGCGTCGACCGTGCCGGGTGGTCTCGTCGCCGATCCGTTCTGCGGATCCGGAATGACGGGAGTTGCAGCGGTGCTCACAGGCCGCCGAGCTGTGCTCTCGGATCTGTCGCCGGGCGCGGTGCATCTGGCCCGCAACCACACGCACCGCGTGTCCCCCGAGATGTTGACCGAAGCTGTCGCTGCGCTCGACCGCGCCTGGATGCGTCGTACTGAGCGCGACCTGTATTGGTCGTCGGTTGACACCGATGACGGCGTCATTCACGGTCTGGCGCGTCATTCGGTCTGGTCGGAGGTCTATGAGTGCCCGACGTGCGTGTCGGAGATCGTTCTTTGGGACACGACTGAGCCCGACCGCCCGCTCCCACGCGACATTCGGTGTGGTAGCTGCGGGTCGTGGTTCGACCGGAGGGGCGGCGTGCCGATCGCGTCGGTGCCGCGGTGGATCACGCTTGCTCCAGAGTCGGGCGGAAAGCTGGTCCATGGACATCCCACCAAAGAAGCGATAGACCGCATCGACAAGATAGGACGCCGCCGCCCCACTCGTTGGATGCCGACTGCACCGATCGACTCGTCACGGGAGATGTATATCCGATCGGCGCTCCATCTTCGTGGAGTGCGGACGGTCGCTGACATGTTCGCTCGTCGGCCCGCCATCGCGCTGTCTCGGCTGTGGCATCAGATTGGTTTGGTTGAGGACACGGCGGTTCGTGAGGCACTGCAGTTCGCTTTCACCAACACGGCATGGCACGCCAGTCGCATGCGGCGCTACAACGCCAAGGGAGGTCAGCGCCCGCTCACGGGCACTCTCTACATCCCGCAGTTGATCTCGGAGCCCAACGTCTTCGAGGTGTTCCGCCACCAGGTGCGCCAGGTCTGCAGGCTCTACGATGTGCTTCCTGATGGCGATGTCGAGGTTAGCCAAGCGTCGGCGACCGACCTGCGTTGGCTCGCGGACGACTCGGTCGACTATGTGTTCACGGATCCGCCGTTTGGTAACAACATCCACTATGCGGACTGCAACATCGTGTGGGAGTCCTGGTTGGGGAACCCGACCGACAACGACCAGGAGATCGTCGTCAACAAGTCACGCCGCGTCGAGAACGGAGGCAAGACGGTGGCCGACTACCAACGGTTGCTCACGGACTCCTTCCGGGAGGTGAAACGTGTCGTGGTCAAGGACGGGCGTGTCTCGGTCGTCTTCCACAATTCCGATGACGCCGTGTGGAGCGCGCTTCTTGATGCCGTGGAAGATGCTGGCCTCCGCCAAGCAGAGGTGTCGATCCTCGACAAGGGTCAGCGCAGTCAGAAGGGCTACAAGGTCAGACGAGGGGAACTCGTGCCGTTCTACGACCTGGTCATGACGTTCGATGCCACGAGGCGAGGCAGGTCTCGGCTCAACGGCGCGGGCGACACAGCGGTCGATGCCGTCACTGCGCACCTTGAAGGGCTCAACGGCGCAACTTCACCGAAGCGTCATCTCGACTACCTCTACTCGGTCGCCGTGGGCGCAGTGATCGGCGGTGGTGGGAAACCCGACGGGCTCTCGCTGCGGGCGTTCGAGCAACTCTGCAATGACCGGTTTGAGCGAGTTGGCAGCGAGTACTACGCATGACTCGCGGGTGGGCACAGGAGAGCGACGTTGACTGAGCGGCTCTCGACCACAGAGCTCCATGACCGGTTCATCGATGCGGTTGGTCCCACCGCACTGATCGCGGCGAACACGGACGCCTCGGGCGAACTC
>JAHQYN010000232.1 GCA_024421085.1 Acidimicrobiia bacterium
CTGTGATCTTCTTCTCGACAGACGCGCTTCGGCTCAGTATCACGAGCGCCAAGCGATCTGCTCCAAAATCGGCATCGGAGGGTGCTGAGGTCACGCTGACTTGGCCTTGTTGGGTTCCCACAAGATCGGGGCGATTCGTCAAGGTCGACAATCAAGGCCGGATTGTCTACAAAGGAGCGGACGGCAGGGTCCAGCGCTATTGGCAGTGGAAGAACTGGGCAGACCCGAAGGCTGTCTACTCGGAGCCCGGCGAATTCTTCGAAGGGGGCGAGAGGGTCTTGGCGGGGGTTGTTGAACAAGAGCCAAACCCGGTGTGCCCCGGCGACTCGTGGGACTTGGCCGCTGCCTTGGACTCGCGTGACGATGTCGAACAGTACGCGGCGGTCAAAGCGGCAGGATTATTGGGTCGCCGTGAGCATGTCGATGTCCTCAACCGGCTTGGTGAAAACGTCCAGGTGGACTGGAGGATTCGGCTCGAAGCGCGCGTTGCCTTGGCCCGACTTGAACCCGATCAGTGGATCGGCACGATCAAGCAACAGATTCTGGACCCTGCAAGCAAAGTCGATCAGCAGATGGAAGCAGTGCTGGCGATGTCTGAACTACCGTGTGACGCTGCGGGCGAAGCTCTTGCCGAGATCGCGGTGCCATCAAGCCTCCCAAGCGAATTGAGAGCGGCGGCGGTATGGGGGTTGGGTCAGGGCATGGCGAGCAAACCCGAACTGCTGCTCAACAGGTTCGTCGATGCTGAGCCTCTCGTGGCACTGCATGCGATAGCGGCTGTAGATGATTTGTCAGAAGACCTCCGAAACAAGCTTGTCTCCTGGCTAGCGGACGGCGACTCCATACGAGCCCCAACTGCAGCTCAACTATTTCAACGTCATCGCTGCGTCAACGCTTTGCTCGAGGCCACCCGAACCGTTGGCAACGCCCGCTTCTTGGCTCTCCGAGCGCTAGGAGAGTTGCCTCCGGCGTTGGTCCGGAGCCTCGCCGGGGATCGGTTGACCTCCGACATCGGAGAGGCACTACTCCCCATGTGGTTAGGTCAAGAGGATTGGCTCAGGCAGGACGGCAAAGAAGGCTTAGACGCCCTTGACATCCAGAAAATCCGCTATGGTGGGCGCTGAGAATGTGACGCTGCATGGTGAGGTCACAAGTAAATCCGCCTGCGAGATAACTGACCGCGTTGAGGTTTGTGGTTACGAAACCTTCGACCTAGCCAACCGCAACGCTGCTGACGGCGGCGCCGATGACGTGGCTTGTTGGATGCTCGACACCGACCACGACGGCGAAAGCTTTTTTGCGAGGCGCATCCATTTCCCGGGAGCGGACAAAGATCGTCAGATCAAAAAGCAGTTCAAGGAGTTGGGCAAGAACGCCGACCAAATCGAAAAACAAGCCCTCACGGCGATACGTTCCGCCCCCTTCGACCCACCCAAACGAGGCCAACTAGGAGTAAAGATAGTAACCACCACAGGTATGGAAATGACCGCCACGAGAGAGACGGACAAACCCTAGAAACAGAGGCTTCTACGTCGATGCCTGTGGTGAAGCGTCCCAGTGGATATGCCAGACCTGGCCTTATCCATCTTTGACATCAACCCAGATTTGGTCCTCTACCTCGTCGTACCCCTAGGTGGCTGGTGTTTTTCTACCAAAATCGCCAAATTGGTGAAGTGAAACTCGGGTCAGAAGATTGCGTGTCGAACGAAATCGGCATCTTACACCAGCGACCCTAGACACCATCAGCGGAGCGTTTGAGGTCGCCACTGCTGTTGGGTTTGGGGAATTCGCCCTCCGTGTGTTTAGGGGCCGTTTGGTGGGTTGTTGGGGTTGGTGATTTGGTAGCCGGTTTTGGTTTTGGTGATGATATAGCCGCGGTCGTGGATGTTGTGGTGGCATAGTGGGCAGGCCAAGCACATTTTGTCGATGTCTGTGTGTCCGCCTTGTTCCCAGGGTTTGATGTGATGAATTTCGCAGCGTTGCGGCCCGACGGTGCAGTGTTCGCCTCGGCAGTGCCGGTCGCGGGCGATAATCG
>JAHQYN010000004.1 GCA_024421085.1 Acidimicrobiia bacterium
TCCGGGGCGGAAGACCCCGACACCGCGGCTCTGCAAACCTTCAACGACCACGTGGCCGCCGACGAACGAGTCGAAACCGTGCTGCTCACCATCGGCGACGGAGTCACACTGATCCGCCACCGCTGAGAACTAGTTCTGACAACCACGAAGATTGTTGACTATTTCAAGTGTGGCTTCAAGTGTGGCATCGGGGTGCTGTTGTATGAGCGCATGGAGGGTCGCTGGAAGCGCATCTCAGCAGAGCCTCGACCGGGTTGTCATGGGGCGATCAGTTCGGGGGGCGGACCGTTACGCCGTTCGCGGCCAGCACCCGTTTGGCATCGGCCACGGTGTGCTCACCGAAATGGAAGATGCTCGCTGCCAACACTGCGTCGGCACCACCGTCGGTGACCCCTTCGACCATGTGCTGCAGCGTCCCCACCCCACCACTGGCGATCACCGGGATGTCCACAGCCGCGGTCACTGCCGCGGTGAGGGGAATATCGAATCCGTCCTTGGTGCCGTCGGTGTCCATCGAGGTGAGCAGAATCTCACCGGCGCCGAGGCGCTGCACCTCTGAGGCCCACTTGAGCGCGTCGATACCGGTACGGGTCCTGCCCCCATGCGTGTAGACCTCGAAGGCGTCGTCGCTGCCGTTGACCCGGCGGGCGTCGATGGCGACGACGCAGCACTGCGCCCCGAACTCTCTGCTTATCTCGGTGACCAACACCGGTCGCTTTATCGCCGCGGTCATGACGCTCACCTTGTCCGCACCGGCCATCAACAACCGACGAGCATCGTCAACAGTGCGGATCCCTCCACCGATGGTGAAGGGGATGAAGACCTGATCGGCGACAGCTCGGGCCATCTGGACCGTCGTGTCGCGCTGGTCCGAAGACGCGGTGATGTCCAAGAACACCAACTCATCGGCACCCTGGGCGTCATAGGCGGCGGCAAGTTCAACCGGGTCGCCAGCGTCACGGATGTCCACAAAGTTGATGCCCTTCACCACCCTTGCGGCATCTACATCAAGACACGGGATGACCCGGATCGCCCGCACGGTCAACGAGTCTCCGCCGACGCAGCGACCGCCGCAGCCACATCAATGCGACCCGCGGACGTCCCCGTCCCGGGTGTGAAGGCATGCGTCGACGACCGCAACGCAGCGACCGCCGCGGCCACATCAATGCGACCCTCATAGAACGCCTTGCCTGCAATCACGCCGCTGAGTCGGCGACCCCCCACCTCGATACCGGCGAGCTCCTTGAGGTCGTCAAGACTCCCCACTCCCCCACTGGCGATCACATCGGTCTGAGTCACCGCAAGTATCTCGCAGAGCCCGGCGACATCGGGGCCCCCAAGGGTGCCGTCCCGACCGATGTCGGTCACCACGAATGCGTCGACTCCGCTGTCGGCAAACGAACCGGCGACCTCGGCCACGGTGCGACCGGAGCCGACGAGCCAACCGTCGGTGGCCACCTCACCGGAGCGGGCGTCGAGGCCCACCGCCACCCGATTCTGCTGCGCCAGAGCAACCACCAGGTCAGGACCTCTCAACGCTGCCGTCCCGATCACGACACGTTCCACACCAGCGTCGAACAGCGCTCGAGCCGCCTCGGCGCTGCGCACGCCTCCGCCTGTCTGAACCGGCACCGGCACCGCATCGGCAATGGCGGCGACAACCTCCCGGTTCTCAGGGATCCCGGTGCGCGCCGCGTCGAGGTCGACAACATGGATCCACCGCGCGCCGGCCTCGACGAAGGCGAGGGCCTGGGTCAGCGGATCATCGCCGTAGACGGTCTCGCGGCCGTAGTCACCCCGCAGCAGCCGCACACACTTGCCACCACGAACGTCGATCGCCGGGTAGAGGTCCATCAGGCTACGACTTTCGCTGCGGCGCTTGCGTAGGCGACGAAGTTCGACAGGATGCGCAGACCCGTCGAACCAGACTTCTCGGGATGGAACTGGGCCGCCCAGACGTTGTCGCGCGCCACTGCCGCGGTGACCGGTCCCCCGTAGTCGCAGGTCGCAATGACTTCCTCGCCGGGATCCGCTGCATAGGAATGGACGAAGTAGACCCAAGCGTCGTCGCCCAGATCGGCCAGCATGGGGTGCTCGGTCGTTGCGTTGAGCCTGTTCCATTGGATCTGCGGTCGCTTGACGGTATCGGGGAGCAGTCGCACGGACTCATTGAACACCCCGAGCCCGTCGATATCGGGTGCTTCCTCCGAACCGGCGAACAGCATCTGCATGCCGATGCAGATGCCGAAGAACGGAACGCCGGCACCGATGCGGTCCATGGCGACTTCGTCGAGGCCCGCGGCTCTCAGCGCCCTCATGCAGGGGCCGAACGCCCCCACACCCGGAAGCACCACACCGCAGGCATCGGCGATCAGGCCTCGGTCGGCGGTCAGCCTGGTGTCGGCGCCCACCTGGGAGAAGCCCTTGTGGGCCGAGTGAAGGTTGCCGATTCCGTAGTCGAGTACTGCCAGCAGCGGCCGCCCTTCGGCTTGCACAGTGCCCATCGCCTACAACCTGCCCTTGGTCGAGGGCAGCACGTCACCCTCTATCTTCACTGCGTCGCGAAGGGAACGGGCCACGCCCTTGAACATGGCCTCAATGATGTGGTGGGTGTTCTTGCCGCGTCGCCCGACGATGTGCAGGGTCACCCCGGCCGACACCACGAAGGCCCGCCAGAACTCCTCCACCAGTTGCGGATCGAAGGGCGGGTCGCCGAGGATCTTCTCGCCGGGGAAGTCGACTTCGTAGTGAAAATAGGGCCGCCCGGACAGGTCGAGCACGATCTCCACCGCGGCCTCGTCAAGGGGCACCACGTTGGAAGCGAAGCGACGCACACCCCGCTTGTCGCCGAGAGCGTCGGCGAAGGTCTCCCCTAGGGCAATACCGACATCCTCCACCGTGTGGTGCGCGTCGATGCTCAGATCGCCGGCGGCCTCGATGTTGAGATCAAACGAGCCGTGTCGACCGAGTTGGTCGAGCATGTGGTCAAAGAAGGGCAGTCCGGTGGAGACGTCGGTGTCACCGCGCCCGTCCAGAGCCAGGGTGATCTCGATCGCGGTCTCCTTGGTGACACGGCTGGTGGTGCCGGTGCGCGGCGTCGTGGGGTTTGTCATGTGAGCACCTCTCGTAGCGCTGCCAGGAACCGATCATCTTCTTTTGGAGTGCCGATCGTAACCCGCAGACACCCTTCGAGGCGGGGCCATGAGGCGCAATTGCGAACCAGCACCGAGCGATCGACGAGTCTCTGCCAGACCAGCCCACCGGCGATCCCCTCTGGGCGGAACAGCACGAAGTTCGCTCCGCTGGGCCAAACCTTGACGGCCATGGAGGACATCTCCACCACCAGACGCTCCCGTTCAGCCACGAGCCTCTGCACTCGTTGTTCCATGACATCGACATAGTCGAGAGCCAGAGTCCCGGCGATCTGGGTCATGGCATCGAGATGATAGGGCAGAACCACCTTCTCCAGTTCGCCGACAAGCCAACAGGGGCCGATCAGATAACCGAGCCGGGCCCCGGCCATCGCCCAGGTCTTCGAGTAGGTGCGCGACACCACCAACGGAACGTCGTGTCCCAACAGCGTCATCGTTGAGTGTTCGCTGAACTGTCCGTAAGCCTCATCGACGCACAGCAGCCCGCCGATGCCGCCCACAAGTTCAAGCACATCGCTCACAGCAGCGGGATCGTCGACGACTCCGGAGGGATTGTTGGGCGAGCAGAGAAAGGTCACCTCCGCCCGATGCGCGGCAACGACCCGTTTCACCTCATCGAGGTCGAGGGACAAGTCCGGTCCCCGGTCACCGGTCGCCACAGCGGTGCCCGTGATCCTGCTCAGGTGGGAGTGCAGAGCGTAGGTCGGCTCGAACACGGCCGCGGTGCGCCCTGCACCGCCGTAGGCCAGCAGCAGGGTCTGCAAGGCTTCGTTGGAACCATTGGCCGCGAACACCTGCTCGGGACCCACCCCGTGGAGCTCCCCGATGCGGGTCCGCAACTTCATCGCCGAGCGGTCCGGATATCGGTGCCAGTCGATGCTGCGGGCCGCAGCCGACAGAGCCTCACGGAACTCCTCGGGCGGCGGCTCGGGACTCTCATTGGTGTTTAGGCGCACCTCAACGTCTAGTTGTGGTGAATGGTAACCCTGCATCAGAGCTATAGATTCCCGCGGAGTTGCTCGAGGGTTCACGAGCGCGCCTGTTGGCGTATCCGGATCGAGGCCGCGTGCGCGTCCAGACCCTCGGCGCCCGCGAGGGCCTGCACATAGTCGCCGAGCATCGCGAAACCCTGCTCGTCGGCGGTGACGACATGGATGTCCTTCATGAAATCGCGCACTGTCAGCGAACTGGCGAACCGTGCCGTGCCGCTCGTCGGCAGCACGTGGGAGGGGCCGGCCACATAGTCGCCGAGCGATGCGGGCGTCCAGGCGCCGCAGAACACCGCGCCTGCGTCGCGCACCTCACCGAGCAGAGACTCGTGGTCGTCGGTCTGGATTTCCAGATGTTCCGGTGCGATGTGGTTCGACACCGCCATCGCCTGGGCCGGGCCTGAACAAAGCACGCAGTAGCCCGAGGTGGCCAGGGTCGACTCGATGTCGTGGCGGCGCGGTGCTTGGCGGACCAGACGCTCGACATCGGCGGTGACATCGTCGGCGCAGTCCTCGTCCCAGGTGACCAGCCAGGCCAACCCGTCGGGGCCGTGCTCTGCCTGCACGATCAGGTCGATCGCCGCGAACTCGCTGGGGGCGGACCCGTCGGCCACCACCACGACCTCGGAGGGACCGGCGAACGACGACGGCACACCGACCACACCGGCGACCTGCTGCTTGGCCACGGCCACAAATGCGTTGCCCGGACCGACGATCACGTCGACCGGCCGGATCGTCTCAGTTCCGTAGGCCAGCGCGCCGATCGCCTGTGCGCCGCCCACAGCGAAGACCTCATCCACGCCCGCCACGGCCGCGGCGGCCAGAGTGACATCGGGGACCGAACCGTCCGAACCCGGAGGAACACAGACGACCACTTCCGCCACGCCCGCAACCCGAGCAACGACCGCGGTCATCAACACCGTTGACGGATACGCAGCCCTTCCGCCGGGCACATAGCATCCTGCACGCCGCACTGGACGGTGCATGCCCGAGATCACCACCCCGGCACCCGATACGTCGACATCGGTGGGCATCTGCGCCCGGTGGTAGACCTCGATCCGCTGGGCCGCCGAACGCAGCGCGGTCCGCACCAGAGGGTCGATCCGTTCGAGGGCGGCGACCGTCTCAGAGTGCTGCACCGCCGCAGTCTCGAGCTTCACGCCGTCGAAACGCTCGGTCAACTCGCGCACAGCGCTGTCTCCGAACTCCTTGACGGATTGCAGGATCTCGCGCACGGCCTCGACCGGTCCCTCCGAAGGCGGCGCCGGCCGGGGAAGCCTCTGCGCGACATCACCGTCGAAGTCGCGAAGGTCGATTCGTGTCAGCACCTCACCACGCTACCGGTCGCAGTGCGACGCTCAGGTGGATTTGCGGGCAGACTGCCACGATGGATCCTGACGCAGCCGAACTCTCCTCCCTCACCACAGTGGTCTCCGATGCAGCTCGACGCATCGCCGAGATGGCGGATCGCCGCGCCGCCGACCCCGACGATCCGACTCTGGCGCGGCTGCACGAGATTGAGAGGGCTCTGGTCACCGTCGAGCGCCGACTGCGATCGACGGTTCGTGACCTGGGTTGAGGGCTCGAATCGCGGCAATACACCGACTCGCAGATCGCGCCGACCGCGATCGACGGTTCGTGACCTGGGCTGAGGGCCGCCGAGCGGTTCGCAGGGTCTGAGAACTGCCCGATTGAGAGCTGCCCAAAAAGAATTGCGGTGGCCTCCGTGCACGGAGGCCACCGCATGGCGATACAGGGCGGCGGATCCCTTGTATCGCCGAGTCGGCCAAGCGGCGGGTGCTCGGCCAGAACCCCAATATACCGTGGCGATCCCAAAACGGCATTGTCTCTGCAGAAAACTCAGATCAGTACCAACTCACAGCCGGCTCGACGGGCAGAAGTCGTTGAGCACGCAGTCTTCGCACTGTGGCCTTCGGGCGATGCACACCCGTCGTCCGTGAAGGATCAGCCGCAGGCTGAAGTCGCCACGCTGCGACGCCGGAACCATCGGGTTGAGTTCGCGCTCGATCTTGACCGGGTCGGTCTGTCGAGTCAGCCCCAGCAGGTTAGAGAGACGGGCTACATGCGTGTCGACCGGAAGTCCCGGCTGGCCCATAGCGACGCTGCGGACGACATTGGCGGTCTTGCGTCCGACACCGGGCAGCCGCACCAGGTCCTTCATCGCCGAGGGCACTTCGCCGTCATAGTCATCGACGAGAATGTTGGCCATTCTCACCAGGCTCTTCGACTTCTGACGGAACAGCCCGATGGTGCTCACATAGGGTTCGACCTCGCTCGGCTCCACTTCTGCCAGCGCATAGGGATCCGGGAAGCGGGCGAACAGGGCCGGTGTCGCCTTGTTCACTCCCACATCGGTGGCCTGAGCCGACAGGATCGTGGCCACTAGGAGCTCGAACGCGTCGCCATGGTCGAGTTCACACTGCGCGTCGGGATACTCGAGCCTCAGGCGCTCGTTGGTGACGCCTGCCCGGCCTTTGGGTGATCGCGGCTTGGCCATAGACCGAAGCTACGATAACGCGGTGACGTTGACCATTGAGGGACCGAGGCAGGGCGAATTCAGATGGACGCTGGCCGTCTCGGCGGATCGACACGATCTCGATCTGCGCGGCGCGCTCACCGACTGGCTCACGCGGCACCGGGGCGAGGCCGTCCAACTCTGGTTGCGTGATGTCGACGAACCGGCCCACGCGATCGCTTCGGAGTTGGGATTCGAGGCCTACCGCGACCTCTGGCAACTGCGTTGCGACCTGCCGAACCGCCCGTCGGGCCTCGACACGAGGGCCTTCAGCGAGGCCGACATGGACGCCTTCGTGGCGGTCAACAATCGGGCTTTTATCTGGCATCCCGAACAGGGCGGGCTCACCGCCGATGCGATGCGCCAGACCATCACCGAACCCTGGTTCAACGCCGACGGCTTCCGGCTGCTCCACGACGATGACAACAGGCTGATCGGTTTCTGTTGGACCAAGATACACCGAGACGCCGATCCCGAACTCGGCGAGATATATGTGATAGCGGTCGACCCCGACTTCCACGGACGGGGGCTCGGCAAGCCGATGACGCTGGCGGGCCTCGAATGGTTGTGCGCTCAGGGGCTGGAGGTCGGGATGCTCTACGTGGAGTCCGACAACCATGCGGCCAATGCCACCTACGAGGCCATCGGGTTCAGCCGTCACCACACTGACCGCGCCTACCGGTTCGCGCTCTGAGCTACTTGTGGCGATGTTGTGACGATGCTGTGACGATGTTGTGACGATATTGTGACGATCGACCCCGAGAACCTGCCCGAGGGCGAAGAGAAGCGTCACGCAGTGCGGTCGCTCTTTGACGGCATCGCCGGGCGCTACGACCTGGTCAACCGAGTGATCACCTTCGGGCTCGACGTCCGCTGGCGACGCCGTGCCGTCTCTGCCCTGGATCTCAACGCCGGGTCGGTCGTGCTCGATCTGGCCTGCGGCACGGGCGACTTCTGCCGCGAGACGTCTCAGGTCGGCATGGTGCCGATCGGCGTCGACCTCTCGATGGGCATGCTCGCGGCCGCTCACACCGACGCGCCGCTGTTGCAGGGCGATGTGCTTGCCCTGCCGATCTCCGACGGTGCCGTCGACGGCGCGGTGTGCGGGTTCGCGTTGCGCAACCTCGTCGAACTGCCCGGTTTCTTTGCCGAGTTGTCGCGGGTGGTCCGCCACGGCGGAAGGATCTCCCTGCTCGACGCTGCCGAGCCTACCAACGCGGTGCTGCGCCGGGGTCACCGGGTCTACTTCCAGCAGATCGTTCCCCGCATCGGTGCGCTGCTGTCCGATCGGGCGGCATACACCTACCTGCCGAGGTCTCTGGCCTACATGCCCGCGTGGCCCGACCTCAGAGGGCAACTGTTTGCTGCGGGATTCGCCGACATCGAGAGGCAGGTCTTCGTCGGCGCCCATCTGATCACCGCGACCCGCGGTACCCAGATGTGAAGACCACGGAGGTTGCCCCCATTTGTTTGGTGTTGAGAAACAAGTGCTGAGGCTTGCGGGGGTCTTGATCCGGTGCGGGCCTCCATCGAGAGACTATCGGGCACAGTTTGACCCAAAGTGATGTTCATACCGTCGCTATTTCTAAGTAGTCGCACTATTGTGAATGCGGAACCGTAGTTGGTGAAATTGTCATCAGTAAGAACCGACGAGTTATCACACCTTAGACTTGTATTGCTGCTTGCGTTGTTGCAACCCACCGTACTGCCGGGGGTGCTCGCGACTGTGATTGTGGCGGACCAAACCTCTATGGGTTCGGTGTTTGGGTAACGTTGCGCTTCAGTGAGATGATCCGCACCAGCAGGCGCAACACCGGCCAGCAAACCCACCGGTGCTGCCAGCGCAACCGCTAGCACACAAAGACCGGACCGACTACCGACGCACGTTTGTGAGACACATTGTGCGTTTGTGAGACAGGATGTGTGGTAAACTTGGGTTCGTGATTCTTCCACCGACCTCAGTCGACAGTCTCCCCGACAATCCGTTCACGCCTGATTTCGGCCAGCAGCCGAGCCGGCTCGTGGGACGCGACGATCTTGTCGCAACGCTGAAACAGGGGTTGGGCACAGGACCGCGCGATCCGCGTTTCACGTCTTTGTTGCTCGGACCGCGCGGTTCGGGCAAGACGGTCATCTTGAACCATCTCAAGAACGAAGCCCGCGCGTCCGGTTGGATCGTGTTGTCACTCGACGCAACCACCGAAGGCATCCATGAACGAATCAGTGAACGCATCGACTGGGGGCGCAGCACACACGAGTCGGTTCCCGATGACGACACCGACATCACAAGTCGCAGAGTCGCGTCGCTCCGAGTGCCGCCAATCATTTGGGAACGCGAAGCTACCCGCACGCCGCGTCCCAGATGGGGGCTTCGCCGTCAGTTGACCACTCTCGCTGAACACGCCGCTGAGCACGACACGGCGGCCCTGCTCGTTGTCGACGAAATGCACAGCGGCGACTTCACCGAACTCAGGCGGCTAGCAGCGGACCTCCAACACATCACCAAAGACGAACTCATGCCCCTAGCGTTCTTGGGAGCGGGGCTTTCCGAAATGAAGCGCACTTTGCTTGAAGACAAACGGATGACCTTCTTCGCTAGATGCAATCGAGGCAACATGCCGCCCTTGAGCCGTATCAACGCTCACCGGTTTCTGACAGCGACCGTGCATGAAGCGGGCGGAGCTTTCAACGACGCAGCGTTGGACAGTTTGGTCGCGTCCGTTGGGTCGCTTCCCTACAGAATGCAACTCTTGGGGCACAGCGCATGGAACGCCGCTGGTGCCCCAGCGAACACAATCGACGCTAACGCAGCGGCGCTGGCTGTCAACGAAACAGATCGCTTGATGCACGAACGGGTCGCGCTGCCTGCATGGCACTCGCTCGCCGAGAGCGAACAAGCATACCTCGCCGCACTCGCCGCATTCGGTGGCGAAGCCACACCACGCCAAGTCGCGCAGGCTCTGTCGGTCAACCCGAGAACCCTCACCCGGGCATGGCGACACTTGGAGAACGCCGAATACATCAGTACAGACGGCCACGAACGGGTGCGGATCGCGGACGTCATCACCGTCGGAAGCGTCAAGAGAATCGCAGCCGAGGCGGCGATGCACACATACAATGATCCTGCCGCGCAGCAACCGAGCGCGATTCGTTGCAATGCTTGGATGCCGCGGGCGCACGCAAAATGTGTCCTGTCGCTTGGTCACGCTGGTCGGCACAGATCACGTTGAACGCCAACGGGACGTTCGCGACCATAGACCATGCACCACAGCCAGCGTTGAGCGCAGGCCTCGAATCCGAACACGTTACGGTTGAAGTTGTGTTAGTTGTTGAGGTAGTGGCGGATGATGGCTAGGAGTTGTTGCCGGCTGATTTTATTGTTTTGGTAGTCTTGTGCGGCTCGCAGCATTTCTGACAGGTCGATCTTGCCGTTGTTGTTGGTGTCGTATTCGCCTATACCCGCCGGCAGTACTGAAGCAGCGTCGCGGTCACCTACATCGCTTGCGGCTACTGTAGACGCGCCGGTCGACGGTGTGCTCGTTGTCGGTGTGTTCGTAGTCGTTGTTAGTGTGCTGGGTGTGTGTGGTTCGGGTGCTGGGATTGCTTGTCGTGGGGACGCTTGTTGTGGCGAGGTCTTTTGGGGTTCGGTTTGTTTCGGGACGATAATGTCTGTCTCGGTGATCGTGTCGAGCGGGACGAACGACTTGCCTTGCTGGGAACCGCCTTCTTGTACCTTGACGTGAACACCGGCCACGCTCAGCGGCGCGCGGTAACGGTCGTTTTCGCTTGCCGTCGACGCAGCCGACACGATCGCCAACAACACGAAATGTTCGTCGTCGCTGTCGTCGTCGGCCACGCCGGAGACGGTCACGGTTTGGCCGGTGCTGAAATTCGACGAAGTGAACGTCAACACTGCGGGTGACACCGAAGCAGAGTCGATGTCTGACGGCGGAACATCGGCGCAACCTGCACAAGAGATCGGGCTTCTCCGCCGGTTGACGGTGACGTTGGCTGTGGGTGCTTGCGTGAGCCGCACCTGAAACGTGCCTGAACCGCTGTCCGAGGCAATATTCAACGTTGGCGCGAAACCAGCCTCGGTTACCAAGTCACCACCGAACAGTTCCGTACCGAACCACCACGCCGGACGAGTAATACGCAACTCAACCACATCACCCACCGACGAAGTAAGACCATGATTAGACCATGTTAACGTGTCGTTCGTAGACCAGACCGTGTCTCTCGTAGCATCATAGAAGGCGAGTTGTGTGTCGCCAACATGCAACGTTGCATGCAAATAGAGACTATCGGGAACAGATTGATATAAACGAAAATTTAGCTGGTTACCTTCGACTATTGCTCTTACGGTGAGTGAGTAGCCGTAGCTCGTAATATCGTCATCAGTAAGAATCGAAGGGTTACTGCACTTAGAGCCGCCATCGGTGTTGCAACCGTCTGTACCTCCGGCGGTGCGTGCGACTGTGAGTGTGGCGGACCAAACCTCTATGGGGTCGGTGTTTGGGTAACGTTGCGCTTCCGTGAGATGATCCGCAACTGCCGGGGAAACACCGGTCAGAAAACCCACCGGTGCTGTCAGCGCAACCGCTAGCAGGCAAAGACCGAACCGGCGACGGAACCCTAGCTTAGATAAACTGCGGGGGGGGGGGGGGGGTGGGGGGGGAGGGGAAAGCAGACGCAACAAAGGCAGCGCCCACGCCGCTGCGGGTGATCCTGTGACGGTTAACGAACATGATTACGTAGTCCTTTCAAGAGGGGTTGGTGTCGCATACGAAGTCATCGGCCACACAGTAGCGCCACCCAACCCAGACCGCAACCCCTCAGGGCTGCGTTGGCAAATTGTGTGGGGCTGACGAGATTTCGTGACCGCACGTCAGAGAATTGCGAACCTCCCGGGACAATGCGAACCTCCCGGGACAATACTGCGGCGCACCAGCCACTGCGATCGTGTGGTGACGTCAGCTACTTGGCGCAGTTCGACCCTGCGATCCAGGTGTCGGTCGTTCGTTGAACAACTCCGCAACACGCAGCACTCGCTGGTCACGGACCCAGAGCAGTGACAGGGATGACCGCGATGCCGTCGGACGACTCGAACCCGTAACCGCCGGCGGTGATCACGGCCAGCCGGCTCGGTTCACTCATACGACGAGTGTCTACCCGGTCCCGCAGAGCACGCAGCGACTCCATGGCTTCACGAATCCCGTCCTCGCTGCCGAGTTTCACCTCGAACGCGGCCCACTCGCCGTCGGCCCGCTCCAGAATCACATCGACCTCCAGACCGTATTCGTCTCGGTAATGCGAGAGTTGGCAGCCTTCAAACTGTGAGTAGACCCGCAGATCACGGACAACGAGCGATTCGAACAAGAAACCGAAGAACTCCAGGTCAGCCCGCAGGCGGGAACCGTTTGTCCGCAAGGCAGCAACCGCCAGCGACGGACACACAAAATATCGGGTCGGGGTGGTTCGCAACGCGATCCGAGATCGCAAGTGCGGCTGCCACGCAGGCAGGTCCTCAACCACGAACAACCGCTCAAGAGCTTGCAAGTAACCCTTGACAGTGCGGGAGTGCATTGGGTCGTCACGATCGCCGGACGCGTCTCTGGCAAGCGTCGAATAGGCGGCTTTCGTGCCGGCGTTTCGCCCCAGCGATGTAAGCAACCGGCGCACACCTGTGGGATCGCGCCTCACGTCGTCCACAAGGGCGATGTCGGTTCGGGCGATGTCGGCTAGGTAGTTGCGCAGATATCGCTGCGCTGCGTTCGGGGTGCTCGTTGCGATCCTCGGCCAGCCCCCTCGACAGACGAGGTCGACGATGTCGCGTACCGAAAGTCCGGGGTTCTCCGGCTCACAGGAATCACCATCGATCAGCTTGCTGACCGACACGCTACCGTCCGACTCCCCAGACTCGAACAGCGACATGGGTCGCATGCGTACCCGGTCCACTCGTCCGGCACCTGAATGTCTGGTGACGTCATCAGGCGGGTAAGCCGAGCCTGTGAGGATGAACTGCCCTGATTGCGCCCGCTCATCGCAGGCTCTTCTCATGGCATTCCAGATGTCGGGGGTCTGCTGCCACTCGTCCAACAGGCGCGGCACAGGGCCCGCGAGCAAGGTAGCTGCATCCACTGATGCGGCCAGGCGGGCACCGGGGACAGCATCCAAGAGCACCTCGCTTTGGGCGCTGCGCTTTCCAGTCCAAGTCTTGCCGCAGGCGCGCGGTCCTTCCAGCAGGATCGCGGGGCTTACACACAACGCCTCGGCCACTTCCTGATCAACGACACGCGGTCGGTAGCCGGGAGGTGTGAGAGTGTCGGTCATCGCGTTACCTCGGTGTGTGCAGACGGTCTCAGGCGAGACGAGTGGTTTCCAATGGTAGTCGCAGGTGCTGATAAATTGACGATTCAGGTGCTTTTTTATCGCGGTTCCACGTGCCGAGAAACCGGTGCTTCGCGTTTCAGGTCGGAGCGAGGGCGTCGAGGACGGCCCAGTTGGGGAACACCAGATCGCCTGCCAACGCATCCACCGTGCCGTCGGACTGCACAAACGCGGTGGGCAGCACGCTACTGCCAGTGTCGGCGATGCCAGTGTCGACGATGCCAGTGTCGACGATGCCAGTGTTGACGATGCCAGTGTCGACGATGTGTTCTGTGTTCAACAATTGATTGTGAATGTTTGCCAAGCAGAGGAACGGGTGCTAATCTGAGGGCATCACTCGAGGACGGTGAATGCGACCCCTTCAACACCGACGAAACAAAGAGGAGGATGGTAATGTTGGCTGGTGAGGAAGAGCGCCTTGCGCTCCTGAACAAATTGACCGAAACAATCGGGGCCGATGCAGCTAGGACGATCATGGAGTCACTACCCCCAATGCGATGGGACCAAATCGCCACCAAAGAAGACCTGAGAGCCCTTGAGGAGCGCCTGGTCAGCAGGTCCAACGGCGAGTTCACCAAGGTTGACGGCCAGTTCGCCAAGGTGTACGGCCAGTTCGACAAGGTGTACGGCCAGTTCGCCAAGGTGGACGGCGAGTTCGTCAAGGTGTACGGCGAGTTAGCTGAGCTACGAGGCGAGATCAGGGAGCTTCGCGGAGCCATATCCCTTGAAATCTCCAAGCAGACGCGCACGCTGTTGTTCACGATGGTGGGCTTCGCCCTGACCGTTTGGATTTCAATATTCGCTATCGGAATCTCCTGATCCCTGCCGTCCGACCGAAGGCGGGGTCGGTTCGTCTCGGCAACCAGATCGAACTCAACCAGCGAGCCGACCAGCCCCTCAGCGTTTAACCGGTCAGGGCGATCCCGAGTGCCATCGCCAAACCGGCAATGAGTTGCACTCGACCGGTGGCGGCCAGCACCGCTATGAGTTCTGACCCCGACGCTTTGCGGCGAACCGAACCGACTGCGTGGACCGCGAACGGCAGCCCCACCAGAGCGGCCGCCGCGAAGCGGCCCGTCAACACCGTGATCAACACCGCGATCAACATCGCCGCGGCCTGCATGGCCGTGAAGAGGTGTCGGGTGCGGGCATCACCGAGTCGAACCGCCAGGGTGATCTTGCCGCAGTCCCTGTCGCCAGGAATGTCGCGGAGGTTGTTGA
This sequence comes from Acidimicrobiia bacterium, assembly GCA_024421085.1. Lineage (GTDB taxonomy): Bacteria > Actinomycetota > Acidimicrobiia > Acidimicrobiales > Aldehydirespiratoraceae > VXYK01. The sequence goes on from JAHQYN010000004.1 coordinate 14,289, forward strand.
TCACCAGCAGCCCAGTGGCCCACAGTCCGATGACCACCGCGCAGCCCGCCGCCAATCCGTCGATGTCGTCGGTCAGCACGTAGTTCGTGCCCATGGTCGCCACCAGCCCGAAGAACACGAAAACGGACACCTCGCCGAGGCCCCGGTATCCGTAGGGGCGGGACCCACCGGTGTAGGTCCATGCCGCGACCACGCAGAGGACACCGACGACGAGCAGTTCGGGACCAACGACCAGCGCCAACAGCAAGCCGAACAGACCTGCGGCCGCGAATGCCCCCAGAGCAGCCCGCTTCACGAGCGCCGGGCTCACAGACCCGGAGCCGACCAACCGCACGGGCCCGGTTCGGCTGCTGCCGTCGGTGCCGCGGATCCCGTCGGAGTAGTCGTTGGCGAAGTTGACCCCAACCTGCAGCGCTAGTGCCACAGCCAGCGCTGCAGCGGCGCGCCACCATCGAGTGTCGTTGCTGTGCCCCACCGCCACGGCAGCCCCGACAGCCACCGGCACGATCGCCGCCACCAGCGTGCGCGGACGCGCCCCGGCCAGCCACATCGCCAGACCGGCGCGCTGCGAGGGCTCAGGCGAGGCGTTCACAGCCCCTCCAAAAAGTCGGCGACCGCACGGACGAGCAGACCGTGTTCAGCGGCGTGGATTCGGGATTCGAGACTCTCGCGGTCGTCGTCGGGCGTAATCGGCACTGCCTCGGTTGCCAGTACCGGCCCGTTGTCAACACCCTCGTCGGGCACCAGGTGGACCATCACCCCGGTGCGGTCGAGCCCGTCGCGCAGGTGCGCGTTCCAGGCATCGTCGATCGCGTTCGGGCCACCGAACTCACCTGGAAGCGCCGGGTGCAGGTTGATGACCCGACCCGGGAAATACTCCAAGAAACCCATGGTGAACAGGTGCATCCAGCCGGCGAGCACTACCAGGTCGGGGCGGTAGCCCAGAACCATTGCCGCCAGGTCCGCGTCGTAGCGACGACGCGCTTGCGCGGGGTCGTCGTGGTCGTCCAAGTAGGGCCGCAAGCCGAAGAACGCTGTAGCGATGTTGTTTGATGCGGCCCGCTGGAGCGCAAAAGCGCTGCGTCGATTGACGATGACCGCGACGATCTCGGCGTCGAGGCGCCCGTCGCCGACCGCGTCGATCAACGCCTGCAGATTCGACCCGGCACCCGAGGCGAGGACCACGATGCGTCGTGTCAACGCCAGTCTCCGTGCAGGCGCACTCGCGCGGAGCCCCCGGAGGCGACCAGACACCCGACAGTGGCGAGGCCAAGTTCGTCGATCTGCCGCTGCTGGGTCCGGTCAACCACCACGATCATGCCGATTCCCATGTTCCAGACTCGAAAAGCCTCATCGTCGGCCAGTTCTGCCCACTGCACCAAGGTTCGGAACGCCCGGGGCACCTGCCAGGCACCGAGGTCGATCCGAGCGCCCAGTTCAGCGGGCAGGACCCGGGGGAGGTTCTCGATCACTCCCCCGCCGGTTATATGGGCCAGCGCCTTGGGGCGAATCCCCGCTCCCTGCAGGAGTTCAATGTCGCCAAGGTAACAACGATGCGGAGTCAACAGAAACTCGAGCATCTCCGCGTCGGGCTCGTGCTGGTCAAGCAGGAGGCGGATCAGCGAATAGCCGTTGGTGTGGGGGCTGTCACTGGCCAGTCCCACCAGCAGGTCACCGGCACTGAGCTGCTCGGTCTGCGGCCACAGAGCGCCGCGGTCGGCCACCCCGACGATCGTGCCAGCGACATCTGTGGCACCCGGCATATAGACGCCGGGCATCTCCGCGGTCTCGCCGCCCAGCAGCGCACAGTCCACTGCCCTGCAGGCCTCGCTCATGCCCGTGACGATCTCGAGCACGATCTCAGGCACCAGAGAGGCCGTGGCGATGTAATCGAGGAAGAAGAGCGGACGCGCACCCTGGACCAGGATGTCGTTGACACAGTGATTCACCAGGTCGGCGCCCAGTCCCTTGAAACGCCGGTGACGCGCCGCCAGTTCAACCTTGGTGCCCACGCCGTCGGTGGAAGCCACCAACACCTTTCCCGGTCCGAGCTCGTCGGCCGCGAACAGTCCGCCGAACGCTCCGATCTCCGACAGTACCGCCGGGGTCGCAGTAGAGGAAACAGCCTCGGCCAACAACTCGACGGTCCGGTTTCCGGCGTCGATGTCCACACCGGCCTCGCGGTAGCTCTTCATGCCCCGACCTGTGCCCCGACCCCACCGCCGATATCAGCACGGAACTGGGAACCCGCGAACGAGACCGCAGCAACTCCTCTGTAGGCAGCCGCAGACGCTTCGCTCAGTTCGGGCGCCAGAGCTGTAACCGCCAGCACCCTTCCCCCGGCGGTGTGGGGCTGTCCGGAACGCACGGCAGTACCGGCGTGGAACACCTTGGCACCGGTCGCGGCCGCGGCTTCGAGGCCCTCGATCGCGACCGGAGCGCTGCTTCGCACCGGGTAGCCCTGCGATGCCATCACAACGGTCACCGCGGCGCTTTCGCTCCAAACGATGTCGGTGGCCGACAGATCCCCCGCACAGCACGCCTCGAATATCTCATACAGGTCCGATTCGAGCAGGGGCAGAACAACCTGAGTCTCAGGATCACCGAATCGGCAGTTGAACTCGATGACTTTCGGCCCTGAGGATGTGAGCATCATTCCCGCATACAGCACGCCCCGATAAGGCCGACCCTGCCGTGCCAACCCGGCCAGCGTGGGTGCCAGGACCTCCCTGCCGACCTGGGAAATCAACGCCTCGTCAGCGATCGGCGAAGGATGGAACGCTCCCATCCCGCCGGTGTTGGGTCCGTGGTCGCCGGCCAGCAGGCGCTTGTGGTCCTGGACGGGGGGCATGACCCGGAAGTCTCTGCCGTCACAGAAGGCCAGGACCGAAACCTCCGTGCCGATCAGGCGTTCTTCGAGCAGAATTTCGTGACCCGCTTCGCCGAAGCGGTCCTCGAGCAGCATCGAGATGATCGCATCGGCCGCTTCGGCAGTGGTCTGCGCGACGATCACCCCCTTCCCGGAGGCAAGACCGGTGGCCTTCACGACCGGCACGTCCGCCATGGCCTCGAGATGTTCGAGCGCGGCTGCGGGATCGTCGAACAGCGCCGCGTCGGCCGTGGGAATTCCGTTGTCGATCAGAAACTCCTTGCAGTGCGATTTGGAGCCCTCGAGCGCGGCGGCCGCCGCGCTGGGGCCGAAGGCGGCCACACCCGCTTCATTCAACACATCAACGAGTCCAGCGACTAGGGGGTCTTCGGGACCGACCACGACCATGTCGACACCTTGGGCCAGGGCGAAGTCCACAATTCCAGCCAAATCGGTCGGGGCCAGAGCCGCGTTGCGGCACTTGTGCTCCGTCGCCGTGCCGGCATTGCCCGGCGCCACTGTCACCTCAGCGACCCGGGGGGATTTGGCCAGGGTCGCGGCAATGGCGTGTTCGCGGCCACCGCCGCCGACGACCAACAGACTCGCCGACATGTCTGCTAATCGCTCCAGACCGACGAGAACTCTTCTTTGGGATTCAAGCTGAGCTGCACGAAGCGCATCGACTCGAACGGATAGACGCCGGTGAAGCAGGCGTTGCAGTAACCGTTGTCCGAACCGAGGGCACGCATCATCGCCTCGATAGACAAGAACGCCAGCGAGTCCGCTCCGATGTGGTCGCAGATCTCCTCGACTGATCGATGCGCAGCGATCAGTTCATCCTTGCTGGCCATGTCGACACCCATGTAACAGGGGCTGACAATCGCCGGGCAGGCAACACGGAGATGCACTTCGAGCGCGCCCGCGTTGCGCAGCATTCTGACCAACGGGCCCGATGTGGTGCCGCGCACGATCGAATCGTCGACCATGACCACCCGCTTGTCGGCCACGTTCTCGGCCAGGGGATTGAACTTCATCGCCACGCGGGCAGCCCGAAGCTGCTGTGTCGGCTCGATGAAGGTACGTCCCACATAGCGGTTCTTGATGAGTCCCTCGGTATAGGGGAGCCCCGTCTGTTGAGCGAACCCGACTGCGTGCGGAGTGCCCGAGTCTGGGACCGACACCACCAGGTCGGCATCGACGGGCGCTTCTTTGGCCAGTTCACGACCCAGCCGTTGCCTCGTTGAGTGCACCAGGCTGCCGTCGCAGATCGAGTCGGGTCGAGAGAAGTAGATCTGCTCGAAGGTGCATAATGCCCGGTTCTTGGCAGACACGCCTTGGCGTGCAGAAAGACCGGAGTCGCTCAGGCGGACGACTTCACCGGGCTCCACCTCGCGCACGAACTCGGCACCGATGGTCGAGAAGACGCAAGTCTCCGAGGCGAGGACATGGCCGCCGTCGACGGCACCGATGACCAGCGGCCTCAACCCCCACCGGTCGCGCACTCCGTAGACGGCGTCGCGGGTAAGGATCGTCAGCGCATAGGCACCCTCGACGCGCTCCATGAGTGTCTGGATCCGCTCCATCCAGTCTCCGCTCGCGCCGGTGAGCAGGTGGACCATGACCTCGGTGTCGCTCGACGTCTGCAGCCCGACTCCCCGCTCCAGCAGTTCGCGGCGCAGCAGGTGCGCATTGACGAGGTTGCCGTTGTGTGCCAGACCGAGCGGGCCGTCGATGGTCTCGATCAGTTGGGGTTGGGCGTTGCGCAGCCCCGATCCGCCGGTGGTCGAATAGCGGGTATGGCCAATGGCCAAATCGCCCGGAAGCGTCGCCAGGTTGTCCTCATTGAAGACGCTGGCGACGAGTCCCAGCCCCTTGTGCACATGAGCTGCGCCGTCTTTGGTGGTGGCGATCCCGGCGGCCTCCTGACCGCGGTGCTGAAGCGTGTGGAGCGCGAAGAACGCCAAGCGCGCTGCGTCGGAGCCTGCCGCGTGGATCCCGACCACACCGCACTCCTCGTGAAGGTCGTCAGCTCCGCTCAACACAGAAATCACCGGTCGGTCAGAGCCTGCCGCAAGGCGGTCACTCTATCCAGCAGGACGTGGGGGTCGTCGCCCACAGCGGTCAGATGGCCCATCTTTCGACCCTTTCGAGCTTCGTGCTTGCCGTAGAGGTGAAGGTGCACTCCGCTCTGGGCGAAGACCGGCGACCAGTCGGGGGTGCCTTCTGCGAAGAGGTCGCCGAGAAGTTGCACCATCGCCGCGGGTCGGCAGCGCCCGTCGCCCAGTGGCATTCCGACCACGGCACGAAGTTGCTGCTCGAACTGGCTGGTCGGCGACGCCTCAATGGTGCAGTGCCCGGAGTTGTGCGGGCGCGGCGCCACCTCGTTGACGACCAGTCCCCCGGCAGTGTCGAACATCTCGACGCACAACACACCGACCAGTCCCCACTGGTCGGCTATCTGGGTCGCGATGGCGGTGGCCTCGTCGAGGTGCCCTGGGCTGAGGCGCGCCAAAGTGATGGTGCTGTCGAGGATGTGGTCGACGTGGCGGTTCTCCATCACGCCATGGTCTGCGACCTCCCCGTCAGGGGAGCGCGCCACAATCACCGACAGCTCTCTGTCGAAAGCCACAACCGACTCGACCACCAGTCGTTGGGCACCCAGCCGCCGCCAGACGTCGGCTGTCTCGTCGGTCCGCTCGATCCGAGCCTGTCCCTTGCCGTCGTAGCCGAAGCGTGCGGCCTTGGCGATGACCGGCAAGCCGAGTTCATGAACAGCCGACACGAGCTCCGATTCACTTTCTGCAGAGCGCCAGGGGGCCACCGCAACACCCGCGGCGGTCAGAGCCTCCTTTTCTGCACGGCGGTCCTGGGCTGTGGCGACTATCTCGCCGCTGGGACGAACCTCCACGCCGGCGTTGGTGGCCGCGTCGGCGATCCCGGCGTCGACGTTCTCGAATTCCCAGGTGATCACGTCGGATTCTGCCACCAGGCGTGCAATGGCAGCCTCGTCGTCGAAGCCAGCGGCGATCTCGACTTCGGCGACCGCACCGGCCGGGGTGTCTGAGCCTCCGCCGGTCAGCACCGCCACGCGGTAGCCGTGCTGGTGGGCCGCGTAGCCCAACATGCGCCCCAGTTGACCGCCGCCGACGACGCCGACCGTGGACCCGGGCGGGAGCGGCGCCCGCGCCTTCGCCGAGTGTGCCTGTGCCGACGTCACCGGTCTAGTTCGCTTGATCTGACCCGGGCTGCCTGCTCGGAACGTCGCCGGCGCAACTGGTCGGCCAAGGACGGGTCACTGCCAGCGAGGATCGCCACGGCGAAGAGCCCGGCGTTGGTCGCTCCGGCCGGTCCGATCGCCATTGTGGCGACCGGAACACCGGCGGGCATCTGCACGATCGACAGCAGAGAGTCGATGCCGTTGAGCGCGCGGCTCTTGATCGGTACCCCGATGACCGGGACCAGCGTGTGCGACGCAACCATTCCCGGCAGGTGGGCGGCCCCGCCGGCGCCAGCGATGATCACCTGCAAGCCCCGTGCCTGTGCAGTTGCTGCGTATTCGTTCATGTCCTCGGGGGTCCGGTGTGCCGACACCACCCGGCACTCGTGCGGCACCCCGAAATCGGTCAACACGTCTGCCGCGCAGCGCATCGTCTCCCAGTCGGATTCGCTGCCCATGATGACGCCTGCGATTGGATCAGGATTCACGCCTCGAACCTTGCCTTGTCTGCCCTGGACCATCCTGCCAGGACTGCACCCGCCCTCGGCGGACAGTTTCAGATCGTCTCTACTGAATGTACACCGATCGGCCAGTGAGTTGCGTCGGCACCTGTGTCTACCGCCGCTCCCGTTCGCTGCGCTCCCCCTTCACTCCTGTTCGCTGCGCTTCCCCTCCGCTCCTGTTCGCTGCACTCACGGGCCGCTCCTGTTCGCTGCACTCACGGGCCGCTCAGACCACGGGTCCACCCCAGGGCCACGAGCAGGCCGCTCAGGCCACGGGTCCGCTCGGGACCACGCGCAGGCCGCTCAGGCCACTCAGGCCACGGGTCCGCTCGGGACCAGGCGCAGGCCGCTCAGGCCACGGGTCCGCTCGGGACCAGGCGCAGGCCGCTCAGGCCACGGGCAGGCCACCTCAGGGCCACGAGCAGGCCGCTCAGGCCACGGGTCCGCTCGGGACCACGCGCAGGCCGCTCAGGCCACGGGCAGGCCACCTCAGGCCACGGGTCCGCTCGGACGCGGTCGTGGGGGGATCAATCCGTTCGGTCTCTGATCGCGGCCTCTATGCGGGGGGCCGCAGGGTACGCGGCCGGTGAGAGCGGGGTCTTGGTGAGCAGTTCGAAGGCCTCCGCGTAGATCTGGGCGGCGCGGCTCGCCAGGGCGGAGTCGAGTGAAGGGGGCTCACCGTCGCCACGGTAGCCCCGCGCGACGTAGTCGAGCCGGATGACCTCCTTGTCGAGGTTCTCTGGCTCGAGACCGGCAGCGAGACGCTCCTGCAGGCTCAAGGCGCGCCAGTAGCGCGAGCTGTCGGGGGTGTGAACCTCGTCGATCAAGGTGAGCCGCCCATCGGCGTCGAGTCCGAACTCGTACTTCGTGTCGACCAGGACTAGGCCGGCCGCCGCCGCGATAGCTCTGCCGCGCTCGAACAGATCGAGCGCGACGGTCCGCACCTCCTCCCAGCGCCCGCCGTCGACCAAGCCGTCGGCGACGATCTCGGCCTCGGTTATCGGTGTGTCGTGCTCCCCGTCGGCGGCTTTGGTGGTCGGGGTGATGATCGGGCGCCGAAGCTGCTGGTTCTTCCTCATCCCGTCGGGGAAGGTCATTCCGTATATTCGGCGGTGCCCTGCGTCATACTGCGTCCACAGGGAAGTGGAGGTGGTACCGGTGAGACGATCTCTCACGACCACCTCGACCGGCAGGGTTCGACAGGCCCGCGCAACAGTGACGTTGGGGTCGGGCACCGCAACAACATGCGACGCCACGATGTCAGAGACCTCCTCGAACCACCACGCCGAGAGCTCGTTGAGGATCTGACCCCGAAAGGGCACCGTTCCGAGGACCCGGTCGAAAGCCGAGACACGGTCCGTCGACACCATCACCAGTCGGTCGCCCAGATCGATGACGTCTCTCACCTTGCCGCGTCGAAGAGGTCCGACATCGGCCAATGCCCGCGCATCGAGACCCTCGAAGGGAGACTCCTGCGCAGGGGTCAGCTCGAGCATCAGCGAGCCGCCGCCACGAAAGCCTTGAACAACGGCAGCCCTGTCGCACCCGGATCACCGTTGGGTCGCTGCCAGTCGAGGACATGGTCCTCCGGATGGGGCATCAGCCCCACCACGGCTCCGCTGTGGTCGCAGATCCCGGCTATGTCAGCTGCAGAACCATTGGGGTTGGCAGGGTAGGCACCGGCTGCGGCTCTCACCGAGTCCGGCTGAAAGACCGGTGTCGCGCCGGAGTCCTGATACCTGAACGCAACGAGTCCCTGCGCCTCCAACTCGGCGCTCACAGAGTCGTCGGCGCTGACGAACCGGCCCTCACCGTGGGCGACGGGACAGCGGATGATCGTGTCTCTGATCGGCCCGAGCCAGGTGCTGCGAACTGCAGGTTCCACTCGCAGCGTGACCCAGCGGCACTCGAAGCGGCCACGGGCGTTGTCGGTGAGCGTAACCTGCCGGTTCTCGGGCGCAAGGCGATGCTCCGACACCGCACCCAACAGGCCTGCCTTGACCAGCACCTGGAAGCCGTTGCAGATTCCCAGCACCGGTTTTCCCGCTGTGACCACCTCGGACAGTTCCTGGGCGAACCACAGCCGAAGCTCCAGCGCCAGCCTCTGCCCGGCGCCGAGCGAGTCGCCGTAGGAGAACCCTCCGGGGATCAACACGCCGGCATGGTCGGCGAAGGTCACCTCGCCTCGGCGCAGTTGATTGACATGCACGATCCGCGGGCTGCCCCCGGCCAGTTCAATCGCCTGTGCGGCGTCGCCGTCGCGGTTCGTGCCCGAAGCATGCACAATGAGGATCGGTGCTGCGCTCACGTCGCCACCGACGATGTGAATGCTCGTACTGCGTCACCGACATCAACACAGACCAATGCAGCCGCGATCGTTTCGCCGTTGGCCCCCTGCACCCCCAAGCTGATCCGGCTGTTTGCGGTCACCTCGCCGATCCGTCGCCCGTTGACGCCCAGCGTCTGACCGAGCACATCACGGTCGCTCCGCTGTGCGGCCAACACGAGGCGCCCCGGTCCCTCATTGGTGAGAGCCGCGAACTCGTCGCATCCGTCGGCGGGAACCTCCACGGCCACGCCGTGGCGGGCGGCAATCGCCATCTCCGCGATCGCTGCCGCGATTCCGCCGTCGCTGCAGTCGTGCGCGGCAGACACCAGACCAGCCGCGATGGCGGAATGCACGGCTCGATAACGCGGCAGGGGGTCATCGAGGGGCGCGGGGACATCGGTGGCACCAAGACCGTAGAGAGCGTCGGCTACAGAACCGCCGAGCGCGGCACTCCCCCGACCGACGAGCCACAGATCGTCGCCGACGCTCATGCCCGCCGAGTCGATGGCGCGGTTGAGGTCAGCGACCAGTCCCAGTGCCGAAATCAGCAGTGTTGGCGGCACCGGCCGCCCCTCGAACTCGTTGAAGAGGCTGTCCTTGCCGGAGATGAAAGGCATGGCGTAGCGGCGGGCGCCGTCGGTGCAGCCCTGCACGGCGCGGACCAGGCTGCCGAGGCGGTCGCTGCGGGTCGGGTCTCCCCAGCAGAAGTTGTCGAGCAGCGCCACCCGGTCGGGGTCGCCGCCTACCGCGACCAGATTGCGGACCGCCTCGTCGAGGGCCAGCAGTGCCATCGCGTACGGGTCGTGCCTGCCGACACGCGGACACAGGCCGTTGCTCACCACTGCTGCAGCGGGAGTGTGCTGTGTGCCGAGCGGCTTGATGACCGCGGCGTCGGCGGGGCCGTCAGCGTTGCGTCCCACCAGGGGACGCACGACGGTCCCGGCGCGCACCTCATGGTCGTAGCGCCGGACAATGTCCTCCTTGCTGGCAACATCGGGATGTGCCAGGAGCCCCAGGAGCATCTCCGCGTCGACGCGCGGCGACTCGACCGCGGTGCTCGGCGGGTCGATGAAGGTCGCGGTCAGCTCCCGGCGGGGCAGCCCGTTGTGCAGGAAGTCCATCGACATGTCGATCACCGGGGTGTCGCCATGCCGGACCACCAGCTTGCCGGACCCGCTGAAGCTGCCCAGATCGGTCAACTCCACGTCCCAGTCGTCGCATATCTGCTGCAGTGCCAGCAGCGAATCGGGCGGCACCGCCATGACCATCCGTTCCTGCGCTTCGGAGAGCCAGATCTCCCATGGCTGCAGGCCCGAGTACTTGAGACGCACTCCTTCGAGGTCGATCTCGACGCCCAGGTCCTCGCCCATCTCGCCCACAGCAGATGAGAAGCCTCCCGCCCCGCAGTCCGTGATGGCGTTGTACAGACCGAGCCCGCAGGCACGCTCGACCACCTCGATGCAGCCCTTCTCGGTTATCGGATCGCCGATCTGCACCGCCGCGCCGACCGAATCGACGGTGGACGCGTCCATGGTGGCCGACGAGAAGGTGGCGCCGTGGATTCCGTCGCGGCCGACCCTTCCCCCGATGGAGACGACACGGTCCCCGAGTTGGGCCGCGCGCGGATGTGAACCGTTGACCAGCAGCCCCAGCGCGCCGCAGTACACTAGCGGGTTGCCGATGTATCCCTCGTCGTAGACCACCGCGCCATTGACAGTCGGTAGGCCCAGCTTGTTTCCGTAGTCGGCGATCCCTGCGACGACTCCGTCGCGAATTCGGCGGGGATGCAGAACTCCCGCCAACAGTCGTTCAGCGGGCAGGTCGACGGGGCCGAAACACAGCACGTTGGTGCAGGCGATGGGCCGTGCCGACACCCCCAGAATGTCTCGGACCACGCCGCCGACACCGGTGTTGGCACCACCGAACGGCTCAAGGGCCGACGGGTGGTTGTGAGTCTCCACCTTGAAGGCGAGATCGAAGCGGTCGTCGAAGGCGACTATCCCGGCATCGTCGACGAATGCTGATCGCAGCCACCATGGATCGAGCTCCTCGGTAACCTCGCGCAGCGCGGCCAGCAGGCCGTCGTGGCGGGTCACCGTCGTTCGGCCATCGGCGCTGGTGTGAGTCAGCTCGATCGCAGCCCGGAACGTCTTGTGGACACAGTGCTCGGACCAGGTCTGAGCCAACGTCTCAAGCTCCGCATCGGTGGGGCTGCGACCGATGTCATCAAAGTAGCGCTGGATGGCGCGCATCTCCTCGGTGTCGAGTGACAGCAGCCGTTGGGAGCTCAACGTCTGAAGTTCGCTGTCGCTGAGCCCGCGCAGCGGCACCGACTCGACCCTGCAGTCCGCGTCCGCTTGAGCGACGAACGCGGGGGCCAATGTGCCTTGGTGGGACTGCTCGATCGTGTCGTTGGCCAACAGGCGCCGGGTGATGACGGCCACGGCACGGTCGTCGAGGTCCCCGATCAGGTCGTAGCGGACCGCGGTCGAGACCCGCAGGTCGGCTATCTGCAGTTGCTGCGCGGCACGTTCGAGCTCTCTCGCATCGAGGTCTGTCACTCCCGGAAGTGCTGCCACCTCGACGGCGCGGCCCATGGCTGGGAGCGCGGCGCCTATGGAGTATTCGGCCACGACGGGGTCGACGAGCACCTCGCGGCAGAGCCGATCGACGTCGTCGTTCCCCAAGGGGCCAGCGGCGTCGAGGTGATAGACCCTCGAGACCCGGCATTGCGCGAGTCCGCGGACGCCGACGAGGGGCGCGGCGGAGACGATCGCTTCGCCTTGCGGGTCGCTGTGCGACGTGACCGTGACACGCAGCGGCATATTCGACTCGCTGCCTCCCGTTATCAGGCGGCGGCCCTCTCCAGGACATGGACAGCGCACGCCGACCCCAAACCGATGACATGCGTTAGACCGACCTTGGCATCGGCAATCTGCCGGTCGCCGGCTTCGCCGCGAAGGTGGGTCGTGACCTCGAAGACGTTGGCAACGCCGGTGGCGCCGATCGGGTGGCCCTTGGAGATCAACCCGCCCGACACGTTGACCGGGGTCGTGCCGTCACGGAACGGAGCACCGGAATCGATGAAGTCGCCTGCCGCGCCGGGCTCACACAGCCCGAGGTTGTCGTAATGGATCAACTCCGCGGTGGCGAAGCAGTCGTGAAGCTCCACCAAGTCGAGGTCCTCGGGACCGACGCCTGCGGCCTCATAGGCCTGTGCCGCGGCGTTGCGCGTCAGCGTGTTGACATCGGGCTGCACCTGGCCCGCCTCGGTGTAGGGGTCTGAGGTCAGCACCGAGGCCGATATCTTGACGGCTCGCTTGCGGGCCTGCGCCGGCATCGCCTTGAGCCGCTGGCCGGAGACGAGCACCGCCGCGGCCGCGCCGTCACCGGTGGGGCAGCACATCAACAGGGTGTTCGGATAGCTCATGGTCGGCGAGGCCATGATCTCTTCCATCGAGAACTCCTTGCGGTACTGTGCCAGCGGGTTGAGCGTGGAGTGGAGGTGGTTCTTGTATGCCACCCTGGCGAACTGCTCGAAGCCGACGCCGTCGTATTCGTTGGCGTACTCCATCCCCGCCTGGGCGAACACACCGGGCATACCTTCGGTGCCGATGTAACCGTCGACTCCGGTCACAGCTCCGTAGCGCCCGCTGGGCTCGAAGACCTTCTTCTCCTTCTTGGTGCCGGCGCCGCCGAGCAGACCCATCTTACCCATCTGCTCGACCCCCACGGCGAGGCCCAGATCAGCCTCTCCGGCCTTGATCGAGAGGTAGACCGTGCGCACCGCGGTTGCACCGGTTGCACAGGCGTTGGCCACGTTGTACACCGGGATGCCGGTCTGGCCGATCTGCTTCTGGAGACGCTGCCCGATCCCGGTACCGGCATTGAAGAGCGATCCTGCCGCTAGCACGTCCATGTCGTGGATGGTCACGTCGCCGTCCTCGAGTGCGGCGATCGAGGCCTCCGCTGCCAGATCCACCACGTCGGAGTCGGGATAACGGGCGAAGCGGGTCATGTGGGTGCCCAGAATCCACACACTGTCATCGCTGATCGTCGTTGCTGAGGACCTTGTTGTCGGGCTTTTCGTGGTGGCCATCTGGGATGCTCCTTCGTGTTGTGGGCGGGCCTTGCCGCGGGCGGGTCTTGCTGCGGGCTGGTCTTGCTGCGGGCGGAGTGCGGGTGGGCTTGTGGTGGGCGGGTTTCAGCCAGTGTCGGCGGGATTCAGGCTGGTTGATAACCGAAGGCGACCGCTTCGGTGCCGTGGTCGTCGGTGCCGATGGGATAGGTGGTGAGCTTGAGGTTCATTCCCAACTGCACGACTTCGGGGTCGGGCTCGCAGTTGACCACGTTGGACCGGACCGTGGTGCCGTCGGCAGTTTCGACGATGGCTGAGACATAGGGCGCGGGGATGCCCGGCGCGGCGCGGTGGACGATCGTGAACGCCTTCAGCTTCGCGGCGTTGTCGACCCGAACACTCTTGAATTCGCGCAGGCCGCATTGCGCACAGGCGTTGCGGCGGTCGAAGAACCGGGCACCGCAGTTCGTGCATTGATTGGCTACGAGGTGAGGCCGCGGGCCCAACCGAAGGTAGCTCACGAGCGGAACTTGAGTTGGTGTGTCCGCTTGCATCGGGCCTCCGATCGGGCTCATTGTCTGGGGAACATTGCCATGAACCCGCTGAGGGTATCTTTGCGCCGGTCACGACACCAAACCGCGGCGCGGATTCGTGAAGGCTCAGCGAACTGCGCGGACTGCCGGTCACCACTTGTTGCGGTGGACGACCTCGCCGATCCGTCGACGGCGCCTCAGCTGACTCTGCGCGGGCCTGTCGTCGGCGCGCTGCCCGAGGGCGACCGCCCCCAGGGCCCTCCACCTCGGGGGCACCCCGAAAACCTCGCGCACCTTCGGCTCGTGGTCGAACACACCGAAGAACAACGCTCCCAGCCCCATGTCCTCGGCAGCCAGCAGCAGTGTCTGCACCGCTGCGCCGCCGTCGATGAACCAGTAGGGAACGTCCCAAGCGTCGAGCGACTCCCCGAGATGCGTATGTGCCTTGTCGGCCTCACGGTAGCGCTCAAGGTAGATCTGGGGGTTGACCCACGGAATCACGATCACCGGGGCGTTCAGCAGCCCGGGCCAGGCGAAGCCGCCGCGGCGCTCTGGGGGCAGGGTGGTGTCCCAGTAGGCGGCCACGGCCGCCGCGTCGTGCAGTATCAGCCACTCCAACGCGGAGGCGTTGCCAGCGGACGGGGAACGCCGCGCCAGATCGATCAGTTCTTCAACAACCTCGGGAGCGATCGGTTCGCTCAAGAACGACCGCGTCATCCGTCGACGACGGACGATCCCGGCGAATCCGGAGTCGTTCAGAGCAGTTTCTCGAGGTCCTCGGCCATGGCCCAGCCGAAGACGATCAGCGTGTCGCCTGCCGCGACATCGAGAGCGGCGAGTTGTTCAGTGACCTCAGCGGGGATCTTCTCGGGCCTGATGCTGGCATGGTCGAGCACGACCGGCTGCTTGCCGTCTCCACGAACGATGAACGCGCGGTCTTCGTAGCGGTTCGCGGCGACACCGAAACGCTTCGCCAACCGACGGCCCCAAGCCCGCTCCTCACCGGAGGCCCTGTGGTTGGGACGGGGGACGATATCGTCGAGGGTCTTGTAGGCGTCGAGGGCACCCGCATCGTTGATCTGGGCCCCGACGAGCACGTCCTCGTCTGGGAAAGCCAACACTGAGCGGCGGAGCTGGTCGGTGATGATGGCACGGAGGACCGTATCGCGTCTGTTGTTGCGGCAGATGTGCGCTGCGCCGACCAGCACACTCGGCGTTCCGCCGATCCGCTCAAGCGTGCAATAGGAGAATCCCCGGATCTTGCCGCCCTCGCTGGCCACGGTGACCAGAACCCACTCTTCGCACTGCTTGGACAGCATCCCCACCTCCAGGGCGTTGCGAGACCCCGCGCAGAGATCCGCCATCTCGGTGAGTTCGGCATCGCATACCGCGCTGCAATCCTTGGTCTCCACTTCGATGGCCATTTGGCACCCCTACTTCGTCGGCTGCTGGATCGTCTGCTGAGATGTCTGCCGAAACCTCCACCTGCAACCTGCCGGGACGGGTCGCTCGAGCACACAGACGAAGACAGTCTTAGACAAATTTGGAGTTTTCGCAACTGCGAAGGCCTCAAACAAGGATCGAGTCAGATCCCAGGAGCGCTCGGAGCTCGGCGACGACACCGTTCGAGCGGTCCACGGAGTACTCTTCAGACAACCGGAAGACCCGCTTGTCGCTGAGGTGGAGCTCAACGGGGCACTCGCCGCGATGGGCCTGCAGGACCGACTTCAGTTCGGCGATCCTCGACTTTTCGTGGTGCGCCACATCGAGGAGGAGCCGCACCGGGGGGTTCTTGGCGGGCTCTTCGACAACGTCGATCTCCATCGCCAGAATCTTCACCTCGTCGTCACCGCCTCCCCCGCCACCGCCGCCGCGGCGCTTCGAAGAGCGGCCGCTCTCCCGGCGTCCGCGGACCAGGACAATGGCATCGTCGTGGAGCTTCTGGCCGTGGTCCTTCATGGCATTGGGGAAGACCACAACCTCGACCGAACCTTCCAGGTCCTCGAGATCGAACAGGGCCATCAGCTCGCCCCGGTTGGTCCAGCGGCGGTTCAGGTTGGTGATCGACCCGCCGACGGTGACGACCGACCGGTCCGGCTCTTCGCTGAGCGCGGCGACCGTGCATGAGGCTCGGCGGCGGATCTGCTCCTCGTATCCGTAGAGCGGATGATCCGACACGTACAGGCCGAGCATCTCGCGTTCATGGGCCAGCTTGGTCTTCTTGTCGAATTCCACCTCGGGTATCTCCGGGCGTTCGTCGAAGGTCGGGCCCTCGTCGAGCTCACCGAACAGCGACATCACCCCCATGTCGTGCTCTTTGCGGCGTTCCACGGTCATCTCGGTGATCCGCTCATGCACCTGGAGCAGCCCCTTGCGCGGATGCCCGAGCGAATCGAACGCCCCGCCCTTGATCAGCGACTCGGTGGTGCGCTTGTTGAGCGACTCGATGTTGATCCGCTCCACGAAGTCCATGAACGACTTGAACGGTCCGTTGGCGTCGCGCTCCTCGAGCACTTTGGCGACGAACCCCACCCCCACATTGCGGATGGCGGAGAGCCCAAAGACGATCCGGCCCGGAGACGACGCATCGGTGCTCAGGTCGGGCTCCGGGGTGAAGTCGGACTCCGAGCGATTGATGTCGGGGACCCCGATGTCGATGCCCATGAGCCGGCACTCGTTGAGGTACACCGCGGCTGAGTCGAGCCTCGCCTTGACGCTGGTGAGCAGCGCCGAAAGGTACTCGACCGGGTAGTTGGCCTTCAGGTAGGCGATCTGGTAGGCCACATAGCCGTAACCGTAGGAATGGCTCTTGTTGAAGGCGTAGTCGGCGAACCGGTCGATGATGTCGAAAAGGTCGGTGGCCAGAGAACGGTCGTAGCCGTTGGCGACGACCCCGGCGACGAACTTCTCGCGCTCCTCGGCCATGGCCTCGCGGATCTTCTTGCCCATGGCCTTGCGCAGCGAATCAGCCTCAGCGAGCGTGTAGCCCGCGAACTTCTGGGCCACCCGCATGACGTTCTCCTGGTAGATCATCAACCCGTAGGTCTCGCTGAGCAGCTCCTCAGCGTCGGGGTGAATGAACTCCACCGGGCGGCGGCCGTTCTTGCGGTCGGCGTAGTCGTTGTGCATGTTGGCGGCCATCGGCCCGGGCCGGTACAGCGCCACCAGCGCCGCCACGTCGTCGAAGGAGGTTGGGGCGAGGGAGCGGATCAGCGCCCGCATCGGCGCCGACTCAAGCTGGAACACGCCGACAGTGTCGCCGCGCTGCAGCAGTTCGAAGGTGGCCGGGTCGGTGAGGTCGACCGAGTCGATGTCGATGGGCCCGCCGCGCGTCCGCTCGATGAGGCTCAGGCAGTCGGCGATCACATCGAGGTTGCGGAGGCCCAGGAAGTCCATCTTCAACAGGCCCAGGCTCTCGATTCCGTTCATCTCGTACTGGGTGACGATCGGCGCGTTCTCGATCGATGCCTTGCGGCCCTCCGGCTTGCGCTGGATCGGCAGGTACTCGGTCAAGGGCTCGTCGGTGATCACCACCGCAGCAGCGTGGATGCTGTCCTGGCGGCGCAGGCCCTCAAGCCCCTTGGCCACCTCGATGACCCGGGCTGCGTCGGGATCCTCCTCGACCATTCCCCGCAGCTCGACAGCAGCACGGTAGCCCTCGAGGTACTTGGGATGCTCTTCGAGGCAGTACTTAAGCGGTGTGTCGCGACCCATCAACAGCGGTGGCATGGACTTCGCGAGCTTGTCGCCGAGGCCGTAGGGGTACCCGAGGACCCGGGCGGCGTCGCGCACCGCGGCGCGTGCCTTGATCTGCGAGAAGGTGACGATCTGGGCGACGTTGTCGCGTCCGTACTTCTCGGACGCGTAGCGGATCACCGCGTCCCGGTGACGAGTCTCGAAGTCCATGTCGATGTCGGGCATCGACAGGCGCGAGGGGTTGAGGAACCGCTCGAAGAGCAGGTCGTACTTGATCGGGTCGAGATCGGTGATCCACAAGGTGTAGGCGACCGCGCAGCCCGCAGCCGAGCCCCTGCCCGGACCCACCCGCATGCCGCTCTCGCGGGCGAAGCGGATCAAGTCCCAGGTGATCAGGAAGTAGGCCGCGAACCCCATCCTGTCGATCACGCCCAGCTCGAAGTCAAGCCGCTCGACGGTCTCGGCGCGCAGGTCCTGGCCCCAGCGGCGTTTCGCCCCCTCGTAGGTCAGGTGGCGCAGGTAATCGGAGTCTGAGCTGAAACCCTCGGGGAGCGGGAACCTCGGGAGCCTCGGTCGACCGAACTCGATGCTGACGTCGGCCCGCTCGGCCACCCACAGCGTGTTGTCGCAAGCCTCCGGGAGTTCCTTGAAGAGCCGCCGCATCTCAGCGGCCGACTTGATGTAGTGCTGGTCGCCGTGGAACTTGAAGCGGTCGGTGTCGCTCAACAGCGAGCCGGTCTGGACGCACAGCAGTGCGTCATGCGCCTCGGCGTCGTGGCGGTGGGTGTAGTGGCTGTCGTTGGTCGCCAAGACCGGCGCCTTGATCTTGCGGGCGATCTCCAACAGTTGCGGGTTGGTCCTGTGCTGTTCGGGGATCCCGTGGTCCTGTATCTCGATGAAGTAGTTGTCCCTCCCGAAGATGTCCTGGAACCGTGCCGCCTGCTCCAGCGCTATTTTCTCCTGCCCTTGCAGCAGCGACTGGAGAACGTGCCCTCCGAGGCAGCCGCAGGTGGCGATCAGTCCCTCGTGGTACTTCTCTAGCAGTTCGAAGTCGGCGCGGGGCTTGTAGTGGTAGCCCGAGAGGAACGCCTCGCTGGATATCTGGATCAGGTTCTTGTAGCCGACGTTGTTCTCGGCGAGCAGTATCGCGTGGTAGTAGAGCTTCTGGCCCGAACCGGTGCTGCCGCCGGAGTCGTCGGCGCTCCCGGTGCGGTTCGGTCGCTCGTGGCGCGACTCGTGGGCCAAGTAGACCTCGCTGCCGATGATCGGCTTGATCCCCGCGTCGCGGCAGCCCCTGTAGAACTCGAGGACGCCGTACATGTTGCCGTGGTCGGTGATCGCCAAGGCGGGTTGCCCGTCAACCACCGCAGCGTTGATGGCGTCGTCGACGCGCGAGGCACCGTCGAGCATCGAATACTCGGTGTGGACGTGAAGATGGGTGAACGAATCGCCCAACCGGACTCCTTTCGCGTTTGTTGCCTGCTCGCGCTCCTGCGTTGTCTCGCTGCCGAACCGCAATCACATGGCTGTGATTCGACCCTACCCGCCGCCCGCGGATGCGTCCACCCCGCTCACGCGGAGAGGCTCGGGGCCGATACCGGCACCGGCGAGACAGCCTACAGGTAGGTGCCGGGACGCTCGTCGCTGTGATCGCTCTGGGGCGGCCCGATCCGGGTGCGCATCGACTGGAGTTGCTGCTGCGCCGCCATCTGCTGGGCGAACAGCATCGCCTGGATCCCCTGGACGAGCCCCTCGAGCCAGCCGACGAGCTGTGCCTTGGCTATCTGCAGCTCGGCGCCCGATGGGGTCTCTGCGGAGCCGAAAGGCAAGGCGAGCCGTCCCAGTTCCTTACGGAGGTCCTCAGAGAGGGCCCCGCCGAGTTCGGCAATGGAGGTCTCGTAGATGTCACGCAGACGGTCGCGGCTGGGTTCGTCGAGGTCGGTTGACCGCACCTCGTCGAGCAGCTGTTTCATCATGGTCCCGATGCGCATCACCTTGGCGGGGTGGTCGATCGACTCGCTCGGTTCTTCGGCGGATTCGGTGGGTTCGAGCACTTCGGGCGGCTCGAGCAGCTGTGGCTCTGTGCCGGGATTGTCGGGGTTGTTGGGTCGTTCAGGCAAGGAGTTCTCCCATATCGACAAATCAAGGTCAGCTGGTGAAGGTTAGGACGGGGATGAGCATCTCGTCGGGTGTGAGCGATCCATGACGGCCGATCAACTCGATCCTCGGGTTGTCGACCGGATCGGTGAAATACCAACGATCCTTGGCCACAACGGCCACATCGCCGAGCCTGGACCGAGCCGCGTCGGTCACTTCAGGGCCGAACCAGCCCTCATCTATCATCTCCTCGGCGGTGTGTACCCAGGCCCGGTCAGAATGCGCGGCGGCTGCCGCGGCGAAGAGGTCGGCCTGCCGGCCGGGCTCGGCGTGCAACCAGCGAAAGCGGGCCTCGCCGCTCCGGGAGCGCACCTGGGCGCTCACCTCGGGGGCGAACGCGGTGGCGGCACCCTGGCAGTCGACCAGTCCGTGATCTGCGGTCACGACAATGGCCGTGCCGCGTGGCAGCGCCGTCATCAGGTCGGCCACCAGTTTGTCGCAGGCGGCCAGTTCAGCGTCGTAGAACTCACCGAATCCACGAAGGTGAGCCGTCTTGTCGATGCCGTCGTAGTAGGCGTAGACGAAGGGTTCCCCGGAGGCGACCGCCTGACGCACCTGGACCGCTATCGCGGGCATCGTCTGCCAGCCGCGGTGCCTCACGTCCGCGAGGTGTGCCATCGTGAACCCGCTGTGAAGGAACTCGGCATTCTGCACAACGACTGGTCGCTGACCAAAGAAGGCCGCTTCGGGCTGGAACTCGCCGGGCACAATGCGTTTGCGAGCATCGCCGCTCGGTGTGCTCCAACGCAGGGTGTTGAGCACCTCTCCGTCGACGTTGATCCGATAGCCGACCACGCCGTGGCGACCGGGGGGAGTTCCAGTCACCAGCGAGGTGAGCGCCGTGGCCGTTGTCGACGGGGCCACCGTGGTGGCGCTGCGCTGCTTCATCGACATCAGGGTCGGCGCCAGATGGGGCCGTTGCTGCAACTGGTTCCAACCGAGGCCGTCGAGGACCAGCATCACCGTTGCGTAACTGTCGAGCACCGCTTCATCGAGCAGCGACTGCGGAGGTGCCGTCACCCCGAGGAGTGCAGGCACGAGGTCTGTTATGCAGTTGCCGCCGAAGGCGGGCAGCATCGGTTCAGGGTCGTCCATTCGCTCAAGTCCTTCGGAAGTTCGGCTCGCGTCGCTCCGCAGTGACTCTACAACTCTCCTGAGCCGACGACAGTCGCGTAGGCTCTGGACCATGCGAGTCTCGACCAGAGGTGACTACGCCGCCCGCGCGCTGCTCTCGTTGGCACTGCACACCGAGGACGCGCCCACGTCTGTGCGCGAGATCGCCGAACGCACCGCTCTCCCCCAGCCCTATCTCGAGCAGATCCTGCTGGCGGTGAAGGGGGCGGGGATTGTGCGCTCGAAGCGGGGAGTCGGCGGCGGCTACGTCCTGACTCGGGACCCGAGCGAGATTCGACTGTCGGAGATAGTTCGAGCCGTCGACGGACCGATCACCGCGGGCGACTTCTCAGAACCTCACAGCGACGGGGCCTGCGACCATGAGGGGCAGTGTGTCCTGCTCAGCATCTGGAGTGCTGCCGGAAGCCACATGCGCGACTTCCTCGATTCGTTCACCCTCGCCGACATTGCGCGAATGTCTCGGGGTCGAGCCCCGT
Organism: Acidimicrobiia bacterium; assembly: GCA_024421085.1. Classification (GTDB taxonomy): domain Bacteria; phylum Actinomycetota; class Acidimicrobiia; order Acidimicrobiales; family Aldehydirespiratoraceae; genus VXYK01. The sequence continues at coordinate 35,281 of JAHQYN010000004.1, forward strand.
GGCCCGCCACCGAGGAACTCTAGGAACCGCTGCTGGCTCTTCGCAGGTCATCGCGGGTGCTCGCGGCGTGACCTTGCTGGCATTTCCTTTCCGTGGGACCTTGCCAGCGCTGTGGTCGGGGCCGACCGATCCTTCGATGCCTGCACCGGAGCCGGAGCCGCGTTCAGGCGGCGCAGCGAGCCAGGGTGGCCGACAGCTCTTGGGGAAGGGCGGACTCCAGTTCGAGGCGCTCGCCGGTAACCGGGTGACGCAGGCTGAGCGCACAGGCGTGAAGGAACGGTCGAGTCATTTCGATTCCCGGTCTGGCACCGTCGTAGGCCCGGTCGCCGACGACGGGATGGCCGATGGCCCGCAGATGCACCCGGATCTGGTGGGTCCGCCCCGTCTCGAGGCGGCACGACAGCAGCGTCGTGTCGCGCGGCTGGCTGAAACGGTCGAGGACCTCGTAGCGAGTGGACGCCCGGCGCCCCCGGTCAGTCACCGACATCCGCGTCGGATGCCTCAGTGATCGCCCGACCGGCGCATCGATCGTCCCTTGGTCGGCCTCGAGGTGACCCCAGACGAGCGCCTGGTAGACCCGTTCGGGCTCGCGGGCCGACAGTTGTTGGACGAGCCCCCGGTATGCCTTTGCGCTGCGGGCTGCGACGAGCAGGCCCGACGTCGTCCGATCGAGCCGATGCACGATACCCGGCCTGTGCGCTTCACCGACAGAGGCCATCTCCGGGTAGCGGGACACCAGGCCGTTGACCAGAGTCCGGTCGGGGTGGCCCGCGCCGGGGTGGACGACGAGGCCGACCGGCTTGTCCACAACAACAATGTCGGGGTCTTCGTATACCACCGCGAACTCCACCTCCCCGTCGGGGATGGGCCGCGGATCCCGCGGCGCCGGGCGCACAGCCCTGATCGTGCTGCCGATGACGACACGAAGCGAGCCCGACGCCGCGACCACCCCATCAACGGCGACCGCCCCCTCATCGATCATCCGTGCGGCTGTGGATCGGCTCACCTCGGCCATCAACGCGACTACCCGGTCGAGGCGTTCATCGGCCAGCGCCGCCGGTATCTCCTCTGAGACGACGCGTTGATCCGGCAAGGCGGTCCACCCGCTCCGTTCAGCGCAGCCCGAGGCTGCCGGCCTTGTATTCGACACGTTCCGTGGCCCAGGGGATCGCCCGGAGACGCTCCTGTGGAATTCGCAGCCCGGAGACTATGCATATGCCGTAGGTGCCGGCTGCAATCCGGTCCAGGGCGGCATTGATCTGTTCGACTGCGCCTCTGGCCTGAGCCGACAGCGCGAGGTCGCGCTCGCGCTCCACGGCGAGCGTGTCGCCCTCGCCGCTCTCTTCGTCGAACTGGACATCGCCCGGTTCGCGCCCCTCAATCAGCGCCTCGGCCTCGGCCCTATAGACCTCTTCAGAGTGGAGGTATTTGGCCCGTTCCGCGAGCAGCCGTTTCTTCATCTCCTCGTTGAACCTCTCGCTGAACGGCGGCGCAGTCCTCTTCTTCGCTCGCTTCTTCGCCGCAGCCTTCTTGACCGGCGCCTTCTTGACCCGGGCCTTCTTGGCCGCAGCCTTCTTAGTCGCGGCCTCCTTGACCGCTTGCTCCTGGGCCGGCGTCTTCTTGGCTGGCGTCTTCTTGGCTGGTGTCTTCTTGGCTAGCGTCTTCTTGGCTGGCGTCTTCTTGGCTGGGGCCTTCTTGGCTGGGGCCTTCTTGACCGCGGCCTCCTTGACCGCAGCCTTCTTGGCTGGAGTCTTCTTGGCCGGGGCCTTCTTGACAGACTGCTTCTTCACTGGAGTCTTCGTGACCGCAGCCTTCTTAGCTGGCGTCTTCTTGGCCGGGGCCTTCTTGACCGCAGCCTTCTTGGCTGGCGTCTTCTTGGCCGGGGCCTTCTTGACAGACTGCTTCTTCACTGGAGTCTTCGTGACCGCAGCCTTCTCCTTAGTCGCGGCCTCCTTGACCGCAGCCTTCTTGGCTGATGTCTTCTTGGCAGACTGCTTCTTGACCGCAGCCTTCTTGACCGGGGCCTCCTTAGTCGCGGCCTTCTTGGCAGACCGCTTGTTGACCGCAGCCTTCTTGACCGGGGCCTCCTTAGTCGCGGCCTTCTTGGCAGACTGCTTCTTGACCGCAGCCTTCTTGACCGGGGCCTCCTTGGCCGCGGCCTTCTTGGCAGACTGCTTCTTGACCGCAGCCTTCTTGACCGGGGCCTCCTTGGCCGCGGCCTTCTTGGCTGATGTCTTCTTGGCAGACTGCTTCTTGGCAGACTGCTTCTTGGCTGGGGCCTTCTTAGTCGCGGCCTCCTTGGCCGGAGCCTCCTTAGTCGCGGCCTCCTTGGCCGCGGCCTTCTTGACGGGGGCCTCCTTAGTCGCGGCCTCTTTGGCTGGGGCCTTCTTGACAGACTGCTTCTTCACTGGCGTCTTCTTGACGGCTTGTTTCTTGACCGCAACCTTCTTGACGGGGGCCTCCTTAGTCGCGGCCTTCTTGGCCGCTTGCTTCTTGACGGGGGCCTCCTTAGTCGCGGCCTTCTTGGCCGGAGCCTTCTTGACCGCTTGTTTCTTGACCGCAGCCTTCTTGACCGGCGCCTCCTTGACGGCGGCCTTCTTGGCCGCTTGCTTCTCGGCTGGGGCCTTCTTGGCTGGAGTCTTCTTGGCTGGAGTCTTCTTGGCCGCGGCGTCGGGCGCGGTGCGTTCCCGCTTGGAGGCGGGGCTAGCCGAATCTTCGGTCTTGGCGCCTGCGCTACGCTTTTTCTTGACCATGCTGCCGGTCCTTCACACCTGTGACCGACGCATCACCGCCCCAGTCGGGTCCGCAGTGTACCCGATGCCAGCATCGACTAGTTCAACGGCCCCCCAAGAACCACGGAGACCTGCGTTGATCCTCCTCCTGGTTGAAGAACGCTGACAGAGCGTCGTCTGTATCGGTTCGGATGTTGTCTCTCGAGGCAGCCTCTCGGAGTTGGGCAAGAAACGGCTCCTCCTCGCGTCTCCGCACCGCCGCAGACGACAGTTCGGTCTCGTCGAACAACTGCGGGCGCAGCGGAGCACCCTCCACTCCCAGCGGCTCGGCTCCGTCGTCGCGAGCAGGCTGCTGCTCGAGATCTTCAACGGTCACGAACCTCGGCTGCCCATGTGGCGTCTCGACAGACTCGCCGAGTGCAGCGCCGGAGGCGTAGCTCGGCGTCTCGCTGAGCAGCGAGTCGGCCCCGTCATCAACAACGGCGGATGCATCCAAGCCGGGTACTTCATCGGCTTGCGGCGCAGTGCTGTCGGTGTCCTCGGCTCGGGGCCCGCTCGATTCCGACTCGTGTGAGTCCTCGCCGTCAAGTTCCACGCGCTCACCCGCTCCGTCCTCGGGATCGACAGCGTCGGTCGCCGCCCCAGAATCCGTGTCGTCAACGACAGGCTCGGAGTTCCCGTTCAATGGTTCTCGCACCGCTCGGAAGATCTCTGCGGACTCGAAGACCTCGACCAGTCTCGACAACGATGTCTCGACCTCTCGGCGCCTCTCAGCAACCTGGCGCTCGAACAACTCCAGATCTTCTTGTTGCCGGGCGCGTTGTGCGGCCAACTCGCTGATCGCAGAGGCGTGCTGCTCGCGCTCGGCGGCCGCCGCGGCGGCTTCGCGTTCCCTGGCCAGATTCTCGACGTCTGCGAGGGTGGACGCGGCAAATTCGTCGGCTTCGTGGCGTATCCGCGTTCCCTCCGCATGGGCACCGGCGATCATGGCCTCCACCCGGCTCTCGGCCTCAGCAACGATCTGCTTTGCCTGTTGACCGGCTTCATCGATTGCGTCGTCCGCGGCGTCTTGGTCCGACCCGAGCGCTCGGGCAGGCTCTTCGGCTTTGGCGGCCTCTTCGGCTGCGGAAGTCCCGGGCTTTGGATCGACGGGTTCGTCCGCGCGCGTCGATTCGGTCCCGACACGCTCGGTGAGGGTCTCAATCCGGCTGCGCGCCCAGACAGCCGCCCTGGTCGCGCTGTCGACATACGCGTCAACCTCTGCGGGGTCGTAGCCCCTCCAACGCTCGTGAAACCTGACCTGGGCAAGAAGGGGAGACAATTCGTCCATGTCATGGATTGTAGAACAGGAGAGTCCGCTAATCGGGGACACCCTCGGCAGTCGCCCTGGATTCGAACATCGCACGCACCGTGGCCTCGGGAGGAGTTATCAGGAACACCTGGTCGGCGACCCGATCCATGTTCCCCCCGAGCGCGTAGCACGCACCGCTCGCAAAGTCGAGAAGCCGACGCCGAGTGCCCCGCTCCGCGTTCTGGAGGTTCAGGATCACAGGCTGCCCCCCCTTGAGCCGTTCACCAAACTGGGGGGCGTCCTCGAATACCGTCGGCGAGGCCGTATGGGGGGTCGCGTTGGAGGGCCTGGTCGGGGGATCGTCGACGATTCGGACCGCAGACTCGCCCGCATCCGACGACTGGCGCCGCCCACGCGGCCCTCTGTCGCGGGGCCAGTCATCGACCGGAGCCATCGGGCGGACAACCGCGTCGGCACTGCCAGCAGGCATGATCGGGCGGACCGTGGCGCTGCCGGGGCCCCGTCGAGCATCGAGTCCAGTCGGCGAGTTGGCGTAGACTTCCTCAGCCCCGCCGGGATATCCTCCGCCCGCGAGCTGTTCGTCGTACTGCTCGTATTCCTCGTCGGACCCGAGTCCCAGGTAAAATAGCGCTTTCTTCAGCATGTTGAACCTGCCTCCTGCCGCAAATGTAGCGTTAGCGGAGCAGCGGGTGCGTCATTACCGTGCAGAACGTGCGCAGCGGGTGCGTCATTACCGTGCAGAACGTGCGCAGCGGCCGTGTCATTACCGTGCAGAACGTGCGCAGCGGCCGTGTCATGGCCGCGCAGAACGTGCATAGCGGATGCCTCATGGCCGCGCAGAACGTGCATAGCGGATGCCTCATGGCCGCGCAGAACGTGCGCTGCAACAGCACCGCTCAAGGAGCACTTCGCTGGTTCCGCTGCGCCCGCGGACCGAACAGGCCCGAGCCGATCCTGACCATTGTGGCACCCTGTTGCACCGCGACCTCCAAGTCTGCGGTCATCCCCATCGAACACTCGGCAAGACCGAGCCGGTCGACGAGCCCGCGCAGCAGGGCGAATCCCCTGCCGGCATCCTCCGGTTCGCCAATCGGGCCGATCCCCATCAACCCGGCCACGTCGAGCCCCAGCGCCCGCAGGCGTTGCACCAGTTCCGGGGCCTCCGAGAGCCCGCACCCGCGTCTGTGTCCATCGCCGGAGAGGTTGACTTGCACCATCACCTCGGCCGACGGGCACCGCTTCGCCAACTCCTCGCCGAGGTCGAGTCGGTCGATGGACTGCCAGACGTCGACGGTCGAGGCCAGCTTGCGTACCTTGTTGCTCTGCAGGCCCCCGACGAAATGCAGGCGGGCCCGCGCCCGGCTGTGCTCGGTCAGCGCCCGGCTCTTGTGCAGCAACTCCTGGGCATAGCTCTCGGCGACGTCGCAGCAGCCCGCGGCGATCGCCGACTCCATCGTCTGCACGCCGCAGCCCTTGGTCACGGCCACGATCCGGACGCTGTCACCTCCTGCGGCCGCGATGCGCGCGCGGACCCGCTCGAGGCGCCGCCGGATCGTCGCCGGGTCGTTCATCGCCTTGTCGTTCATCGCCGGGTCGTTCATCGCCTTGTCGTTCATCGCCGGGCCGTTCATCGCCGTTCGAGCCACGCCACCGTCGCCTGACGCTGGCGTTCGCCACGGCAGCGGTGGGAGTACCAGCGGTCCTCGGAGGTGTCGAAGGGCACGTCGCTGTGGGGCGGTCCGACCACCGAGAACGAAGCGACCCCTGCTTGCTCACACTGTGACCGGACCGCCGCGGCCAGGTCCAGTGCCGGCAGGCCGTCGGCGGTGGTCGAGCGCACACAGTCCCCCGCCACCGAAGCCACAAGGTCCAACTCGGCCGCGCCGAACCCGTACCGGGACGCGGCGATGCAGGGACCCAGCAGGGCGTGGGTCCGTCCTCCGCCGAGCGCGCCGAGCAGATCAGTGGCTGCCGGGACGATCCTCTGCACGATTCCCCGCCAGCCTGCATGCACCAGCCCCACGAGACCCTCCGAGGCGAGCACCAGCGGCGCACAGTCGGCTGTCTGGACAGACAGCCGCGCATCGACACAGCCGGTCACGCAGCCGTCCGCCGCCGCGCCGCGGCGCGCACCGGGCCCGTGGACCACGACTATGTCGGATCCGTGGACCTGCTCGAGCCAGGTCCACTGGCCCGAGACCAAGCGGGCACGGGCCCGTGCCAGTTCCCCGGGGTCTGCGTCGATGGCGAAGTCGCCGTCGCAGCGCTCCGAGCAGACCACGCGCACGACGTGGTCGCGACCGGCCTGAAGCGTGCGCTCAATCACTCGCCGGTTCCGTCACCTCAAGAATGACGGCACGTCGAACTCGTCGTTTGGGTCGAGGTCGTCGTCGCCGAAGGACGCGAACACGTCGACGATCGGAACGTCTCCGGTGGGCTGGGCACCGTGGGGGTCGTCGGCCCCGGACGGTTGTCTCGGCGCCTGGCGCGTGTCGTCCCAGCGGTCGAAGCCAGCGGCGATGACCGTGACCCTCACGTCGTCACCCATCTCTTCGTCGACGACCGTCCCGAAAATGATGTTGGCGTCCTGGTGGGCGACGGCGTGGATGATCTCGGCTGCCTCGTTGACCTCGAGCAGGCCCAGGTCGGGTCCGCCGCTGACGTTCAGCAGAATGCCGCGGGCGTTCTCGATCGAAGCCTCAAGCAGGGGGCTGGAGATGGCGTCGCGGGCCGCGCCGACGGCGCGGCCCTCACCGGTGCCGCGGCCAATTCCCATCAGGGCGCTGCCCGCGTCGGTCATCACGGTGCGGACATCGGCGAAGTCGGTGTTGATCAAGCCCGGGGTGGTTATCAGCGTGGTGATGCCCTGGACACCCTGCAGCAGGATCTCGTCGGCCATCTTGAAGGCGTTCAGCACCGAGGTGTTGGTGTCGGCCACCGTCAGCAGCCGGTCGTTGGGGATCACGATCAGCGTGTCGACCTTCTCCTTGAGCCTCTGGATCCCCGTCTCGGCTTGAACCGAGCGGCGGCGGCCCTCGAAGGCGAAGGGCCGGGTAACCACCCCTATCGTGAGGGCGCCCTCCGATTTGGCGAGTTCGGCGATCACCGGCGCGGCACCGGTCCCGGTCCCGCCGCCCTTGCCCGCGGTGATGAAGACCATGTCGGCACCGCGGATCGACTCGCGGATCTCGTCGATGTGCGCTTCAGCGGCCGAACGCCCCACCTCCGGGTCGCTGCCCGCACCGAGGCCGCGGGTCAGGTCGCGCCCGATATCGATCTTCTCGTCGGCATCGCTCATCAACAACGCTTGGGCATCGGTGTTGGCGGCAATGAACTCGACTCCTTTCAACCCGGCGTCGATCATCCGGTTGACGGCATTGACACCCCCGCCGCCGACTCCTATCACCTTGATGACGGCTAGATAATTCTGCGGATGAGACATCGCGTGCTTGTCCTAATATCTTGATTTGAGAGATGTGGAACCTGGGCCGAAGCGACCCGGCACCAGTCAAACGATGACCGTATACGACCGAGCGCGCAGATTCGCGGACGGTAGGCCAGTTTCGTGCGGTGTGCAACGCGTCCGGCGGTCGGCGCAGCGGTCATGGACGTTCGATTCCGGCGCGGGCGGCACACCCCGGGTCGCGTCGGACAGTCGGGAAATCGGCGACTGCGACATCGATCGTGCGGACGCAGGTCAGATCGATCCCGTTGATCACCGTTCTCAGCGCTTGGACCTTGTCGGCTAGGAGCGTGGGCTCGCCGAGGTCTGCCTCGGCCTCCCCGACCAGATCGAACCCGACCAGTCCCCTAGCCCGTTCGGAGGCGCCGGGGCGGTAGGTGACGGCTTCGACCCAGGCTGCCAGGTCGTCGGGGAGCACTTCGATCAACTTGAGCCCGGGCAGTGCCTCGGGCTCGACCTGCCCCGGTTGGGCGCTGCTCTCCAACGAGATCATCGGCAGCTCCCGGTACCGGTCGCCGCCCTCGGCGATCACCGCGCCGACGGCATCGACGACTGCGCCGGGGCCGTCGGGCCCGGTGAGGCGCGCCACCGCCGTGCGCTCGACCACCTCGACGCGCACGGTGCCGGGCCACGACTTCTCGACTGCGGCGTCGAGCACCCAGGGGAGTGCTTCGAGGTCGGCTTCGATCAGCGCCGAATCGACGTCTTTGAGCGGTGTCCCCCGCACCGGCCCGACGACCTGCGACACCTCGGCGAGCCGCGACGGGCCGAGGCCGTGGACCTCGATATGGTCGAGGTCCAGCAGTGGTGACCGCAGCGCCGCCCAGCCCGCGAAGATCAGTCCCAGGATCGCCGCGCCGACGACGACGAAGCGCAGTCGGCGCCGGCCCTCGGCCCGCCGCACCGCAGCTCGTCGCGCCCGGAGCCGTGGGTCAATCCTGCCAGCCACCGTCATCGGCTGCCGTTTCCGTCGGCACAGCCGCCCGAATCGGCGGGCGCTGCCCCTTCCCCGCAGGTGTTGCCAGCCCCGCAGGCGTCTTTGGCCCCGCAGGCGTTACCAGCCCCGCGGGCGTCTCCCGCCCCGTAGGCGTTACCAGCCCCGCAGGCGTTACCAGCCCCGCGGGCGTCTCCGGCCCCGCAGGCGTCTTTGGCCCCGCAGGCGTTACCAGCCCCGCGGGCGTCTCCGGCCCCGCAGGCGTTACCAGCCCCGCGGGCATCTTTGGCCCCGCAGGCGTTACCAGCCGCGCGGGGGTCCCAGTCGTCGGACGCGTCGGGTTCGTCGAATCCGAGCAGTTGCGTCTCGAACTGCAGCTCGATCCCATGGCGCTCCAGCACCCGCCGTCGCAACTCCGCCATCAACGACAAGATGTCGGCGGCGCGCCCGTCGTCGTCGGCCTGAATGAAGTTGGCGTGCTTGCGTGACACCTCCGCGGTGCCGATCCGCAGGCCCTTGGCGCCGACAGTCTCGATGAGCCGCCCGGCACTGTCACCGTCGGGATTGCTGAACACCGACCCGGAGTTGTGTCCGCCGGGCTGATTGGCCCGTCTCCAGGCGACTATCTCGGCGAGCCGGGCGCTGCCGGCGGCCGCGGCTGCGCGGCTCAACTCGAAGCGGGCACCGAGCACCAGTTCGGCCGTGTCCACCGACGAGGTGCGGTAGCCGAACTCCAGGCCGTCGTTGCTGCGGCTGAAGAGAGCACCGTTGCGCAGGTCGATCAGCTCGGCGTCGATCAGGGAGTCCCTGATCTCGGCGCCGTGCCCGCCCGCGTTCATGCGGACCGCGCCGCCGACCGACCCTGGGACTCCGACAGCCCACTCGAAACCGCTGAGTCCGGCGCTGACCGAGGCGCGCGCGACCACGGGTAGCTTGGCAGACCCGCCCGCGGCGACCGTCGTCTCGGCGATGCTGACCTTGCTGAAACCCGGGCCCAGCATCACCGCCAGCCCGGCGAATCCGTCGTCGCTCACCAGCAGATTGGAGCCCCGCCCTATCACCGCAACCGGCGTGCGGGCGCACTCCTGGCTGCTGCAGAGAGCCTCGCACAGCGCGGCGACTTCGCCGCGGTCGTTGACCACCACGAGCGCCGAGGCGGAACCGCCCACTCGATAGCTGGTGAGCGGGCCGAGGGCCGCGTCGACGCGGGTCTTCGCTGACAACGGACCCGAAAGCAGCGCCTGGATCACGGCCTCGTCACCCCGAGTGCCGCGCCGAGCACCGCGGCCGCCCGGACCGGTCATGGTGCCTCGGCGGTCCGCAACCGCTCGAGCACGGCATCGGGAACGCTGGTCAGGTCGCCTGCGCCGAGCGTCAGGCAGAGGTCTCCGGCTCTGAGACCGCCGGCGAGTCGCGCCACGACGTCGCTGAGACGGGCGACCTGGCTGATCCGGGTCTCGGGGTGCGCGTCGAGCACCGCGTCCACGATGAGCTTGGCGGTGACCCCCGGGCGCGGCGTCTCACCCGCAGCGTAGACATCGGTGACCACAACCTCGTCGGCTCGCTCGAAGGCGTCCGCGAAGTCGTGGGCCAATGCCGCGACCCGGCTGTAGCGGTGCGGCTGGAACACCGCCACGATCCGCTTCCAGCCTCCGTCGCCCGCCGCGGCCAGTGCGGCCTCGACCTCGGCTGGAAGATGCGCGTAGTCGTCGACGAAGGTGACTCCCGCGGCTTCGCCGCGAAACTCGTAGCGTCGTGCCACGCCGCCGAAGCGCGACAGCGCTCTGCTTGCGGCATCGGCCGGTGCACCGATCTCCAGGGCGGTCGCTACCGCGGCAGCGGCGTTGCGGGCATTGTGCAGTCCCGGCGTCGGCAGAGCCACGCTGACCAGGCGCTGTTGGCGCTGCTTCAACGAGAACGAGACCGAGGCACGGCCCCTGACGAGGTCGACGATCTGATAGTCGGCTGCGGGGTCGATCCCATAGGTCACCGCGTCGGCGAGCCGCGCCAGCCCGGCGGCGCCCGGGTCGTCCGCGCACATGACGCAGTTCGAGGCCCCGTCGGCGAACTCGGCGAAAGCGGCGTAGAGCGCGGCGGGGTCTCCGCCATAGGTCTCGAGATGGTCGGATTCGGCGTTGGTGACCACCGCAACTTCGGCGTCCAAAGAGAGGAAGGTGCGATCGCTCTCGTCGGCTTCGACAACGATCCACTCGCCGTCGCCCCAGACGGCGCCCGAGCCGATCTCATTGACGTCTCCGCCGATGATGAAAGACGGCTGAAGTCCCGCTTCGGTCAGCACCATCGAGAGCATCGAGGCGGTTGTGGTCTTGCCGTGGGTGCCGGCAACGGCGATGGTTCGCCTCTGTGCGGCGACGGCAGGCAGCAGGTCCGCTCGGCGGAGCACTTCGATCCCTGATTCGCGGGCCGCCCGCAACTCCGGGTTGTGTTCTGGAATCGCGCTGCTGATCGCCACCAGTTCGGCCTCGCCGAGGTTCGCCGGTTCATGGCCGATCGTCACCTCGACGCCCTCGGCACGGAGACGTTCAACGATCGGTCCTTCCTTGAGGTCGCTTCCCGACACCTCATGGCCCATGGCTGCCAGTACCGAGGCGATCGCGCCCATGCCGGCGCCGCCAGCACCGATGAGGTGGATCCGGCGGGCTCGGCCGAGATCGACGGTCACGAGCCGCCTCCGCGTAGCAGCGGCCACTTGGCGTGGCGCTCGAGCACAACGACGCTCACGAGCCGCCTCCGCGTAGCAGCGGCCGCTTGGCGTGGCGCTCGAGCACAACGACGCTCACGAGCCGCCTCCGCGTAGCAGCGGCCGCTTGGCGTGGCGCTCTAGCAGATCGACGCTCACGAGCCGCCTCCGCGTAGCAGCGGCCGCTTGGCGTGGCGCTCTAGCAGATCGACGACTGCCTGCGCTGCGTCGGGTCGTCCGTGGGTCCTGGCAGCAGCCGACATGGCGGCTAGGCGCCGCTCGTCGCCGAGCAGTTCGTCAACCTCGCGATAGAGCCGCTCACCGTTGAGCTCGCTGTCGGGCACGACTCTCGCCGCGTTCGATTCGCCGAGAATGCGCGCGTTGGCGCTCTGGTGGTCAGCGGTCGCTGCGGGGAACGGCACGAGAATTGCCGGCACCCCGGCGACAGCCAGTTCCGCCACCGTGCTCGCGCCCGCACGGCAGACCAGGAGATCGCAGGCCGCATATACCGCCGCCATGTCCTGTTCGAACTCGACTAGCTGCAGGACCAGCCCGCCGTCGAGTCGGTAGGTGAGGGGCGATCCCGAGTCGGTGAGTCGGTAGGTGAGAGGCGATCCGGAGTCGTCGAGTCGGTAGGTGAGGGGAGATCCGGAGTCGCTTTGGGCAGGCCCGTTGAAGCGCTCGTTGAAGCGCTCGACGAACTCGGCGTAGTCGCGTCTTCCGGTGACCTGGCGTATGGTCAGGTCAGCGCGCTGCTGGCCCTGCTCGAGAGCATCGAACAGCGCCTCGTTGATCCGCCGAGCGCCCAACGAGCCCCCGAGGACGCACAGGAGCTTGCGCCGGGGGTCTACGCCGAGCCGTCGACAAGCCTCGTCACGACCCTCGCCGCGGTCGACTCCGATGACCGCGGAGCGCACCGGGTTGCCGGTCTGCACTGCGCGGGGGAGGTTCACCCCAGCGAACGGGACCGCAGCGGCCTTGGCGAACCTCGCCCCCATCCGGTTGGCAGCACTCGGCACGGCATTCTGTTCGACCACCACCAGCGGCACCCGCCAGACGACCGCCGCCACCACGCCGGGGACCGAGGCGAAACCACCGAGTCCGACCACCACTGCCGGACGCCACCGGGCCATCCGGACCACCGCCTCGATGATCGCCGCGCAGAGCCCGACCACCGCGGCGATGTTGCTGAGCGTGAACCTGCGGGCGATTCCCCGGCCCCGCAGAGCCGTCAAGGTGAACCCGGCTTGGGGGACGACGGTGGTCTCGAGTCCTCGGCGACTGCCCAGGCAGTGCACCGCCTCGAAGCGGTCGCAACGCGCCACGATCTGCTCGGCGACAGCGAGTCCGGCAACGACGTGGCCGCCCGTCCCTCCCCCGGCAACGACAGCCCAGACACGCCCGGAACTCTTCGACGGTCCTTTCATCGATCGCTCCTTCGGGTCTGGCGGGCCACGTTGAGCAGGATCCCGGCGGTCACCATCATCATTACCAGCGAAGTCCCGCCGTGCGACACCAGCGGGAGCGTCACGCCCACGGTCGGGAGCAGCCCCATCACCGAGCCCAGGTTGAGGGACGCCTGAGCGAAGATCCAGGTCGTGATCCCGGCCGCGAGCAGCATGCCCAAGCGGTCGGGCGCCCTCACCGCCACAACGGAGCCGACCACGCCGATGCCGAGGTACAGCAGGATCACCGCGCCAGCCCCGAGTATCCCCAGTTCTTCGGCGATGACCGCGAAGATGAAGTCGCTGTGCGCGAAGGGAACGAAACCCCATTTGGCCAGTCCGTCGCCGATCCCGGTGCCGCGGATTCCGCCGACCGTGATGGCGTGGAGCGACTGCAGCAGCTGAAAGCTGTCGCCGCCGGGGTCGCTCCACGGGTCGAAAACGCTCAACAGACGTTGGCGGCGCCATGCAGTGCTCCAGACCACGAGTCCCGCCAACGACACCCCGACGAACGCTGTGGCTGACAACAGCCGTATCGGCGTCCCCGCCCAGAACAGCATCGTCAGCGCGATCACCCCGAGGATCAGGGTGTTGCCGAAATGAGGCTGCAGCATGATCAGCACGGCGAACAGCGCTGTGCAGGCCAGGACCGGAACCAGCGTGCTCCGGGCGTTGCGGACATCACGGCGCGGCCGCGACAGGAAGTCCGCCGCGAAGAAGAGCAACGCGAGTTTCGCAACCTCGGACGGCTGGAACGAGATGACACCGATGTCGAGCCAACGAGTTGCGTTGTTCTGGTTGATACCCAAGCCCGGGACCGCCAGCAGAGCGAGCGCCATAAGTGAACCGACCACCGCAGGCACCGCCAGGGTGCGCCAATGGTGGTAGTCGATGCGGATCGCCACGAACATCAGGACCAGTCCGGCTGCAGCCGACCGCGCCTGGCGGTTGAACTCGCTCCAGGCGTTTCCACTGTGCTTGATGCTGACGACCGCCGACGCCGAGAGCACCATCACCAGACCCAGCACGACCAGCGTGCTGACCATCACCAGCAATGAGATGAACAACAGGGAGCGCTGACCCGCTGCCACGCTTGGTCGGGCCGCGGCCTTTGCCCGTGATGGGCGCGCCTGCGATGGGCGCGACTGCGAAGGGCGCGACTGCGAAGCGCGCGACCGCGAAGCGCGAGCTTGTGGAGTGACGGGCCCGGCGGCTCTCATTGCTGCTCCCCGACCGCTCTGCTGAAATCCTCACCACGTTCGTGATAGCTCCCGTACCAGTCGAACGACGCGCAGCCGGGGCTGAGCAGCACCGGAACTCCCCCGGCCGCCAGACGGCGGGCGCGCCGCACCGCGTCGTCCATGTCCGAGGCCGTCTCAACCGGGTGCGTGGCTCTGAAGGCATCGACGATCTCCGCTGAGGCATCGCCGATCGCCACCACCGCGGCGACCCGGGAGGCCTCGACGGTCATCTCGGCGAGATCAACTCCCTTGTTCAGTCCGCCGGCGATCAACACGACCGCGCCGAGGCCCCGCAGCGCGGCGGAGGTCGCATGGGGAGTGGTTGCCTTGGAATCGTCGTAGTAAACGGATCCGTCGATCTCCCCAACCGGGGTGATCCTGTGTGGCAGTCCGCGGAACTCCCGGCATGCCTGCGCCACTGCGTCTGTGGTTGCACCGACGTGAGTGGCGGACGCGGCGACGGCGAGGGCGGCCTCGACGTCGTGGGGAAGCGTCCGCCACAGCGTCGCCACGTCTGCGAAAGGTCCGTCCGGCCCGACCAGCTCGCCGTGGACGACGCGCCAGTCCGCTCGGCATCCTCCGAAGGTGACGGTCCGCAGGTCGGAGCGCACCTGGCCCATCACGACCGGGTCGAGCGCGTTGGCCACGCACACGCCGTCGTCGCTGAGGTTCCGCCAGATCCGGGACTTCGCGCTACGGTACGAGTCTAGGTCGCGGTGCACGTCGAGGTGGTCGGGCGCGAAGTTGAGCCAGGTTGCGACCTGCGGAGAGAACTCGCGGACTCGGGCGAGTCGGAACGAGCTCGCCTCCACCACGAACACCTCGGCGGTCGCGTCGTCGATCGCCTCGACTAGGGGGACGTCGGTGTTGCCCGCGGTGACCGCCTTGAGGCCTGAACGCGCGAGCGCGTCGGCGCACAGTTCGACAACGGTGGTCTTGCCGTTGGTGCCGGTGATCGCCACGACCGGGCGGTCATCCCAGCGTGCGGCCAGGTCCAGTTCCGACACCAGCGGCAGGCCCCGCCGCTGCGCGAGCCCGAACAGTGCGTGGTGCTCGGCCAGCCCCGGCGTGGGGACGACAAGATCCACGGTCCCGAGGCAGCGCTCCAACTCTGCTGCCGAGTCGAGCAGTTCAATTCCGAGTTCGTCGGCGACTCTGCGAACGGCATCGTTCGGCTCGTCGTCAAAAGCCACGACCGTGTGGCCCCGCTCGGCGAGCGCGGCGGCCACCGCCCGGTTGGTACGGCCCAAACCCCCGACGAGCACGTTGCGGGGCACACCGGGACCCGACCCCGCCGCTGCGGCAGCCGCACTCACGCTGTGAACCCCTGAGCGATCGCATCACGGTAGAAGATCCCCAGGCCGACCGCGGTGCACAGCCCCGACATGATCCAGAGGCGCACTATCACGGTCGTCTCAGGCCAGCCGAGCAGCTCGAAGTGGTGATGGATGGGCGCCATGAGCAAAAGGCGCCGCCCGCCGAATCGATGGAACACGATTATCTGCGCGATCACCGAGACCGTCTCCACAACGAACAGCCCTCCGATGATCGGCAGCAGCAGGTGTGTGCCGGTCGACAGCGCCAGAGCGGCGAGTCCGCTGCCGATAGCCAGAGCGCCCGCATCACCCATGAAGATCTGCGCGGGCGCGGCATTCCACCACAGGAAGCCGACGATGCCCCCGACCATCGCTGCGGAGATGACCGCCAGGTCGAGCGCCGCGGGGTTGTTGTAGTCTTGCAGGTGGCGGAACTGCCAGAACGAGATCAGGGTGAAGGCGGCGAAGCAGATCACGCTGGCGCCGGCGGCCAGACCGTCGAGGCCGTCGGTGAGGTTGACGCTGTTGGTCGTCGCCACGATCAGCACGACGGCCCATACCATCCAGCCGACGCGCCCCAGATCCCATCCGGGGTTGTCGAAACGGGTGAACGCGACTGTCGTGGAGACGTTGGTGAACTGTGTCATCAAGAACGCGAACCCGACCGCAACAACCAACAGACCGATGGTCTTCGCCCGTTTGTTGAGCCCGCGGTTGCGGGCTGCAACGACCTTGATCCAGTCGTCGAGCAGGCCGACCGCGCCTCCGCCGACGATGCACATGAGCACGAAGATGCCACGGATCGTGTAGATCCCCCCGAAGAAGTCTGAGATCACGTAGCCGAGCACAGCCCCCGAGACGATGGCGACCCCGCCCATCGTCGGGGTGCCCGCCTTGGTGCGGTGGCCCTCGGGACCGTCGCTGCGAATCGGCTGGCCGATCTTGTGCTCGGTCAACCACTTCAGCAGCAGCTTCGTGCCGAACAGGGAGACCATCATTGAGACCGCGGCCGCGATGAGCAGGCGATTCACGACCGGACACCTGCTCGCAACCGCAGTTCCTGGCGCGCCACGACTCGATCATCGAAGGAGAACACCTCAGACCCGATCGCCTGGGTCGCCTCATGGCCCTTGCCCGCGAGCAGCACGAGGTCTCCTGGTGCGGCCATGTCGAAGGCTGCACCGATGGCGCGGCGGCGGTCGACTTCAACAAGGTCCGGAGGGGCTGCCATACCCGAGACGATGGCAGAAATGATGTCTTGTGGGTGTTCATCGCGGGGATTGTCGCTGGTCACGACAACCCGGTCGGCAAGGTCGCGGGCAACCTCGCCCATCAGCGGACGCTTGGCCCGGTCGCGGTTCCCACCCGCGCCGAACACCACGATCAGCGATCTCTCGGTCACGGCCCTGGCCGCCTCCAGAGCGCTGGCCAGCGCCTCGTGAGTGTGCGCATAGTCAACGATCACCGAGAACTGCTGGCCCTGATCGATTGCCTCGAAACGGCCCGGCACACCGGGAACCGTTGCCAGCGCCTCGGCAACGGCGTTCGGGGGGTGACCCAGCGCCACTGCCATCTCCGCCGCCATCACCGCGTTGACAACATTGAATCCTCCCACCAGCTGAGTCTCCACTGTCCGGCCGCGCCAGCGGAACGTGCTAGCGCGGGAGTCGAATCGCACCGCGTCGACTAGGTGGCGACCGACCGGCACGACCGGAATCCTGCTCTCGGCGGCCAGACGCGACCCGAACTCACAGTCCACATTCACGACGGCCAGATCGCTCAATTCAGGACTGAACAGCCTCGCCTTGGCAGCGAAGTAGTGCTCGACCGTGCCGTGGTAGTCGAGATGGTCGTTGCCGAGGTTGGTGAACGCCGCGACCGCGAACCGGCAGCCGTCGACCCGGTGCTGAGCCAAGCCGTGCGAGGAGACCTCCATGGCCGCGGTGTCCACTCCCCGACCGACGGCAGCAGCGAGGACCCGCTGCAGCTCCGGTGCTTCGGGGGTGGTCCGCTCGCCGGTCAGGGTTCCGATCTCAAGCACCGAAGCGCCGAGCGCAGCCAGCAGCCCACAGAGGATGCGGACCGTGGTCGTCTTCCCGTCGGTGCCGGTGACGCCGACGAGCCGCAGCGATCGGCTCGGGTCGCCATGCACCGCCGAGGCCACCGCACCGAGCGACTCGCGGACCGAGGCGACCTTCAGTTCCGGCACCCCGACCCCCAAGCGTCGTTGCACCAGAAGGGCTGCCGCGCCTGCATCCACCGCGGCGACGGCATGGTCGTGCCCGTCGTGGCAGTCGCCGCGGATCGCCGCGAACAGCGAACCGGGCACCATCTCCCGGGAGTCGTGACGGACATCGCGGATCTCAATATCGGGCCATCGCGGGTCCGGCTCGATTCCCACGACGCTGGCCAACTCAGACAGTCGCCTGCTCATTGCCGCGTCTCCGAGCCGCTCTGCGCGGCCATTGCAACCGGCACGGCGGCCGGGTCTGCCCGGACGCGCTGTGCCACGACGGTCTGGTCACCGAAGGGTGCGAGATGCAGTTGGCGGACCGCATAGCCCGCAATTTCAGCAAAGATCGGGGCGGCCACCGAACCGCCTCCGTAGCTCTCGCCCTGCGGATCATCGACCACGACGAGGGCACTCAACACGGGACCCTGGTCGTTTTCCACTATGCCGACGAAACTGGCCGTGTAGTGCCGTTCCTTGACTTCTAGGTCATCGGGGTCGGCACCGTATTCGAGTTCTTCATTGCAGATGTAGCCGGCGACGTTGCCGCACGGCTGCCATGCGGTCCCCGTCTTGCCCGCCACAAGATAGCCGTGCAGAGCCGCGCGTTTGCCGGTGCCTGAACTGACCACGCCGCGCAACATGTCCATGAGCGACTGTGCGTTCGCAGCTGACACGACCCTGACCGGCTGCGCCGGGGAGCTTTCGGGATCGTCGAACCCGCCCTCGAGCAGCAGCTTCGGCTCGATCCGGACCCCGCCGTTGGCCAGGGTGTTGTACGCCTGAATCAATTGCAGCGGCGTGACCGCGATGCTCTGCCCGATGGCGGCGTTCGACAAGATCAGGCTGTGCGAGTCGAGATCCTCGACGATGCCGGGGCTCTCGCCCGGGAATGCCAAGCCGGTCTGGCGCCCGAACCCGAAGTTCTCGAAGGTCCGCTGGAGCGCCTCTGCTCCGAGGGCCTGGGCGAGCAGCACCGTCCCGGTGTTCGAGGAGTGCATGAGAATCGTCGAGGGGAGGTTCTCAACAGTCGTGCCCCAGGGGACTCGCTTGTCGAGATAGACGAGGCTGTCGACACCGGATTCGCGCGCCACCGCGACCGATGCCGGGACCTCCACCGGATCATCGACTCCCCACGCGCCATGGTCGAACACGCCCGCGAGCGTTACCCCTTTCATGGTCGATCCCGGTTCGTAGGCCCACACCGCCGCCAGGTTGGCGTCGCTGCATTCGACCTCCCCGGTGTCTGCGTCTCGCAGGACGCTGGCCATGGCGTAGATCTCCCCGGTCAGGGGATCCGTGACGATGGCGATGGCCGTGGCTGCCTGCGTCTCTGTCAGCGCGGCAGCGAGGATCTGTTCTGTTCGATACTGGATGTTGCGGTCGATGCTCAGTCTCAGGTCCTCTCCGGACTCTTGGGGCCGGGTCACCTGGTAACCGTCGGGGATCTGCACGGCGCGGTCGATCTGCGTCTGGCGCAGGGCGCGGCCCGGGCTTCCCCGGAGCTGCTCGTCGAACTGCTTCTCGAGGCCCGATATGCCGACCTGCTCGGTGTCTACGATACCGACCACTGACAGCGCCGAGCACGGACCGTTGGGGTGCTCGCGGTACTGCTCGTCGATGGTCCAGACGTCTGGAAGTCCGAGGGCCTCGACGGCTTCGCCGACTTCGGGGGCTACATGTCGCTCAAGGTAGACGAAGTTCTTGTCGCGGTGCAGATCCCGCGTCATCGTTTCGGGGTCGGTGGTCAGCACCGTTGCGAGTTCGGCGACGATGTCATCGATGTCGGCGGTCGCCGAGCTGGCGATGCCGCGGGGGTCGGCGACGGCCGACGGCCGCGGTGCGGAGAATGCGAGCAGCCGACCGTGGCGGTCCACGATGTCGCCGCGCGATGCTTCGATCCGCTCCTCGCGCAGGTAGCTCCCCACGTTGTTGAGCAGGTCGTAGTCGGGGCTCAGCTGCAGGTCCACCAGCTTCCACAGGAAGCCTCCGGTCGCGAGCACCAGCGCAAAAAGGATCACCCCGAAGCGCCAAGGGCTGACCTCGACGCGACCACCGCGCCGCGGGGCCCGACCCTCGACGCGACCACCGCGCCGCGGGGCCCGGTTGCGGCCTCGTTGTCCGGCTCGGTCCGAATGCGGCGTCCGGCTCATTGCCGCGCGCCCGGCGGAGTGAAGGGATCGGCCGTTCTCGGGGGCTCCAGCAGGCCGGGGGTGAGCGGCACCAGCAGCGCCACTTCCGCGGCCGGCACCAGCCCGGCGTCGCCGACCTTGTCGGAGAGTCCTTCGGGGGAGTCGTGCCAGGCCCGTTCGGCCAGGGCCCTGATCCGCGTCTGCCGCAATTCGATCATCTCCCGCTCTATCCCGTCGATCTCCGCCTGCACCTGGATGTCGCCGGCGAACAGGCCGGCGACCACGAAGGCGATCCCCACCGCGATCGAGCAGACGACCGTCATTGCGGGCCAGATGCGGTCGTCGGTTCGGGCCGCCCTGTTGCTGGGCGCGACCTTCAAGTTCGCCCGCCGCGGGGCGGCTTCGGGCGAACTTCGGGGCGCGGGCCGGGCTGCTGCGGCGTTTCTTCGGGAGGCGCTCGTCGCCATTACCGTTCCTCTCGGAGTCGCTCGACCGCACGCAGGCGTGCGGCTCTTGCACGAGGGTTCCGGTCTGTCTCCTGCGCGCCGGGCCTGCGGGCGCCGCGCCACAGCAGGCGGACGCTCGCCGGTCGGGGCTGCGCCGGCAGGCCGGGTCGAGGAGGGGGAACTTGGCCCGAGGCCTCATTGAAGCAGCGCTTGACGATCCGGTCCTCGCCGGAGTGGTAGGCCAGCACCGCGCAGCGCCCGCGCGGCGCCAGCAGCGCTAGCGCCTGTTTGATCGCGTCCTCCAGGATCCTGAGCTCTTCGTTGACCTCGACGCGGATCGCCTGGAAGGTCCGGCGTGCGGGATGGCCCCTGCTCCGACGGACCGCTGCGGGAACGGCACCGCGGACGACCTCCGCGAGCTCGACCGTCGAGGTGATCGGTCTGGCCGCGACTATCGCCCGCGCGATTCGGTGGGCATCGGGCTCGTCGCCATGCTGCCGCAGCAGCGCCGCCAGCGCCCCCTGGTCGTAGCTGTTGACCACATCGGCGCCGGTGATCCCGCGGCTGCGGTCCATCCGCATGTCGAGCGGGCCGCAGTGCCGGTAGCTGAAACCGCGCTCGGCGGTGTCGAGCTGCATCGAGCTGACCCCCAGGTCGAATAGGCATCCCGAGATTCTCTGGACGTCGAGCTTTCGCAGCGTCGCCTCCATCTCGTCGAAGCGGCAGTGGACCAGCGCAGCCCGTGGTCGCTGAGGGGCCAGCCGGGCGCCCGCGGCGCTCAGCGCGTCGGGGTCGCGGTCGATCCCGACCAGCGACAGACCGCGGTTGGCGTTCAGCAGCGCCTCGGCGTGTCCGCCCGCGCCGAGTGTGGCATCGACCACGACGCCATCAGGCACTCGGGACAGCACCGCCACTACTTCGTCGAGCATTGCCGGTTGATGCCCAGAGCTGCCCACGAGGTCTTCGATGCCCAGGCGGTCTTCGGTGCTCACGTGCCCGCCTCGGTGCCGACGGGCCCGAGCCCGTATTCGCGGACGATGGAGGAAACGAATTTGGCGGGCCCGGATGGAAACACGGCGGCCCAGCGGGCCGGGTCCCATACTTCGATTCTCTCGAGCACGCCCGCCACAACGACTCTGTCGCCGAGGCCCGCCAAGTCCCTCAGATGCGCGGCCAAGCGCATCCGGCCCTGGGAGTCGGGCACTGCCTCATCGGCGAGGCTGGCGAAGGCGCGCAGATGGTCGAGGTCCGCCCTTCCCTGCGACACCTGAGCCTTGAGGTGGGTCGCCATACGGTCGAACTCCTCGGGGGGGAGGATCGCCAGGCAACGGTCGAGAGGGACCGTGACTGATCCCTGGGCCAGTTTCGAACGGAAGGTCGCGGGGAGGATGAGCCGGCCCTTCTCGTCGAGCGTGTGCTCGTATGTCCCCATGAACATTGCCATTTTCGGTCCCTGTGCCTACCTGCGAAGCTAGGTAGCCTTCAATTTCGCTCCCTTATCCACCACAACGCTCCACTATATTCCCATATCCACCACATCGACACAAGTTCGCATTGACCGACGACGCAAAACAGAGGCGCGGGACTCTGGTGCTGCGCACAGGCCGCGGTCGTTCGCGGCTCCGGCTGCGCCCGGCGAAAGCACGGAGGCGCGGGACCCCGACGCCGCGCACAGGCCGCGGTCGTTCACGGCTCCGGCTGCGCCCGGCGAGAGCACAGAGGCCCCTGAATTGCTCAGCGCAGGTGCGGCAGCAACAAATCGAGCACCGCCAGGTCGCCGATCTCATAGACCCTCGACCGCAAGCGCCGTGCCAAGGTGCCGACCGTTGGGCCGGCGCTCGGGTTCACCGCGACGAGACGAGCCGTCTGCTCGGCTGAGAATCGACGGTGCATGATCGTCTGGAAGCGGATCCAGTCACGGGTTCGCCGCTGGCTCAGTCCCACGACCTTCTTGGCTCCGCTGAAGACCTCCCCGGGTCCCCGGCCCACGAAACAGACCTTGCGGGAGAGGGCATCGCTGCTTGCGGGCCCGCGATGCACCGACAGGTCGGCGATGCCCGCATCGCGCAGCGCCGAAACGAACGTCTCACCGAGCCAGTCCGCCGCGACGACTACGTCGTCGCGCCACAGGGCGTCGCCCGCGGGCAGCCAGAAGTCGATCCAGACGTGCTCCGCGGGAACCAACAGGACGGCACCTCCCCCGCTGCGCCGCCGGACGACCTCCACACCCGTGGATTCGGCGCTGCCAAGGTCGATGTCGCTGTCGGGCTGGGAACTGCCGATGACGACCGCCGCAGAGACTGCCTCGAGGATCCGCAGCGTGCGCCGGGCCTGCGCCGGGGGTGTGAACTCGTGGAGCGTCGCGGCGCGTCCGCGCAGGTGCTCGGCACCCCAGGTCACGCTGAGCGGCGCTGAGCGGTCAGATACTGGGACCAAGCGACCGGCATCGACCCCGCGGCAGCCTCGATCCACAAACCTGCAGGAGGCGGACCCGGCGGGTTCCGAAGCCGCATCGCGGTCTCGCCGAGCAGGCGGTCGCGCTTGTTGGCATTGCAGACCCGGCAAGCCGCGACGACGTTCTCCCAGACGTGGCGGCCGCCCCGGCTGCGCGGCACGACGTGATCGACAGTCTCGGCGCGCGCACCGCAGTACTGGCAGCCGTGGCCGTCGCGGGCGAAGATGCCGCGCCGGTCGGGTGAGCGGTGGCGCGCATAGGGAACCTTCACGAAACGCGAGAGTCTCACCACTGAGGGCTCGGCCAAGGCCAAGCGCTCAGAGCGCACCAGACGACCCGAGCTGTGCAGCATCTCGACCTTGTCGGCCAGTATCAAACACACCGCCCGGCGAACCGGAACGACCGCGAGCGGCTCGAACGTCGCGTTCAGAACGAGGACTCCGGCCATGCGCGAACGCTAGTCTCCGCGGTGCCGCAGGTTCTCAGATTTGCACCAACGCAACCATGCGACAACGTCGGCGGCCGCGACCCGAGCCTCGGGATCGCCGTACTGGGTGACGACTCGGAAGCGGAGCATCCTCGGATCCGGCAGCGGCAGGAACGGTGCGCGGCGGTACCAGTGGTCGGGCGCGAACCTCTTAGCCTCCACGACCGCGGTCACCCACAGCGACGGCCTCAACAACACCGCCGCAACAACCGCGAACACCGGTTGCGAAACTCGCGCACCGCTCACCACAGCCCCCTCACCGCGACCACCCCGAAACCACCGCCTCACCGCGACCACCTCAACACCACCGGCACCGCAACTCCCGCACCGCCTCACCACAGCCCCCTCACCGCGACCACCCCGAAACCGCCGACACCGCAACCACCGCCACACCGCAGCCCCCTCACCGGCTTCTGGCGCCGTGTTTCGAGCCGGCGAAACCGACCGCCGCGGCGCCGATTAGCGGACCCCTCTCAGCCAGCCCGGCCGCCACGATCTGCGTCCCGACGGAGTGTTGAAGCCGGGCTACTCGGTCGCACTCAAGCTGGGCCGCGGCGAAGAAATCGTCGCCGTAACCGAGAGCCACCGAACCCGCTACCACTGCCAACTGCAGGTCCAGCAGGTTCGCGACCGAGCCCACCGCGCGTCCGACCATGGTGCCAGCACGCCTTCGTTCGTCTGCGCTGGCCTCGCTGGGCGGGGCGCCGGTCCGATGCGCGATGGCGATGCCGCTGGCCTCGGCTTCGAGCACTCCGCGCACATGGCCGGGCAGCTCGGTGCCCTCGGGCTCCACCACGAGGTGGCCGATGTGACCGGCGTTGCCCGCGGCGCCGTCGAGCAGCCTGCCGTCGAGGACGATTCCGCCGCCGACACCGGTCGACACCACCATGGCGATGTAGTTGGAGACCCCCACCGCCGCGCCCAGCCACCCCTCCCCCAGGGCCAGGGCCTTGGCGTCGTTGTCGACGAACGTCGCCAGCCCGGTCAGCGCAGCCAACCGGGAGCGCAGCGGAAAGTCGCGCCACACCGCGATGTTGAGCGGCGACACCTGCTCGCCGTTGGGCCGCATCGGGCCGCCCGAGCCGACCCCGCAGACGTCCACGCCAGCGAGGTCGATCGTCTCGATGATCCCGGCCAGACGACCGAACAGCTCCTCGCCGTTGCGCGCGCCGGTCGAGTCGACTCGGACGCGCCCGTCGATCTCGCCGCTGTCGTCGACGACCGCGGCCTCGAACTTCGTCCCACCTATATCGACCGCGAGCGCAACTGCCACATCTCAAAACTAGCCCTTGATTGTTGCAACGGACACGGCCCCAACGGGACTGCACGGCTCAGAGCCGCGGCGCGGCCCGACACGCTCTCCAACACTGAGACGCGCCGTGTGCCGGTTACGATTGACTCCCTTGGAGGTGCTGTGAGCGTTCTGGGCGACAACAGGGGTGGTCCCGCGGGCCTGACCGCCGACGGCAAGGTTCCCGGTCGAGCCGCGGCCCTCGGGCCAGCCACCGATTTCCAGGAGACGTTCGCTTCGATCGTCGCCAACATCGAGACGGTGATACGCGGCAAGGCCGACGTGATCCAACTGCTCGTGCTCGCCCTGGTCTGCGACGGCCATGTGCTGATCGAGGATGTCCCCGGCGTCGGCAAGACCACCCTCGGCAAGGCCTTGGCGCGCAGCGTCGACGGCCGCTTCGGACGGGTCCAGTTCACCCCCGACCTGCTGCCCACCGATGTGACTGGCATGTCGGTCTGGAATCGGGCGGCCGAGACCTTCGAGTTCCGCGCCGGGCCGATCTTCTCGGACGTGCTGTTGGCCGATGAGATCAACCGCGCCTCCCCCAAGACCCAGTCCGCGCTCCTCGAGGCCATGGCCGAGCGCCAGGTCACCTCCGACGGGGTGACCCACGAACTGGGCTCACCGTTCATGGTCATCGCCACGCAGAACCCGATCGAACACGAGGGCACCTACCGGCTGCCGGAGGCCCAGCTCGACCGTTTCCTGATGCAGATCGCCATCGGCTACCCCGACCGCGGGGCCGAGGAGCAGATACTCGAATCGCAAGCCGGTACCGCTGGCCGTGCAGACCGGCTCGGCGCCGTCGTGTCGTCACTGGCGATCACCGAGATGTCTGCGTCCCTTGACCGGGTATACGTGGCTCCGCAGTTGCGCCGGTATCTGCTCGACCTGGCCGCCGCGACCCGCTCGCACCCGTCTTTGGCGCTCGGACTCTCGCCGCGGGGCCTGCTGGCCCTGCAACGCGCGGCGCGTGCTCGGGCCGCGTCGGTCGGTCGCCAGTTCTGCACCCCCGACGATGTCAAGGAACTGGCAGGCGTGGTTCTGCCGCACCGGCTGCTCGTCACCGCCGAGGCGCGCATGCGCGGCGTGGCACCCGCCGAGGTCGTCACCGAGATCTTGGACAGCGTTCCTTTGCCGCGACCGAACCGAAACTGACGTGCCGACCCCGACAGGCTGGTGGGTGCTGGGCGTCGGCCTCGCCGCAGGGGTCTTCGGGCGGCTGATCGGCAGCATCGAGTTGATCGTCCCCGCGGCGGCGGCGGTCGCTGCGGTCGGGCTGGGGTTGCTGCGGCTGCTGCTCCCGACCCGGCTGTCGGTCAAGAAGCAACTGTCTGCGGTGCGCGTCCCCGCGGGAGGATCGGTCCGAGTCGATATCGAACTGAGAAACGGCGGCGCCCGACGCACGCCCGTGCTCCGCCTGCACGACACGGTGGGAGGCACGCGGGGTTTCAGTGTGGAAATCGCACCAGTCGCCGCAGGCGACACGGCCAGCATTTCGTACCGCCTCAACACCGCGGACCGCGGCCTGCAGCAGATCGGGCCCCTCACGGTCAGCGACAGCGACGCTTTCGGGCTGGTGCGGCGGAGACGACAGTTCCGCGGTGTGTTGCGGCTGATCGTCCATCCCCGCCTGGAGGCCGTCGCTGCGCCGCGGGCCGCCGCCTCAGAGGATTCACTGCTCGGCAGGGAGCACCACCGAGCGCTCGGGCTCAGCGACGAGGACTTCGATGGGCTTCGCCCCTACATCCCGGGCGACGATCTGCGGCGCGTGCATTGGGCGTCGTCGGCGCGCCACGACGAGCTCCTAGTGCGCAGGCACCGCCCGCCGCGGCTCGGACTGCTCTCAGTGGTGATCGACACAAGGCCGCCCGGTGACAGTGAATCGGTGTTGGACATCAGCACTTCGATCGCCGGGTCGATCGCCGCGTCGGTTCTGGGGGCTGGCGACGCGGCCCTGGTCGAGACGACCGACGGCCGGTCGACGAGACGAGTCGTCGGCACTTCACAGCTCGACTTGCTGCTGGAGTTCCTCGCCCTGCTCGCCGACGGGTCGCCGGAGGTCCACGCGGCGGTACCGAGTAGCGGCGGGCCCGTCGTCGCAGTCTCAGCAGACCCTCTGCTCGTCGCTGACCCGGCGGCGCGGCGCAACTTCGCCCAACGGCTGCGGGCCCGGCTCGTCATCACCGCCGACGCCGAGAACTGGGGCGGCGACCATCGGCCGCACCGCTCGGCGGGGTGGATACATCTGACCGCCCCCGACCAGCTCGGGGGACTGCTGCTGCCCGACCGCCTCCGCCCTCAGGAGTCCGCGTGAAGCCGCGTCAGGCGGCTGCGTATGCCGCCGAGGCTTCGCTTACCGCCACCACAGTCGTCGCCGCGTTCAGCATGCAGCGCCTCTTCGTCGACTCGGCGCCGCTGCGCGACCTGCTGTTGATGGGCGTCTGCTCGCACCTCGTGGCGATCTCCTGTCGCCGCTGCGGGTTCAAGTTCGGCCCCTCAGCGGTGCTGAGCGGGATCATGCTGGTGCTGCTCAGCAGCGCCGTGTTCTATCCCGAGGACAGCTTGTTCGTGGTGCCGACGCTCGACACGGTCAGCGCCCTGCGCGCAGACCTGTCAGCGGCGGGCACCGTGTTCATCGAGGAGTCCGCTCCGGTCGAACCCTTGCGGGGTTTTGTGGCAGGCGCCGCGGCGCTGCTCTGGGTCGGGGCGTTCCTGGCCGACTCTGCGGCCTTCAGGCTGAGATCGTTCGTCGAGGCTGTCGCCTTCGTCACGGCGGTCTTGGCGCTCAGCGCGATCTTGGGTGCCGACCGGGATCGGCCGGCCATCGGTGTGGCGTTCACAGCCGCGTTGGCGGCCCTGGCGCTCTTTATGCGAACGCTCGACAGGGCCGACGATGATCTCTGGTCGACCGGCAGGGCCGGACCGGGAGTGTCGGCGACCCTGCGTTCCGGCGCGTTGTTCGGCTTGATCGTCGTGGTCGCCGGGGGGCTCGCGGCCCCGCGCCTGCCCGGCGCGGACTCCCAGCCGCTCCTCGACATCGCCGGACTCAACGATCCAACGTCGACTCGCAGCATCGCCAGTCCCCTGGTCAATGTCTCAGCCTCACTGGTCGAGCAGAGCGACGAGGAGATCTTCTCGGTGAGGGTCGCCCCCGAGGAGCGCGACTATTGGCGCCTGATGGCCCTGACCAGATTCGACGGCAACCAGTGGCAGCGCACCTCGAACTTCGATGGGGCTCGTGGTCAACTCCCGAGCACCACCGACTCGTCGGTGCTCAACCGCAGGAGGCTGGTCCAGACCGTGACCAAGCGTTCCCGCGGCGAGGACGACATCTTCTTGCCGGCCGCCTACGAATTGAGCCGGGTGCTCGACGACGGAGGAGTCGACCTCGAATACGAGGTTGCCACCGGCGCGCTGGTATACCAACGCAACTCCCAAGAACTCGCCGAGCAGGGGTTCTCCTACACGATCGAGAGTCAGGTCCCCGACTACGAGCCGTTGGTGCTCGGGGCCGCAGCGGCGGCCGACTTGAGCGGCGAGTTCTTGGCGCAGCACACGCAGCTGCCGCCGGTCTGCGCTGCGGGCCAGTCGAGCGCGACCCGCGACTGCTGGCCGGCACGGATCACCGCTCTCGCCGAAAAGGTCACGGCGGGCGCTGCCAGCGACTACGAGCGGGCCAGGATGCTGCAGGACTTCCTGCGGAGTCCGGCGAACTTCAGCTACGACCTCGACGTCGCCCGGCGTCACGACATCGCCAGCGTCGAGGACTTCCTGTTCAACGTCCGCGCCGGTTATTGCGAGCAGTTCGCCTCGGTGTTCGCGGCGATGGCCCGGTCGCTGGGGATCCCCACCCGGGTGGCGGTCGGTTACACCTGGGGTTCATGGGATCCCCAACGCCAAGAGTACGTTGTGCGCGGACATCACGCCCATGCTTGGCCCGAGGTCTACTTCGCGCAGGTCGGTTGGGTCATCTTCGAGCCGACGCCGGGCCGCAGCAGGCCCCATGACTCAGACGTCTCCGGCCTCACCGACGCCCGGCAGTATCCCAGCAACGAGTCACCGGCGCTGTCGGAGTCCTCTCCCGGCGTTGTCGGCGCTGGCGCGGCCGACAACGGCGCCGCGGTGCCTCCGGTCCCCCGTCCAAGCGCAACGGGCGTCGCTCCAGCAACAGCCCCGGCTTCGGACTCGAGCGAATCGTCGGTGCTGTTCTCGGTGTTGCGGCCGGCTCTCATCGCCGTCGCCGGCGTCGCTGCGGCCACCTTGGCGATCCCCGCAGTCAGAGCGTTCCGCAGACGAAGACGTCTGCTGCGCGCCGCCGGCGACCCGGTGCTGCGAGGCGAGATCGCCTGGGACGACGCGCTCGGCGCCCTCCGGCTGGTCGGATTCTCACCCAACGGTGCCCAGACGCCGTTGGAGGTCGCCCACGCGGCGGGACAGTTCGGAGACGGTCTCGGTCCGATCGATGAACTGGCCGCCGCCCTCACCGCGCTGCGCTACTCAAACACATCGGTTGAAGGTTCAAGCGACCTGACCGGTCAAAGCGGACCCAGCACCACCGAGAAACCCAATGTTGCCAGCAAGCCCAGCACCGCCGACAAACCCAGTGCTGCCGACAAACCCAGTGCTGCCCGCAAACCCAGTGCTGCCGACAAACCCAGCACCACCGGCAAACCCAGCACCACCGGCAAACCCAGCACCGCCCACAAACCCAGCACCGCCGGCAAGCCCAGCACCGCCCACGAGTTGGCGCTGCGTGCCAAGGAGGCATCCGCTCGCATCGTTGATCGCTGCCACACACTCGCAGGCCTGCGCCGGGTGACGCTGGCCGCGATTGATCCGCGGGACCCCGTCAAGAACTGAGAACCCGCGGATCGAACTACGCGTTTCGCCGGTTCTAGAGGCGGTCGTCGGGGCGCTGGAACCGTTGCCGAAAACGCGCCCCCGCGCCTCCGACCGCGTCGCGCAGGGTCCCGCCGCGGTAGTGCTCGGTCATCTCCTGGAGACCTGCCCGCCCCAGCTTCCGAGCGTTGTTCTCGAACCACAGCACGCTCACCAGCATCACTGCGAAACCAACGAATGCGAGCACGAAGTGGACCGACAGCAGCACGACCATCAGCACGGCACCCAACAGGAACGTCAGGGTAGCCCATTTGAGGTTTCTGAAGGCGTGCGTGTAGATGGTGGTCTGCGCGACCCCGCGCGCCAAGGCCGGGTCGCTCTCGTAGAGATGGTCCTCAATCTCGTTGAGGATGCGTCGCTCGTCTTCTGATAGCGGCACGGATTTTCCTCCAGACCGGATGTCCGTTACTTGCAGTGTCGCACAGCTTGCGCGCCAAACCAACGCTTGCATCGGCGAACTGCGTCGCTCAGGGTCGTTTTCCCAACGAGCGGCGCAAGCACTCGAAGCGGTCCCGCGCTCCCCACCGAGTCACCAGCACCAGTGCTTCGACAACGATTCGAGGCGACATCTTCGACGTGCCTCGCACTCGGTCGACGAACTCTATGGGGAGTTCGCGAACGGTACCGCCCAGGCCCTGCATCCGGTAGGCCATTTCGATCTGGAAGCCGTATCCGTCGGCTCGGACCTCGCGAAAGTCGATCTTGGCGATCATTGCGGCCCGATAGGCGCGGTAGCCGCTCGTGGCGTCGGCAACATCCAGTCCGAGCGCAGCTGCCGCATAGCGGTTGCCCCATCTCGAGAGCAGCCTCCGGTGCCAGGACCAGTCGGGAATGGACCCGCCGGACACGTAGCGGCTGCCGATGACCAGATCCGCTCCCTGATCGATCACATCGAGGAGTTGTGGGAGCACTCCCGGGTCGTGCGAAAGGTCGCTGTCCATCGCCACGAGAATGTCGAAACCCTGTTCCAACCCCCTCTGGAACCCCTCGCGGTATGCAGACCCCAGACCCGCTTTGGCGCTGCGCCTCAGCAGTTCGATACCCCAGAGGTCATCAGCGAGGGAACTGACAACGTCGGCAGTACCGTCGGGGGAGGCGTCGTCGACAACCAGCACGTTGGCCTGCGGACAGGCCGAGCGCAAGCGGTCCAGCACCTCGGCGATGTTCGTCGCCTCGTTGTATGTCGGAAGAACCACCAGTGCCCGCACTGCGGGAACTCTAGGCGGCAGCGACGGCGGCGCGTCGCTAGGATCGGTGCAATGACCACGACGTCTGCTCCCAAGAGGATTGCGCGTGTGCTCGCTGTGCTCTCGATTCTGCTCGCCGGTGCCTGCGGCGGCCTAGTCGGTTATGCGGTCATGGATCTCCAATGCCACGACGGTTGTTCCACCGCAGCAGGTTTCGTGGGGCTTGCAAGTGCCGTCGGTTGCGCCGCGGGGGTCGCGGTCGTGGCGGTTCTCGCCCTGCGAGCGTCCACTGAATGGAACGAGCGAGAAGCACGGGAGCGAGCCCATCAGCAGCGGGGACTCACCTGAAGGCCGAGAGACCGGAGACTGCGCAACTGTGACTACACGAATACTGACTGTCGAGGACGACGAGCGGATCCGCATGTCGGTGCGCCTCGCCTTGGAGGACGAGGGCTACGAGGTGGCCGAGGCCGAGTCGGGTGAGGACGCTCTGCTTGCCTTCGGTTCGGCGCCGGCCGATGTCGTGTTGATCGACATCATGCTCCCGGGCATGGACGGCTTCGAAGTCTGTCGGTCGATCCGCAAGGTGTCCGACGTTCCCATCGTGATGGTCACGGCTCGGGCCGACACCCATGATGTGGTCGCCGGACTCGAGGCAGGCGCCGACGACTATCTCACCAAGCCGCACGCACCCAAGGAGCTGTCGGCCCGGATCAGGGCGTTGCTGCGCCGCGTCCGCGCCTCGGACTCAGGCGCTCTCCAGTTCGTTTTCGGCGAGCTGGAGATAATCCCCGACGAGGGAGTGGTCCGAGTCGGTGTAGAAGAGGTGCATCTCACCAAGACGGAGTTTCGGCTCCTCGTGGAGTTGGCTTCAAACGTCGGGCGGGTGTTCAGCCGCGAGCTCCTGTTAGAGCGGGTCTGGGGTTACGGATATTTCGGCGACGGTCGCCTCGTTGACGTGCATATTCGCCGGCTTCGCACCAAGATTGAGCCCGATCCGGCCAACCCGCGCTATGTCGTGACCGTCCGCGGGCTGGGCTACAAGCTCGCTGCGTAGACTTGAGACCGTGTCACGATGGGAACGACTTGGCCTGAGGGCCAGAATCACCCTCCTCTTTGCTTTGGGGGGCCTGCTGTTGGCCACCACGATCGGCCTGCTGACACTGACACTGACACGTCGAAGCCTCCTGGTTGAACGCGACGCTGCCGCCCTTGCCTCGTTCGCCGAGAACGGTCAGAGGTTCCAGCGTCAAGTCGGCGATGATCCGGCCGCGGAGGGCGTCGCGGCAATCCTGGAATCTTTGACGACCACCTCCGGCGCGCTGCCGCTGGTCCGATTCGGCGACGAGTGGGTGGGGCTCAACTCGCTGGTCTTCAGCGAGGAGACCGTGCCCGAGACCCTGCTGGCGCTCCTCTCGCAAGGAGTTGCGGGCCGCACGCGGATCACCTTGAACGGCGAGCCCGCCATTGTCAGCGGTGTCGAACTCCCGGGCCGCGATGCCGCATATTTCGAGGCGGTGCTCATCGGGGAGGTCGATGAGACCCTGAATTCGTTGGGGCTCATTCTGCTGGTTGTCGGCACGGTCACGACTCTGGTTGCAGCGGCATTGGGGCTGTGGGCCTCGCGTCGCGCCCTGACGCCGCTGGCTGACATTCGCGCTGCAGCCGAATCGCTGGCCGCGGGTGAACTCAAGACACGGCTCGATCCACCCGCTGATGCCGACCTTGCGTCGCTGTCGGCCTCATTCAACGGCATGGCCCAGTCCCTCGAAGACCGAATCGACCGGGACGCGCGTTTCGCCTCCGAGGTGAGCCATGAGCTCCGTTCTCCGCTGATGACCTTCAGTGCCTCGGCGGAGGTTCTCAACAACGACCGCCACCAGATGTCGCAACGCAGTCAGACGGCGCTGGCCCTGCTGACTGACGACATCGCCCGATTCACCCAACTGGTCGAGAACCTCCTGGAGATCAGCCGTTACGATGTCGGTACCGCGGCGCTCCAGGCCGAGCCGGTCTTCTTCGCGGAGTTCGTGCGGCATGCGATCAGCTATTCGTCCCGCCCCGACATCTCGCTGTCGGTGAGCGAGGAGGGTGAGTCGCTGGTGATCGTCGCTGACAAGCGCCGCTTGGCGCAGGTCATCGCCAACCTCATCGACAACGCCGACAAGTACGGCGGCGGCAACATTGAGGTCGAGATCTCCAGCGATTCCGACGTGGCGTTGTTGGCGGTCCAGGACCGTGGGCCGGGCGTGCCCGCAGCCGAGCGGCAGGTGATCTTCGACCGCTTCAGCCGAGGCAGTTCGGGAGGGCGGCGCGGCCACGACACCGGCACGGGACTCGGCTTGTCTCTCGTCTCAGAACATGTGCGCCTCCACAACGGAGAGGTTTGGGTGGAGGACCGGCTCGATCAGATGCCGGGCGCGCGGATGGTTGTGGCCCTGCCGATAAGGATTGATCTGGAAGAGGACCAGTGAGGTGGATCACCAACTCAGCGTTGGCTGTTCTGCTGGCGGTCACGGCCTGCGCAGTCCCCACTGACGGGCCGGCATCGGAGATCTCCTCTGACGACCTGCCCGAGAACCTTCGACCGGGCTACACCACGACCACGACCACCGCGCCGGTGGTCCCCACCGAGCCCGCCGTCTTCTATCTGATCGACCAGGTTGAATCGATCGTGGTTTCGGTCGTGCGAGAGATCCGGCCGATTACCACCAACGCGGGTCGCTTGCGACCGCTCTTTGACGAGTTCCGCACTGAGGAGGAGCGCAACATCGGCCTGGTGAACCAGTTGCTCGAGTTCGATTTGCTGAGCGCAACCCGCGACCGGGACCTGTTGACGATAAACATCACCCAGGACGACCCCGAAGCGGACGTGAGCCCGATTCTGCTTGAGGCCGTGGCCCAACTTGTCTGGACCGCGACGGAGCCCGACAACGTCAACCGGGTCCGAGTGTTGATCGATTCTCAGCGCCAGGCACTCCCGACCAGCGCCGAGACCACTGACGAGGACCAAACGGTTGACCGCAGCAACTACGCCTCGTTCAACCCCGAATCTCAAGCTCAAGGTGAGCCCGAGTCCACAGATGAAGATCCAGGTGACGTAGAGGGTTAGGCCCCCGTTCGCGGTTCTGCTTCACTGAACGGTTCAACGACCGAACGGTCTCAGGGGAAGAAGGTGCGAGCCACTTCCAGCAGATCCGGGTCTGCGTATTTCAGCGTCGAGACACACTCGTCGAGACGCCTCCGCTCGACCTTGTTGTTGTTGAAAGCAACCATCGTCCCGAAGTCGCCTTCGTGCGCCGCACGCATGGCGGCAACCCCGTACCAAGTGGAGAGCACTCTGTCCAGCGCCGAGGGGGTACCACCGCGCTGGACATGTCCAAGCACGGTGACCCGCGTCTCGAAGCCAGTACGTTGTTCGATCTCCTCAGCCACGACGTTGCAGATTCCACCGAGTCTGGCGTGGCCGTATTCGTCGATTGTCGGCTCAGCGACCGTAAGCGATCCAGGCACAGGAACCGCGCCCTCCGCAACTACCACTATCGAGGAGAAGCGCCCTCGCCGGTGCCTTCTCCTGAGCGACTCACATATCGCGCCGATATCGAACGGCACCTCTGGAACCAGCACTATCGTGGCGCCGCCGGCGATCCCGGCCCAGGTGGCAATGTGTCCCACATGGCGGCCCATCACCTCAACGACAATCACCCGATCATGGGACTCCGCGGTGGTGTGGAGTCGGTCGATCGCATCAGTCGCAGTCTGCACCGCGGTGTCGAAACCGAAGGTCCGTTGCGTCCCGTTGATGTCGTTGTCGATGGTCTTGGGCACGCCGACCAAAGGCACGCCATCGGCGTAGATTCGAGAGGCGGCCGAGAGAGTTCCCTCTCCTCCGATGACGATCAGCGCATCAACGAAGTGTCGGGCCATGGTGGCTTTCACCCGTTCAACCCCGTCATCAAACATGTAGGGCTGGTAGCGACTCGTCCCCAAGACGGTACCTCCGCGGGTCAGAAGTCCTCGGCAAGCCTCGACGTCGAGTGGCATCGCGCGATCTTCGAGCAGGCCGCTCCAACCGTCGAGGAACCCGACAACCACGTCGCCGTATTCCCGCTCGGCCTTGCGCACGACACCTCGGATTACCGCGTTCAAGCCAGGACAGTCGCCACCACCGGTAAGCACCCCAACTTTCATTCCAGCGACGCTACCAACAGATACGCACGAACTGGACGTTCCAGAAAATCCCAAGAAAGTTCATACCCCCAGCAAAACCAACAAAAACAAGCAGGCGCGGAGCAAACGACGCTTTGGCGGCTGAGGCGCCGGGCGCCTATGACCGCATCGTGTGCAGACGGTCTCGACGCTGACCATGGAGTTGGTGACTTGCGTTCAGCGGAGTAACGGACCGGGGGCGGTTGCTGGTGCGGCGCGCCTACGCACTCGTTGCGCATCGTGACCAGTTCGACAGATCCGCCACTACGAACTTCATCCCGCGACCGGCCCTGGTTCTGCTGGTCGGCCAATGGCACTCGAGTCGACAAATCAGAGTAGTCGGTCAACGAGTTCCCAGACGGTGCTGCTCGGGTTCTCCGTGGGATTCGAGCCGTTTCCCATGTGGCGCTGTCGAAGCTGCTGTGCTCGTAGCTTCGCAGCGTCATAGCCGCCGAGTAACGCTTCGATGTTCCGTGGATCTAGACGCTTGGCGTCTAGCGCGCCGAGGACTCGTGCTCGACGTTGGGCGTTGCGACGATCAATGTGGGCGGTCTGATCCTCGTAGTGGAGGATGATCCAGAGTTCAAAGCACGGGTTAGAGAGCGCGACATCAATGCCGCTTTGTTGGGCTTCGTTGATCGCCTGTGTGAGGTTGACGTGTTGGTCGACATCGAACACGCACCAGATCTCGTCGAATTCGACACCGCGACCTTTGCGTCGTGGGGGCCGGTTGGCTTTCTGGTAGTCGCGGGCACGCTGAACAAGGCTGAGCGGCACCATGCCGGAGTCAGCTACGTCGATATGGACGCCGCGGTTTCGACGGGCCCACTGCGCGAGATAGCCGGGTTCGGTGACCGCTCCTTCGGTGAGCACTCGGATGATTCGGCGATGGTCTCGTTTCCCTACTGGTCGGCGGGGTCTGCCGTTTCTGGGTCGTTTCATTTGTCGACTAGGTCCAGTCCGGCTCGGATTTCGCCGTGGTCTAGGACCGGTACTGCACCGTAGCGTCCTTGCAGATAGCGCCGACCGAGTGCTTCGTCGCGGCGTGGTCGGAACTCGACGAGCGGGTAGACGGTGGTTGCGCCTTCTATGTCCTTTTCTGCGAACCAGATCTGGTCTCGACCGAGAACGCTCTGCTCGGAGTCTCCGAGCACGCTGGTGTCATGCGCGTTGAAGATCAACTGGGCGCAGCGCGAGTTTCGCTTGGGGTCTTGGAACATCTCGACGAGGAGCGCTACCAGGTGGGGGTGAAGGCTGGCATCTAGTTCGTCGGCAAGAAGAACGCGGCCTTCAACGAGCGCGTCGAGGACGGGTCCGATCAGACCGACCCAGACCATGGTGCCGAGGGACTCGAACTCAGCGTCAAGCTCGACATCGCCGACCGCTGCGCTATGCTTGAGGCGAACTGAGTCCTCGAACACGACCTTGATCTCATGATCGGAGTCCTCCGGATTGCCTTCCTCGCCCCGCAGCACCCGCAGGGCGAGTTGAAGCTGTTCAGCTACTCTTGGGTCGACAATCGCCCGCTCGATATCGCACACACCGAGGTCTGCGGCGCGCACCAGCGCCATGACCCGCTCCTTGGTGTCCGGTTCTTTGACCATCTCCGCGGTACGCACGACGCGCGCACCCCTGTTGTTGGCCTGTGCGAGGAGGAGGTTGTGGTGGAACCACTCAAAGAGCGGACCGAGTCGTTCATCATCTGCGGCACCCACGACCGACAAGAACAGCGCGTTGTCTCGCATCAGTTGACCGAGTGCACGCCCTGAGGACCGGAACGGGGGCCCAAACGAGATACTGTCTAGGGTCCGGTCGAACACCATAGCCTGTCGGCCATGGGGGTAATGGTAGGCGTACTCACCGAGGATTCGATCGTCGTTGACCTCAAAACCGTACTGCCAGTGCACCCCATGCAAGATGAGTTCGACTTCGTACCTGGTCGGCAGGGACCTGTAGGCGTCGTCGAGCAGGAACCGTCGACGGTAGACCCCACTGGATCGGGTCCCGCTGCGGAACGAACCGATAACGACGGCTCGCATGTCCGCGAGCGCCAGCAGGAGCGTTGACTTGCCCGAAGCATTCGCACCAAAGACCCCGGCGGTGGGTAGCACACCGATGGGGGTCCTCGAGGCGCGGGTGCTGAGTTCTCTACGGACTTGCTGCCGGGCAAAACGCGTCGCGAGCAACGAGAAGTTCACCTCGTCGCGGTAGGAACGAACGTTGCTGGCAGTGAACGACAGCAGGGCGCTTGGGGGAGGCATTGCCTCTTCAAGACTCATTTGACCATCCTTGTGGAAAAACCTCACAAAATACAATTTGGAAGTTTATTGGATGATACTATAGCGGATCAAGCGAGAAAAAGTCCCGTGAATCACGATTAGAGGCTCTTCGCGTTCGAGGTCGGGGTCGGTGGGGTGAGAGTCCACGCCTGAACGCGAGGGATGGCAAGCTCTATCGGTGGTTGCGACAGAGCATAGTGTAGACGTGTTGTGTAGGTTTCCAGTTGTGGAGTTTGCGGGGCATGTGGTTGAGGGCGGGCGGCCTCCATCGGTGGTTGCGACAGGTCGGCCATAATGGCCGGTGAAGAGTCAGCAACCGAACCGATGGAGGTTTCTAGTATGGCACAGCGTTTGTGTTTTGGTGAGCGGTCGCGGATCGAGGC